>DATAUH010000583.1:0-9480 GCA_036268375.1 Bryobacteraceae bacterium | reverse complement strand
ATCTTCGATTTCCCGCAACTCCTCTCGGTTCAAAATCAGGACAACACTTTCTCCGCGTACGGCGCTGGCATCGACGCCAAAAATAACCGGTTGACGCTCACAAACCGAGGACGTGCAGGACAGCCCGCAGGTAACTTTACCTTCACGCGCACCGCGGCCAACCAGATGTCCTTCATCGGCCAAATCGACCGTCAGCCACTGCAGTTCGACCTTCAGTTAGTCGACTTGAGTAAGATGCAGATCAATCGCGGCTTCCATTGGATACAAGAGTATCCCTATAACCGCTGACTTAGTTCGTCAATAGTCCGAGCCACCCGCCGCGGCCGCGCCCGCCGGCCGCATCACCGCGCTCAATGGCGCGGTCGCCTCGCCAACCATCCAAAAATCGGCCGCGCCCGATGATTTCAGCTCCACCAGCGCCGCATGAACGCAGTTCGTGTCCCGGGCCCCATCGTCTGGAAATGCCGTATACAAACCCGCGTAGTATGGATGCCACTCGTACCGATCTTTGAACCACGCATGCAGTGTTCCCGCCGTGAAATTCGCTTCGAGATCCAGGCGATCGATCGCGCCGAACGCAAATCGCAGATCCTGGCTATCGTAATCGCTCTGTTCGATTTTCAGATACGTAGTCACGGTTCCGCTGGTCCGCCCGCTTGGCAATATCGCACGTATTGCCGCCTGAACACCTGTATCCGTCGTCAGCATCGCGCTCAGATTCGCGTTCTCGTCATAGTCGCGCCCCAGTCCCGTGATCAAATACCACATCAGGTGATCCAGCGCGATCGGTTTATCTCTGAATTTCACCAACATCGCCGCGCCTACTAGCTCGCGCGGCGTCAACCTGGGACACAGCATATTCAATTCGAAAGAACTGTTCGGGTGCGCCTGAACCACGGACCATTTTCCGCTTGGACTATGGGCGTGATTCACGCCCGGATGAAATACCGGCATCGTTCCCTCCTGGAAACTGGCGCCGTACCGCCGCCCTCCGTTTCCCCAAAACGTGAGAAATCCGGCGCTTACCCCGCTATAATGAGCCATATGTTCTTCCGCCGTGAGCGCCCCAAGAACCCGACATTTTCCGATCGCCTCGACAATGTCCGTAAGGCCGGCTTCACCGTGGCCTCCGCCCCCAACGGAGCGACGCGCATCTCTCGCGGCGATTGCGCGGTCGACGTCAGGGAAAGCGGCGCTTCAGTCGATATCTCAGACCGCGCCGGCGTCATTATGGGTCAGGAAATCGGCGTTCTCATCGATGCGGGCTACCAGAAGTTCTTTCAAACACCCAGTGGCCGCAAACGCGCCGCGCTCGCCGAAGATCTAAAAGCCCTGCACGAGTTTGAAGAAGACCTGAAAGAAGGGTTGGGCCAGGAGAGCCTGTATAACGAAGCTCTCGGCACCGTCTCGACTTATTACTTGTACGACCGCGTCGCCGATCGCGATCAAGGCGTGCCCAAGCGCGCCTGGGAAAACTAACCTCTTAGGGCTGCTGTTTCTTCGCAGGCGCCGCGGTCACTGCGGGTTGCTTGCGTACCTGGTCGAAATACTGCTCGACATACGGCTGCAGAGCCACCGGAATCTCATCCCGGTCGATCTGCGCGCCTGTCTGCGTATGCTGCGCGCCCTTCTGCACGTAGGCCGTGTGGAGTTGCTGGCTGGTATTCTGCACTTCCACCGTGGATTCGCCCGTCACCGTCGCCGAGCGCTTCCCGATCAACTCCGTGATCTTGCCCATCGCCGCCAACTGCTCCGCCCGCTTGATGGATTTGTCGCCATCCTCGCTGCCTACGCCGCTTCCCGGCTGCTTGTTGGCCTGCGCCTTATCGCCTGAGCCTTTGCCCTGGCTCTCCTGGCCTTCCTTCTGATCGCCGCTCTGCCCCTGCTGCGCGTCCGCCTGTTCAGATTGCCCCTGCTGGCCATCCTTCGCGTTCTGTTGCTGGCCTTTTTGCTGCTGACCCTGCGCCTGTTGGCCCTTCTGCTGCTGACCCTGCTGCGGCGCGGCCGAGTTCTGTTGCTGCTGCGGCTTCATTTTGGAGAACAGGTTTTCCGCAAAATCCTTCATCTTGCTCAACAGGCTGTTGCTGTCGCCGGCATTGTTGTTCTGCGCCTTGCCGTCCGATTCCTGCTGCTTCGCGTCGCCTTTGTTATCGCCCTGATTTGCCGATCCCTGCTCGCCGCTGTCCTTCTGGTCGCGATCATCCGCCTGTTGCGCTTCCTGGCCCTGCCCGTCCTGTCCCTGCTCCGCGCCCTTCTGCTGCGATGCCTGGTCTTTCGGATCGCCGCCCTTTTCGTCGCCTTGCGAGTTTCCCTTGTCGTCCGGATCGTCCCCGTTCTGCTGGTCCTGCGCGTTCTGATCCTGACTCTTGTCCTGGCTGGCGGCGTCATCCTTCGTGTCGGAATCGTCCTTGCCTGCGGTCGGCCGCTTGTGGTTCTGCGCGACTTCTTTCTTCCCCTCGGGTGGCGTGAACTGGTCGGCAATCATCCTTGCCAGCGGCCGGCCTAAATCCAACTGCTTGCTGATGCCGTAGCGCAGCGCAAACAAGCTGCTCGCCACCAGCGCCAGCGCCAGCACCACATACGCCGAGCGCGGCGTCGAATAAGGAAGCGCGCGCGGCAGATCTACCTTCGCCGCCGCTTCCTCCGCCCGCGCTCGCTGCCATTTCAGCAACTCCGGCGAAACGTCCGACCGTTCGCCGAAAAATACGGCGGTGGATAGCGTATCCGAAAGCGCGGCGCGTTCATCTATTAATTGCGCGGTGCGATACGATGAAGGCACTCGCCGCACGGCCAGGTAGATTCCCGCACCCGCGGCCGCCAGTGGAATCACCGCCAACCAGTACCAATCCAGAATCTGCGTCCCCAGAATGAGAAGGAGAATGAACGTAGCGAAGGCCGCGGAAAACGCGTTAGCGCCTTGCGCCAGCAGCTCAGTATTTAAAAGGCGCCGCCGAGCCCGGCGGACTAGTTCCAGCATCTTACCTCGTGCGCTTGCGTACTGATCGTTAGACGTTCCAAACCGAAGATTAGCCTTAATACTAGCATCTTCGATTTCGGGCAAGGTTCTGGACATGAAAAGCTCTTGCCCTAGTATTGCAAGCACTGCGCCGAAGTGAGCTGTAAGCCGTAAAATGGTAGTATAGCCCGACCTGCAAAGGACCTGCCAATTGAACCAGCCGATCAAAGTTCTTATCGTCGATGACGAAGCCAGCCAGCGTAGCGGATTGGCCGCTATGGTATCCGCTTGGGGCATGACTGCTCGCACTGCCAGCGACGGGCAGGACGCCCTCGTAAAGCTTTCCGAATTCGACGCCGACGTCATCGTCACCGATCTCAACATGCCAAACCTCGATGGTTTTGGCCTCTTACAAAAACTGCGCGATTCCGGCGATATGCCTCCCGCCATTGTGCTCACTGCTTACGGCAATATCGATACGGCCGTAAAAACCGTTCACGAACTGGGAGCCTACTGGTTCCTCGAAAAGCCCATCCAGCCTGCCACGATGCAAGTTCTCCTCCGCCGCGCGGGCGCGCATGCCGGCCTGCGCACGGAGAATCGCAACCTGGAGCGGCAACTGGTATATAAAGGAAGCCTCGGCGAAATGGTGGGTAATTCGCCGCGTATGCAGGAAATCTTCGCCCTGCTGCAACAGGCCGGGCCCAGCAAAGCCTGCGTGCTCATCACGGGCGAAAGCGGCACCGGCAAGGAAATGGTCGCCCGCACCGTTCACGCGCTCAGCACGCGCCGGCAGGGTCCGTTCGTCGCCATCAACTGCGCCGCGCTTCCTGAAACTCTCATCGAAAGCGAACTTTTCGGACACGAAAAAGGCTCCTTCACCGGCGCATCCGAACGCCGCGCCGGCTGTTTTGAAGTTGCCCAGCACGGTACGTTGCTGCTAGACGAAATCGGCGAAATGCCGATGCCTACACAGGCCAAGCTGCTGCGCATTCTCGAAGATTCCAAAGTCCGGCGCCTGGGCGGCAAGAACGAGTTCGAAGTCGATGTCCGCCTCATCGCGGCAACCAACAAAATACCCGAAGAAGCCGTCAAGGGCGGACACCTTCGCGAGGACCTCTTTTATCGCCTCAACGTTTTTCACATTCACCTGCCGCCGCTGCGCGAGCGCAAAGACGATCTCCCCTCGATCGCGCAAGCTCTCATCGGCGATCTCAACCGCAAACACGAGTGCCGTGTCAGCGACATGTCGCCGGCCGTTCTCGAATCGCTCACCGCTCACAACTGGCCGGGGAATATCCGTGAACTGCGCAACGTCCTGGAACGCGCCGTCATCATCGCCGGCGAAGGAACCATCGAACTCAAACACCTTCCGGCCTTCCTGCAGGGCCGTTCGATATCGTCGCCTGCCGTTGCCGTCACCAACGGCTCTTCCCGCGAAGCATCTCCGGCGCCCGTCCTGGAAGGTGTAAGTGCGCCCGCTCCGGTGGCGGCCGCGGTCGGACATGACAACGATCAGGAACAGGTTAGTTTCCCCGTCGGCACCACGGTGGAAGAGGCCGAAAAGGGCCTGATTCTACGGACGCTCGAGCACACGCGCAACAACAAAACCCGCGCCGCCGAGATTCTCGGCATCAGCCTGAAGACGCTGCACAACAAATTGAAGGAATACGGCGCCAAGGAATATGCAGGCACCGCCGGGATATAAAATCCCGCTGCTGCTAAAACAAAAGTCCCGCCCGGAACGAACCTCGTTCGGGGCGGGACTTTTCACAGCTTGATTTCCCGATTTGCTATTTGAATTCTTTTTCGATCTGCTGTGCGCCTTTTTCTAGCGCTTCCGCGTTTCGCGACTACCGCCCGGTATGCAGGTTGTTGTGAATCGCGTAAAGCGCCAGTTCTAACCGATCGGATACGCCCAGCTTGTCGAAGATGTTGTGCAGATGGTTCTTCACCGTCTGCTCGCTGATGAACATCTTCTCCGCCATTTCTTTATTTTTGAAGCCCTGGGCCACCAGCGCCACGATCTCACGTTCGCGCTGGCTCAGCGGTGAACGTTCGCGGTCACGCGTCGGAGCCATGGGTGCGCTCTGCGGCGCCGGAGCTTCATCGTTGGCGACGAACTGTCGGATCACCGCCGCTGTGGTGTGAGAATCCAGCCAGATCTCACCCGCATGCACCTTGCGAATGCTCTTGATCAGCAACTCCGTCGCCGTCTGCTTCAAAACGATGCCGGAGGTCCCAAGCTTCATCGCCTGTACGAATTCGTTTTTATCGTCCGACGCCGTGAGCACGATCACGCGCGTTTTGTTCTTCGCCGCCTGCAAGCGCTGCAGCGTCGCCAGACCGTCAAGCCCTGGCATTTTCAAATCCAGCAAGAGAATATCTGGCTCAAGTTGCTGCAATACTTCCAGTACCTGCCGTCCGTCCGAAGCCTGCGCCACGACTTCGAAATCATCTTCGAGGGCGAGCAGCTTGCACAACCCATCGCGAAAGATCGGGTGGTCGTCCGCCACCACAATTCGAATCTTTTGCTTCAGATCGCTACCAGCAGTAGGACCGTTCAATGCAACGTTGTTATCAGCCATACAATTCCTGGGCGGGTCTCTTTCAATTGTAGAGATCGGGTAGTACCAAGTCAAATAGTCAAATTGACCCGAAAAAGGCCGGAGCGGAGTGAGCAAGGTCCCCGTACTTGCCGAGCGCGCTTTCACTTATTGTAGCCTATCGTGACTACTGCTCCTGACCTTCGACCGGCACGTAGCCTGCCTGTTCGTTTTTTCGATCCCGGGAGCGCGCCTAACTCGAATGTTCTACTCCGTACTCCGTCAGCGCCTAACCTGCGCCGCGCGCGCGCATCAGACCTCTGCGGCTTCTGATAAGGTGAGTAGATCATGGGCGAAGAATTGGCTGAAGTAGACTTTCAGCGGTATTGGCGGCGCTTGCAACAGTTAGGACTTAACGCCTACGAGGCGCGTTCCTACCTGGTCCTACTCGGGCACCCCAAGTTCAAAGCCCTGGAACTCGCCGCCCGCGCCCACGTGCCACGCCAAAAGATTTACGAAGTACTGGATAGTCTGGTCGAAAAGGGCTTCGCTCAAGTCGTACAGGAAAAGACCAAGCTCTTCTCCGCCGTTGAGCCCAGCCTGTCGATACCGGGATACCTGGGCCGGAAACGGCAGACGCTCGAGCAGGAACTCAACGACAACCGCCGCGCCGGGTCCGCCCTAATCGACGACCTTAAAAGCCTGTATTCCGGTGGCCAGGGCGGCCGAGGCACCCTCGACTTCCTCCGCATCGTTACCGAGCCCGTACAAACCGCCGCCGAATACCGCCGCATGTTGTCCGAGGTCAAACACGAGTACATCGAGTTCTCACGTCCACCCTACGCTGTCGATCCACTCGATGAACAGCTGGTAAAGCAGGCCCGCGCCAAAGGCGTCGATTGCCGCCTGCTCCTCGAAGCCGGAGCCCTCGATGAGCGCCACCGCGCTCGCTTTAACGATTACGAAACCGCCGGCGTCCAAATCCGCATCGCCGAATCACTGCCCATGAAGCTCGCCGTTTTCGACGCGCGCGACGGCATGATTGCCCTTCTCGATCCCGTAATCACCCGCCCCGTTTGGACAGCCGTGGTGTTCCAGCACGAAGGCATGGGTGAAGCCATGAAAGGTCTGTTCGAAGATCACTGGCGCCGCGGCCGCGCATTCGATGGCGCGCCTGAGGAAGCCCTTCGAGCTTGAAGAACTAAAGGCCGCCCAGCGCTCCGCCGGCCAAACCTCGTTGCTTACGCGTGACGATTTCGCGCACCGCGTATATGCGCCGGTCTTGGCTTTCGAAATACGTGCGCATCAGCATTTCGCCGATCAGGCCGGTCGAAAACATCATCAATCCTGCCAGCAGAAACAGTCCCGCTGCCACCATCAGCGGTTCATGCTCCACCACGATGTCATGGCCCAGGATTTTTAGTACGGCCAGCCACGCCAGCGTCCCGCCGCCCGAAACCACGCCCAAAAGCCCCAGCACTCCGAAGAAATGCATAGGCCTGGTGAAGTATTTCAGCAGAAACTTGATCGTCAGAATGTCAAACAGCACGCGAAAGGTGCGCCCGATGCCGTAGTGCGAATCGCCGGAAGCGCGCGGCGTACTACGAATCGGCACTTCAGCCACTCGGGCGCCGTAAAAACTCGCAAGCGCCGGAATAAAGCGATGCAGTTCGCCATATAAGTTGACATCGCGCAGCACCTCCGCCCGGTAGGCCTTGAAAGTCGTGCCGAAATCCCGCAGGTCCATACCTGAGGCCTTCGCCATCATCCAATTGGCGATGCGCGATGGAATTTTGCGCATAATTGCGTTGTCGACGCGGTTTTTACGCCATCCGCTGGCGATATCGTAACCCTCGTCGATCTTTTCGAGGAGAGCAGGTATATCCTCCGGCGCATGCTGCAAGTCACCGTCCATGGCGATGATGATGCTGCCCTTCGCCTCGTGGAACCCCGCCGAGAGCGCCGCCGTTTGCCCGAAATTGCGCCGCAGCCGGATCACCTTCAGCCGTCCGTCCGTCTCCACCAGGTTCGCTAGCAACTCGAAGCTGCGGTCGGTGGATGCATCGTCCACAAAAATCAGTTCGTATGGCCGGCGCAACTGTTCAAGCACCGAGGACAAACGATCGTACAGAGGCAGGATCGAATGTTCTTCGTTGTGGATCGGAATTACGATCGACAGCATGGAAGATACAGTTTAGCATCGCATACGGACTGTTCGTATGCTGCAGCACATCGGTAGGCTAACTGCAAATTCGCCTTTAGCAGAGGATCACGATGAAGCCACTAACCCTCATTCTATTCACGATTGGCGTACTCAGCGCTCAAGTGCCCAATCCGACCCAGAATCAGAAGCAGCAGCCACTTACTCCCGATTCCGGACAACCAATCTTTCGCGTCACGGTTGTGTCCCGTACTATTAAGGCCGTAAATTACCATCACAGAACCGGAACGACTCAGATCGATTTTCGCGGCACGGAATTGATGCCCGCCGCGCGCGGAGAGGCCCATGTTTCCAGCCAAATGGGCTCCACTAAAATCGAAACTTCTCTCAATCACATGACGTCGGCGAACCAGTTTGGCCCCGAATACATAACTTATGTATTGTGGGGAATCACCACCGAGGGCCGCGCCAATAACTTAGGCGAAGTCGTTCTTGAAGGCGATCACGCCAAGCTTCTTTCCACTACCGACCTGCAAACCTTCGGTCTCATAGTTACGGCCGAGCCCTACTTCGCAGTAACTCAACCCAGTAACGTCGTAGTAGCTGAAAATTTCATTCGCAACGACACCGCCGGGACCATCGAACAAGTCGACGCTAAGTATGAATTACTCCAGCGCGGGCAATATGTTCTCGATCGCACCAATTACCAGCCCGTAAAAGTCAACGCTAAGGGCCCGCTGCAGCTCGCGGAAGCTGAGAACGCGGTTGAAATCGCCCGCCTTGCCGGAGCGGAGAAATACGCCAACGACACTTATAAAAAGGCCGTTGTCAGTCTGCAGAACGCCGAAGGGTTCCTGCACGGTTCGCGCAATCGTAAGGAATCGGAGACCGACGCTCGCGAAGCCGCCCAGATGGCGGAAGACGCTCGCATCATCACGTTCCGCAAAATTCACGACGAGCAGCTTGCCAATGAACGGGCCGCAGCAGCCGCGCGTGAAGCCGCCGCCCAGCAACAGGCGCAGCAGGCTCAACAGCAGGCCGCCGCGGACAACGAGCGCCGCACCAAAGCCGAAGCAGACCGTAAGGCTGCTGAGGAGGCCAAAGCCGCTGCGGACCAGGCCCGTTTGCAAGCCGAGCAGGCCACCGCTCAGGCCCAGCAGGAACGCGCCGCCGCCGATACTGCTAAAGCCGCCGCTTTGGCCCAGCAGCAGGCCGCGCAGGCCGACGCCGCCCGCGCGCAGCAGGCCGCCCAACTTGCCGAACAGCAGCGCCAGCAAGCGGAAAATGACAAGACCGCGCTGCGTCAGCGTCTGCTCCAGCAGTTGAATACAATTCTCGCCACGCGCGAAACGCAGCGTGGTCTCATCGTCGATATCAACGACGTGCTTTTCGACTTCAACCAGTACACTCTGAAACCCGGCGCCCGCGAAAAGCTCGCCAAGGTCTCCGGAATCTTATTGGCCTACCCTGGTCTAAAGATCCAACTCGAAGGCCACACCGATAGCGTCGGCTCCGATGACTACAACATGAAGCTGTCCCAGCAGCGCGCCGACTCCGTCCGCACTTACGTGGTCTCACAGGGCGTTCCGCAAGACTCCGTCAGCGCCACTGGTCTGGGTAAAGACGATCCCGTGGCCACGAATGACACAGCCGCCGGACGCCAGCAAAACCGCCGCGTAGACATGGTCGTCTCCGGCGCTCCCATCGGACTGGGCCCGTTGCAGTAACCGCATTTTCTGCGAATCAACTAAAGGGCAGGCGTTCATCGCCTGCCCTTTCCGTTTTCTCACCATCCCGATCGCCGCTGGAAGCTTCTC
>DATAUH010000582.1:0-48769 GCA_036268375.1 Bryobacteraceae bacterium | reverse complement strand
TTCCCGCCTTGAGACAAGATACTTCGTTCAGCCAAAGTTTCGTTGGGATGATCGGAGCGATGATTGCGCCTTCGGCGCGATGATGTTGCTTGCCTTACGGCAAAAGTTCAGAAAACTGCGTTTTCAGATGATTGCCAACATTGTCAGATGGTACCCGGCTCACGCGTCTGATTGCCCCTGGCAAGACCGGTAATGAACAAGCGATCGAGGTTACGTCTGAAACGTGGTATTCCAGCGAACTCCAAATCGTGCTTTCGAGCCGGACAGTCGACCCACGCACGGGAGAAACGAGCTACACCGTGACCGGTATCAAGCGTGCCGAGCCGGATCGTGCTCTTTTTCAGATCCCGACGGATTATCGGGTTCAGAGCTCTGCCCGATAGCCGGGCCAGTTTGCGTCGTGAGAAGATCGTTTTGGCCACTTCCTTGCGCAGCAGGCAAATGGCGGCCGGAAGAGGTTCAAGGCGTGCTCAGGACGCGGCGAAGCGGCACGAAGCGCGTCGCATTTGCAATATATCGACTCGGCTGCTCGGGTAAGACGTAAAACAGATATCGATAGGCTGCCACTAAAGGTCGCAATCAAGTTTCGCTGGTTTAGCCGAGGTGGTTTTAGAATCAGCTGATTGCAGGCACGCTCTCGGCGGCAGGAAATTTCCATTTCTTGTAATGTCGCACTCGGGGAGCCAAACTCCAACCACGTCAATTCGCAATACCCGGTGGTTAACGGTGTTTCCGTGCTCGGTGCCAGCGGGCATGACGGTGCAAATGCCACTGTCTCCCAACCACTTCGCGCTCGCGAGGATTGCGGCGACATTCTCCGGTTCGGAAGCCGAGAGTCCGGCAACCGAGCGCAACCGTCAGGGTTCCGGTCGAACCCCGCGTTTTCTCTCTCCGAATTCTCAGATTCTCCGGTGAACAGGAGTGGTTGGTTAACAGGGTGTTCGGGCTGGGGTGGGCAAACGTAACCTTCCGGCTGTCCTTCGGGCCCGATGGGCACCGCCCTGTCTCCATCGAGACGACATCGCTCTCTTGAATCTCAGTCCAGTCCAAATGCGGCCTACATCAGATCCTCCGAGTCGTAAATCGGAGCGCCAAAAGAGCGTCAACTTTGCGCAACCAGGCCAGCCGCTCCTGGTCGTCAGGGAGGAACCCCGCATACTTCTCGACTTGGTCCGCCGATGTTGAGAGGATGGGCTACAAACTCGCCAGCGACTGTTGTTTGGGGGGAACTCTCTTAGGATCGTCGGCGGCATACTGGATCGCGTTCATTTTCGTTTGCCAGCGATTGTGCAAATCGGTCATCCAGTGCCGCCGTTTTGGGGACAACGTCCAGCCCCTACGGCACATAGATGACCTGATTCGCCTTATCAACGTCTACGCACTTGCCCTTTAACAAGCGATCGTTTCCATGTAGCCTTGGGCGGCTTCCAGCATTTTCAAAATCTCGCGCGCATGTTCGGCGCTCAGTTCTCCCTGCAGCAGCAGCTTGCGCAATCCGTCACTCGGCCAAGACGGCAGTGTCGCGGGCCACGAGACGATTTCATTCAAAACGTTTATCGGCATGGCAGAGAAGTGCACCTTGTCAAGAAAGCTCTATCGAGATTATCAGATGTGATTCCCTTAATCTGGTAGCGCGCTCATTTTAAAGCGCTTATCAGTGCGGTTGCAAGCACTCGGAGCTTATCGCTGCGGGATCGTGGTCGACCGGTTTCAAGATTGATCTTCAATACGGTCGGCCACTTCTTTGCTAAGTATTAATTAAATAAGCTCTGAAACTCGCTATGATAAAGTTTGCGTAATCGATCTTTCAAGGGAGGGCCCGTGCAGATCGAGATCCTGAAGGCCCTGGAGGCAGGGTCAACGGTAGTGACGGGAAGTCACCACCTCGCCAGGGTTCTTCGGGGCGAGTACAACGCCTTCCGGAAGAACCGAGACGACAGCGGGTGGCCAGCGCCGGCGGTACTCCCACGGCATGGCTGGATGTCGGCGCTGTGGGAGGACTGTCTCACTGTCGAGCGGCCGCGGATCCTGCTTGACACCTGGCAGGAGCGCGTCCTGTGGCAAAAGACCATCTCGCAATCGGAGCAGTCCCCGGAACTGCTGCAGGCGAGCGGGACCGCCGCCAACGTGCAGGAGGCCTGGGCCTTGGCTACAGCCTGGCGTCTCGACATATCGCGTGTGGAGACCGTGGGCAATGAGGACTCCCGCATGTTTGCAGTGTGGGCTCGTCGATTTCAGACCCGCTGCGATGACGATGGCCTCCTCGATCGGGCGCATCTCCCGGATTTCTTGCGAGCCGAGATCTCGCGTCTGCGTTTACCGGCAGCCATCCTCTTGGCCGGTTTCGACGAGTTCACGCCGCAGCAGCGCGATTTCCTCGATGCGTGCCGCGCCGCTGGATGCGCCGTCGAGATCGCCGCTCGTCAGACGTCAAGGCCGGCTGAAGTCGCTGTAAGGGTGGCCTTCCGAGACCGGCAGCGAACTCGACGCCGCGGCACGTTGGGCGCGGACATTGCTCGCGCGGGACTGCGGTACGCGAATCGGAGTGGTGTCTCCGGATCTGCAGGCACGCCGCCGCCAGGTGGCCCGGTTCTTCCGCAATGTTCTGGAACCTGAGGCTCAACTGCCGGGGCGGCCGAACCTGCCACGGCTCTATCACATATCGGCGGGCGAGCCGCTCTCGACACAACCGCTCGTCAACAGCGCTCTTTCCATCCTGGCCCTGGCACCCCAGCACAACGAGTGGGAGATCGCCAGCGCGTTGCTCCTCAATCCCTATATAACGGGTGCCGTCGCGGAACGGGACCGCCGCGGTCTCCTGGATGTACGGATACGCCAGGCGGGCCAGATGCAGGTTTCAACGGCATCGTTACGGCGGCTCTGCCGTGAAGAACGCACCGCCTGCCCGGTTCTCGGCCGCACGCTCGGACGCTGGATGCGCCTGCGCGAGCAGGCACCGGCGACTGCGTCGGCCGCCGCATGGAGCCGCACGTTCTCGTCACTCCTGGCAGCGATGGGCTGGCCCGGCGAGCAGCCGTTGACCAGCGTCGAATATCAGATTGTCGAAGCCTGGAGCCGAACGCTGTCACAGTTCGCCGCCACGGACACATTTGCGGGCGCCCTGTCGATCGGTGAGGCGGTCTCGCTCCTCGCGCGAATCGCAGCGGAAGCCGTCTTTCAGCCCGAGAGCGAAGACACCCCGGTGCAGGTGCTTGGAACTCTGGAGGCGTCGGGCCTTTCCTTCGACCACCTGTGGATCGCCGGTCTCCACGATGAAGCGTGGCCCGGTCCGCCGAAGCCCAACCCGTTCCTTCCCATCCGAATGCAGCGGGAAGCCGGCCTGCCGCGCTGCTCCGCCGAACGGGAGTTGGAGTTCGCCTCTCTGCTTACCCGGCGCCTTCTGGCGAGCGCGCCCGACTTGGTGCTGAGCTACCCGACGCTGGTTGACGACCACGAGGTGTCTTCCAGCCCGCTGATTCTGGCGGTCCGGAAGATCGATTCGGCAGAACTGGAGATCGACCGCTCCCCGGCCTATGCGGAAATCATTCAGGCGTCACGCACCATGGATCGGCGGGTCGATGAGCAGGCTCCGCCAATTGAATCCTGGGAGCGCGGTGGAACGAAGGTATTCCAGTATCAATCCGCGTGCCCATTCCGCGCCTTCGCCGAACTGCGCCTGGGGGCGGAAGCGTTGGAAGTTCCGGTGCCCGGTCTCGACCCGCGCCGACGCGGCACGCTGGTGCACACGGCGCTCGAAGAGTTTTGGAAGGAAGTTCGTACCCACGACGACCTTTGCGCCCGCGGCGATATCGCCGAGGTGATTCGCGCCTCTGTGTGGACAGCCATCGAGCGCCTGGAGCGCAGCATCGGCGGCGAGATCCCCCAGCGTTTCGCGCTCTTGGAAAGCCGCCGCCTGGAGCGGCTCGTTTCCGCCTGGCTCGACATCGAGAAGCAGCGCGGCGCGTTCGAAGTGATCCAGCCTGAGGGCGAGCGTTACGCCGACTTGAGCGGCATCCACGCCCGCGTCAGGCCCGACCGTGTCGACCGCCTGCCGAACGGCAGCGAGATCATCATCGACTACAAAACCCGCCAGACGTCCATGAACGAGTGGGCCACCGAGCGGCCGGATGAACCGCAGTTGCCGCTCTACAGTGTCACCCATTAGAGACCGCTCGCCGGTGTGTTGTTCGCACAGTTGAAAGCGGGCGACCTCGGGTTTTGCGGCTGGACATCCACGGCCGGAATCGTGCCAGGCGCCGACTCCGCCGACCTTGCGTCCATGGTCGGCGAATGGCGGGTGGTGCTGGAGCGGCTGGCCGGCGAGTTCCGTGCGGGACACGCTGAGGCTGGCCCAAAGGATCGCTCCAAGAGCTGCCGGTATTGCTCGCTCGCGGGGTTGTGCCGCGTCGCGGAATGCTACTCGCTCGGCGACGAAGAGGAGGCGGAACGATGACAGCTCCCGATTCCGAACAGCGGAGGCGCGCTCTCGACCCAAGCTGCTCGTTCATCGTGCAGGCCCCGGCCGGTTCGGGCAAGACGGAACTGCTGAACCAGCGTTTCCTCACCCTCCTGGCGCGCGTGGACGAGCCCGAAGCTGTGCTGGCGATTACCTTCACGAAGAAGGCCGCAGGCGAAATGCGGCAGCGCGTCCTGAATGCCCTACGCGATTCCCGCGGGCCGCGTCCCGAGGAAGAACACAAGGCGCTCACCTGGGACTTGGCCAGCGCCGCCCAGGAACGCAGCGCCGCCATGAAATGGGATCTCTTCAAGAATCCGGCACGCCTGCGCATCCGCACTATCGACTCGCTATGCTTCGGGCTCACTACGCAGATGCCGTGGGTGTCAAGAATGGGTTCGCCGCCGGATATCGCGGAAGAACCCGGCGATCTGTATGCGGAAGCCGCACGCCGCACCATCGAACTGCTGGAGACTGACGCGTGGAGCGACGACGTGGCCGCGCTTCTGGAACACCTGGATAATAATTTCCCGACACTTCAGGGTCTGATAGCCGCGATGCTGGCGAAGCGAGATCAGTGGCTGCGTCACGTCGCGGGAGAAGGCGACTTGGAACAGGCTCGCCCTTCGCTGGAACAGGCCCTGCAAAATGCGATTTTCGATGGCGTAGAGAAGACGCGCGCGCTGGTGCCCGGAGCGCTGTCGGGCGAGATGGCAGCGGTTGCCGCCGCGGCAGCCAGGAACCTGACAGCGGAGCGCCGTGAAGGCCGCGCTCTCGCCTGCGCGGGAATCATTGGGCTGCCCCGGGTGGACCGGATCGACGCCTGGATGGGGATGGTCGACACACTGCTCACGAACGACGATAAATGGCGGAAGAGGCTGACCGTGGCGGAAGGCTTTCCCGCGTCCGACAAGGCCTCGAAGCAGCGGTGCGTCAACCTCATCGCCACGCTTTCCGCCAACGAACCGCTGCGGACGGCCATGGCCGAACTCCGCCACCTTCCCTATCCGCGTTTTTCGGAACAGCAATGGCAGGTACTCAAGGCCTTGGTCCGGCTGCTCCCCATGGCCGTCGCGCAATTGAAAGTGATATTTGCCGGGACCGGCCAGGCCGACTATGCAGAGGTCGCCATGGCGGCGCAGCGGGCGCTCGGGAATGCGGAAGAGCCCACTGATCTGGCCCTCGCCCTGGATGCCCGTATCGAGCACCTCCTGGTAGACGAGTTTCAGGACACCTCTGTCAGCCAATACGCCCTCATCGAGAAGCTTACCGCCGGTTGGCAGCCGGGCGATGGCCGCACGCTGTTCGTGGTGGGCGACCCCATGCAGTCGATCTACCGCTTTCGCGAGGCACAAGTGGGTTTGTTTCTCAAGGCGAGCGCCGAAGGCATCGGCGGTCTGCCGCTGGAGCTTTTGAAGCTGACCGCCAACTTCCGGTCGGATCGCGGTGTGGTGGAGTGGGTGAACGAGAACTTCCCCGGCATCCTGGCCGAAAATGAGGACGTCTCTACCGGCGCGATCCCCTATTCGCGGTCGGACTGGGCGCATCCCCGCGGCCAGGATCCGGCAGTGACGCTGCATCCCTTTGTAGGACGCGACGACGAGGCAGAAGCGGCGAAAGTGGTGGAACTCGTCCACGCGGCGCAAGCCCGCAATGCGGGCAAGATCGCGATTCTGGTGCGCGCGCGCAGCCACCTCGCCGCCATTCTGCCAGCTCTCCGCCAGGCCGGCCTCCGGTTCCGGGCGGTGGATATCGATTCTCTCGCGAACCTCCCGCTGATCCAGGACCTCACCTGCCTCACCCGCGCATTGTTGCATCCCGCGGACCGCATCGCCTGGCTGGCACTTCTGCGCGCCCCCTGGTGCGGCATGAGCCTGGCAGAGCTGGATACGCTGGTTGCCCGTGATCCTCACACTACCGTCTGGGCACTGATGCGCGAAGCGCCCGCGGAGGAGCGGCTGGACCGCGTACGCTCGGTGCTCCAGAAGGCGTTCACCACACGTCCCACAGCGCTGCGTGAGTGGGTGGAGAGTGTCTGGCTGGCGCTCGGTGGACCTGCCTGCGCCGCGGACGAAACGGGCCTGGAAAACGCCGCGGCTTTTTTCGGTCTCCTCGAAAAGATGGACCGCGGCGGCACCCTCGACGTCGCGGCATTCGAAGAACGCATTCACAAGCTCTACGCATATCCAGATTCGCAGGCTGACGATTCGCTCCAGGTGATGACTCTATACAACGCGAAAGGCCTGGAGTTCGTCGTGATCGTGCCAGGCCTCGGCCGCACCACTCGAAGCGATGAGGCGCGCCTGATGCTCTGGCTGGAACGGCCCCGGCTGCGCGGCGCGCCCGAGCTTCTGCTGGCTCCCATCTCCGCGACGGGCGCCGAACCGGACCGGACGTATAGCTACCTCAAGCGCGTGGAAGTGCGGAAATCGGAATTCGAAGCCGGTCGTCTGCTCTACGTGGCCGCGACCCGGGCAAAATCCGAATTGCACTTGCTCGGCCATACGGCGTTACAGGTGAAGAACGGAATCGTAGCCATGCAAGCTCCCAAGTCGGCGTCTCTGTTGCGGCGCATGTGGACCTTCGCCGAACCCGCATTTCAGCGCGTGGCGGCGGCGCTGCCTTCCAACGCCGGCGGCGTCGCCCCGGTCGAAACACGAGTGCCGCAAACGATCCAGCGGCTGGCTTCCGGATGGCGCCTGCCCGCTCCTCCGCCCGGCCCGGGAGCGCCGGAAAAGGCAACCGACGAACGCACTCCCGCCGTTGTGAGTTTCCGGTGGGCGGGCGATACCGTTCGGCATATCGGGACCGTGGCCCACCAACTGCTCCGCCGAATCGCCGAAGACGGACTCGGCGCATGGTCCGGAGAGCGCATCGCGGCGAGCGCGCCGGCGTATCGCGCGGCACTGACTGCTCTCGGCGTGCCCTCGGCGGAATTGGAGCAAGCGGTCGAGCAGGTCGGGAATGCGATCGCCCGCGTCGTGGAAGACGCTCGCGGACGCTGGATTCTGGGCAATCACCACGACGCCGCGTGCGAGTACGCGTTATGCGGTGTGGTAGATAGCGAAATCGTCAGCGTGAGGGTGGACCGCACCTTCATCGACGACGAAGGTGTCCGCTGGATAGTCGACTACAAGACCAGCTCGCATGAGGGCTCAGGGCTGGAAGCCTTCCTCGACAACGAGCGCGAGCGATACCGCGGCCAATTAGAAACGTACCGCCGGATCTTCTCCTCCATGGAGCAGCGTCCGGTCCGTGCGGCCCTCTACTTTCCGCTCCTGAATGGGTGGCGGGAAGTCGAGCCGGAACCGGCGAAAGCGGGCCAGTCCGTTTAGAGGAGACTCGATGGCATTCCGATTCATTCACGCGGCCGACATTCACCTGGACAGCCCGCTGCTGTCGTTGGAAGAATATCCCGGCGCGCCTCTGGAAGATATCCGACTGGCAACTCGCAAGGCGCTGTCGAGGTTGGTCGACGTCGCGATCGAGTCGGCTGTCACGTTTGTGGTGATCGCGGGCGATCTGTTCGATGGCGAGTGGCGCGACTGCAATACCGGGCTGTACTTCGTTTCCGAAATGAGGCGGCTGCGCGCGGCCGGCATACCGGTCTATATCTCGCTCGGCAATCATGACGCAGCTAACCGCATGACCCTGGTGCTGCCCTGGGGTGACGGCGTCCACTTCTTCGATCACCGGAAACCGGAACGAGTCGAGGCAGCCGGCCACGAAGCGACGCTCTACAGCCAAAGCTTTCGCAACCGTCACATTGCGGAGGACCTAACGGGCGCCTTCCCAAAAGGGAGTGCCGGCACGTTCAATATCGGCGTGCTGCACACATCGGCAACATTCTCCGCCGGGCAGGAGCTGTACGCGCCGTGCTCCCTCGAAAGTCTGCGCTCTCATCAGTACCAATATTGGGCGCTGGGGCACGTACACACGCGGACGGAATTGGCGCACGACCCTTGGGTCGTCTTCTCCGGCAACATTCAAGGTCGTAACGTGCGCGAGTGCGGACCTCGCGGCTGTTACCTGGTGGATGTGGACGACCATGGTGGCGTGAGCCTGGATTTCCGACCTTTGGACGTGGTGCGCTGGGAGGTGCTGCGCCTTTCCGCGAACGACGAGACTACCTGCGAGGACCTGGAGGAACTGGCGCAGGAGGCCATCTCACGAGCGGCAGCGGCTGCCGATGAGCGCACTCTGGCATTACGTTTCGAGATCGCGGGCCATGGCGCCGCATGGAATCGCGCGGCAGCCGACGTAGCGGGATGGCGCGCGCGCCTCCGGGCGCTCGCCGGCGACGCGCCGGTTCCGGTTCACGTGGAGAAGTTAGTCTTGGTGCCGCAGACCGCCGCGGCGTCCAACTCCGTGGACGCTGGAGCGGCCGGTGAGTTGAGTGCACTGGTGAGGAAATTCGCGGAGGACCCCGCGCTGCTGGAAGAGCTTCGGCAGACATTCGGGGAAGTGAAAACCAGGCTGGAAGGGGCTGTCACGCTGGGCGACGAGTGCGTGGACCCGCAGGAAACTGAATTGCTGCGAAAGGCCCTTTTCTCAGTGGAGCCGCTGCTCCTGAAAGGAGAGGGCAAATGAGGCTGGAATCCTTAAACCTGATCGCCTATGGACCGTTTACCGGGCGGCGTCTGGAATTCCCAGGCGCGTTCACGATCATCTATGGCTTAAATGAAGCGGGCAAGACTTCCGCATTGCGTGCTCTTGCCGATAGCTTGTATGGCATCCCTACGCAGACCTCCGATTCCTTCATTCACCCCTACGGCCACCTGCGGATCGGGCTGACTCTGGCGTCCGGCTCCCGCCGGCTGGAGTTCATCCGGCGCAAGGCACGCCTGCAATCGCTGCGCGCGACCGATGACACATCGGTGGTGGAAGATGCTGAGTTAGAACAGCTTCTACAGGGCCTCACGCGCACGGATTTCGAGAACATGTTCGGTATCAGCCATGAGAGGTTGGTGCGAGGCGGACGCGAGATCGCGACGGGAGAGGGTGAGGTCGGCAAGATTCTGTTTCAAGCAGCCGCCGGCGTGATCGGTCTGCAGTCCACGCTGGATCGACTGGACCAGCAGGCTGGGGAACTATACGCTCCGAGGGCGAGCAGCAAATCGATCCACGTTCGTCTGAGGCAGATCAAGGAAGCCAATTCCGAACTGCGTCAGAAACAGGTGGGTGTTGCGGCCTTCGAGAAAAATCGCGGAGCCGTGGCCGAGGTGGCACTGCAACTCGCCACCTGCAAGACCGGCCTTGATGAAACTGGCCGCGAGTCTGAACGGCTGAAGCGCATTCAGAAAGCCCTCCCCACTATTGCCGGCCGCAAGCAGGCGCTCGCTGAGTGGCAGGAACTGGCCGGCGTTCCCAAACTGGACGCGGAGTTCGGCACGCGACTCGCGAGTGGGGGGCGGGCGATGGAAGCCGCGCGCCAGTCCCTGAAAGAGTCGGAAACGGAGGTCGCGCGTAGTGCGGAGGCGATTGCGGCACTGGTAATTCCGTCCGATCTGGTCGCAGAGGACGATCGCATCCGGCGCCTGTACGAACAAAAGGGCGCCATCGAGAAATCCAAGCAGGACTGCGCCCGGCGCGAGGGTGACCTGGAGAAGACCAACCAGACCATCCGCAAGCAATTGGACATGCTGAGGCCGGGCCTCGCGCTGGAACAGGCGCCGAGCCTGGAACCAGGCGTAATCGTCCGGAAACATGTCCAGGAACTCGCCGCGCTGGCGCCGCAACTCGAAGCTCAGCGGAAGTCACTCGACGGTGCACTGGCGAGCGCACGCCTCAAGGTAAACGAACTCGAGCAGGCGCTGAGAGATCTGCCTGAGTTGGCGGACTCCACTCCGTTAGAGCGTATGGTGAACCGCGCACGGCGCGAGATGGATTTCGCCAAGGTCCGAGAGCTTCGCAGTGGGATCGCGTCTCATGAGGCCAAACTCCGCGCCGCGCTGAAAGCGCTGCCGCTTTGGTCGGGTAGCGTCGACGATCTGGAAACGGCTCCCGTGCCAGGCGCCGAATTCATTGAGGAGATGCGGGCGGAACTCCAGGCGCGCGAATCTGCCGAGCGCGCCGCCAAGGAGAGTCTGGCCGAAATCGAAAAGAGCTTGGGCGGGGCACGGACCGAACGGGCTGCTGTAATCGCCGCCCATGCGGTACCCACCCTAGACGATCTGCGCGGTGCTCGCTCCCTCCGTGAGTTGGGCTGGCGCGCGATTCAGAGAGCGTGGCGCGACGCGCAGGTGGACGCGCCTGAGAGCGTGGAATTCCTGACGCGAATGGGCGCCGGAGATCTCACAACAGGTTACGGCGACGCCGTAAAGGAGGCCGATACGCTGGCGGACCGCATGCGCGAAGCCGCGGAGAAGGTGGAACGCGTCGCCATGTTGGACGTACAGATAGCGGATTGGGAGCAACGGCGCACCACCGCGTCGCTTGAGCTGGCGGAAGTTCTGTCTGAAACCGAAAAGGCGCGGGCGGGCTGGACCGAGGCGTGGTCCGCCGCAGGGATACAGTCCTCGTCACCGGCTGCGATGACGAACTGGGTGCGCAAGCGCGATGGCGTTATCCAGTTGCTATCGGCTCTGCGAGAGTTAAGGTCGCAGCTCACCGAATGGGAGACGCGTGAGACGGTGATCAGCAATGCCATGCGGACTCTGCTGGCGGCATTCGGCGCCGTGGCGCAGGCCGGCGACACACCCGGATTGCTCGACTTGGCGGAGGAGACACTGGGCCGGGCCCAACGCGCCGCCAGCCAGCGCATCGGTCTCCAGTCGGATCGGCAAGCGCAAGTTCGTGAGATCGACCGCCTGGGGCGGGAGATCGCGGAACTGGAAGGCCGCCGGGCTGCATGGAACGTCAACTGGAGCGAGGCGCTCCGGCAGGCAGGAATCGAGCCCGGCACTTCTCCCGACGCGGCCGGCGAGTACCTGTCCGCGGTCCAGGAAATCCAGAATGATCTGCGGAAGGCCGAAGAGCTGAGCGGGCGAATTCAGAAGATGCTCGCGGATGCGTTGGAATTCGAGGCCGCGGTAGGCAGCCTCGTCGACCGCCTCGATCCGGAGTTGAAGCAATACCAGCCCGAGCAGGCCATCGTGCAACTTCACCAGGCGCTGACATCCGCAAAAGCAAATCTCAAGTTACTGCAACGGGAGGAATCGGCCAAGAAGGACTGGGAAAAGAAACAGAAAAAAGCAGCAGGTGAATCTCATCGATCTCAAGCGGGACTCCGCGGCCAAACAGTTGGCGGAGGAGATCTTGGCGGAGGCCCATCAGCGCGACCACCCACAAGCGGAGGCAATCGTATTGACACTCGAGGCCCATATTGCCAGGGACCGCGGAGATAATTCGGCTGCGTTGGAAACGCTCCAGGGGTCAATTGCGCTGTTCACCTCCGGTGGGTTTGTCCGTGATCTGGCCGACGCTCAGGCGCTCGCATCCGACATCTATCGAGATCGCGGCGACCTAGCGAGAGCCGCGGAGTTTGCCGATCTCGCTGCCACCTCAACCCAGGAAAGCGGCGACGCTTGGTCTGTACCACGGCGACTGGAGAGCGTCGCCCTCCTTGATATCAAGCAGCGCAAATACCACGAAGCCGACCTGGTCTTCGATCGAGCATCGGCGTTCGTGGATGCTCTGATTGGCAACTACTCCAGCGTTTTGGAAAAGACAGCCATCATTAAGGCATCCAGCGATCTTTATTCGCAGCATTTTGCGCTCGTCGCGGACCGAATGAGCGATCCGGCAAAGGCGTATTCAATCGTGGAGCAGGTCAGGGGGCGTGTCACCACCGATCTCTTGTCGGCTGGGGCTGTCGCGCCGGCTCAGGCCAAGAAGGACCAGCATCTGATTTCTGAGCTCCGCCTAAAACTGGCGGGGGCGCGATCGACCGCGGAAGTCCGCCGAATTCGCGATCGGATTTTCATGGTTGAGCAGGCCCAGTGGATCACGCCTGAAATCAGCACCCTTATAGGTCGCGTATACCTGTACTCCGCGCCGGTTCTGAACCTCCGTTTGGATCAATTCCAGCAGCTTTCGCTCCTTGGCGTAAAGAACCGACTCGTCGAGATCCGGCGGATCGGCAATCAGGAAGCGCTCCCGCTGCTTCGTTTCCTCGTCGTAAGCGGCGCCCCAAAGTTGGCCCATCGAGAATGGCCGATCGGGATACAGCAACAAAGCGTTCAGCGCTGTGCTGACCACCGACGAATTCCCACGGTGCTCCTGTAGGGCCGCCGCAATGTCCTCTTCAAGGCTTGTGTATGCCTCAGCCAGCGGCTTATCCATCGGCACGCTCACCACTTCCTCCGTGTAAGGTGGAAGACTTGCCGAAATGTCCTCCAATGAGACGAAGGCACCGATGTCCATCAGGAAACGAGCGAATAACAATGGCGAAGCGCCCGGACGCTCCTTTACTCTCCGGGTGACTTTCGCTTTTGAGCAGGCGTTCTCTTGAGGTTCGATCGTAGTGATCGTTTCCAGGACTCCGTATGTCTCGGTAAAGCTGCGGACCCCGGCATCGCCGTATTCGTACCCTTGAGCCACCATTCGTTTGGGATCGATACGGTAAAGGATGTTGAAAACATCGGAGGCCATGCCCCCGGTCAACGTGCCGGTGAGCACGATCGTCTTGTCGACGGCGGCCGCCAGCGTTCCTAACGCGTTCCCCTGGGCGGTATCGGCCGCCTTCGCTTCGTGTACCTCATCGGCGATCCCGAATTGGAAGAAATGCGGCAGGTAGCGACCAATAAATTCGATTGGCGCGTAGCGGCGGATTCGTGAGCCATCGACCTGCCACAGCGGACTGTACAAGGCGCGGCGGGGTTTATCTCTGACCCCGCCGCATAAAGCCACCGACTCCAAAGTCTCGGCGAATCGCTCGTGCCGATCGAAGTCATCGCGCAACAAGCGTTCGTCATCGAAGACAATCGGCCGGCCGCTGTCCGGATTGACGATCGCGCCATTGTAATTCCCGCAGCGAGCGACTTGAAAGCTGGGTCTCCAGAAGGCGCCGAGCTTGGCCCTGTCGCGGCCACAGATCACATAGTGCGGTCCGTGCCCATGCTGGGCGACCCAACGGTCCCACGCCGATCGATGATTCCCGCGCAACCTCATGTCCGTGAGACTGGTATGCACGCCGTCGCGGACAATTCGGCCATTGCGAAGCCGCAATTCGTTCACACCCTGCGGCCCCGCTTGGCCTGGCCGCTGCGACCGGAGGGTGTCGATCACATAGACTCGCGCGCCCGGGATCGTCTGGAGAATTTCCCTGGCGGTCTTCTGGAGCAATTGCGGCGGCACCACAAAAAGGCAGCCATACGGTCTCCCTGCCGCAAATGCGTGCGCAACCGCCATCGCCATGAGCGTCTTGCCCGTCCCCATCTCGGCGATAATTGTGATTTGAAGTATATGATGGCCGCCGTTGGAAGCATAATCTGGCCGCGGCGGCGGTCTCTCCCGCCTGGGTTTATGTACTAATCGATAGGCGTAAAAATCGGCAGATCGGGTTGGAACCATCAAATGGCCGGGAGTGCAAATGTGCAACATAAGATGGCCGAGAGTACGGGACTCCGGTCGCGAACCTGTGGACCGCCCATCCCGAGTCACCAACGCTGTCCCGGCGGCTTCAGGCCACTGATGATAATGACGCACGTTGGCACTCTTCGGAGAGAGCAAAGTAGCGTCTACGCCCCCAGCATAAGCACCTCCGGACCATGGTTGGCCAATCCGCTGACTGACGTAGCATCTCCTTGGCCTAACTGTGCGTCGTATCGATGGAACCGCCGATCTACTACATCTTTTTGCGGCAATGGGTTAGGCCGCACCTCGGTCAGAAACCTTCAGTAGCGCACCGGCGGTGTCCTGCGGCAAAAGGAGCTTTGTTTCTCTGCGCCTCTCAAGACTGCGAAGCGTTATCGGGGCGAGGTCGCGCCGAGATGCCGCGGGTCACGGGCCGAATGTGTTTTCACGAGGAGGATTCGTCGCGCGTGATCTTGTTTCTAAATCCGTTGTGCGATTTTGCCCCAGAATCCGGATGGCTCTTTCGGCCGCTGATCTTCGATGAGTTGGGCGAGTTTGAGGGCTTCTTTCGGGTTAGCCGGCAAGCCGAGATTCAACAGCTCATTTTTCTCCTTGGCCCACATCTGTTCCAAAATTGCTGCGTCGTCGCCTGTGCCCAGGGCAGCCGGAGGCTTGCCCAACCGGAGCGCGTGCATCGCCATGCGGCCGATGGCTGCCCATAAGTGTTCCGTGAATTGCTTGCGGACCTTCGGCCAACTGGAATAGGCGAGAATGACGTGACCGTCGGTCGGAGACATAATCTGTTCGAGAAACTCGACCAATTTCGGCTCGCGGCCGGCGGAGCATTTCTTCACGTAAATCAGGATTTCGCGGTAGGGATTATCGGATGCCGCTTTGTATTCCTCAACCGTCGGTTGGCTATAGATACACCCGTAGAAACCGACGTAGATGGCGCACGTTCGCGCCTGCTCAACGGACTTATCGAGGATCGGTGTGGCCTGGGGCGCCCAACCTTCGGCAACATCAGCCGAAAGGAGCGGCACACTCTCCATAATCTTGCTAATATCCTCGCGTTCCTTCTGAAATTCCGCCTGTTTACTGCTGATCAGCACAGGCAAGGTCATTTTCTGAACCGCCACAATGAGCTCCTTTTAGCCAACCGGATAGGCCCGGGTTCCCCATAGATATAAAGACCGGCCCAATCGAAGGGTTTTCGCCTTCCCGAGATAAGAGCGCGCTGCACACTGGCGACGGCGGCGGCGCGTCCTTTGGTAGGCGCCTCGCGCAAGAAGCAGTCGGAAATATCCTTGGCGACGCCATCCTGGAGTAACCACATTGAAGCCAAGACCGAGCGCGCTCCGCGGCGGAGCAACATTTCGGGCAGGCTGACCGTCCATCGGCCGGGAAATGTGCGGGCATCGGAGCCATGGCATGCCAGGATCACCGCCTGGTCCACGAGCCCGAAATCAACGCCATTCAGTTCGCCCAGAGTGAGCAAATCGACGCCCGCGGGGCGCATAAACTCCAGACCGCTATGGTCTTCAAGCGCCAGATGAAAGTGGCCGTGGCCAAAGTAATAGATGATGCCGGCGCCCGGAATACCTTGAAGGAATGCGCTCTTGTCCTCGCTGAGCGTACAATTGAGGCGCCATTCGCAACGAAGCCTGTCGGCGGCATCCTTGCTGGTAGCCGCCGCTTCGTTCAGGCCGCGAACCGTGTAACCCGCCACAGCGCCGGAGATTGGCTGGGGAGATCGCCG
The DNA here is from genome assembly GCA_036268375.1 of Bryobacteraceae bacterium. Classification (GTDB taxonomy): domain Bacteria; phylum Acidobacteriota; class Terriglobia; order Bryobacterales; family Bryobacteraceae; genus PALSA-243. The sequence goes on along the minus strand of DATAUH010000582.1, from coordinate 33,038 downwards.
CGCTAGGAGGCCAGCCTCGTACAGACTCAACGTGAAGTCTTGCACGAGATAGCTGACCCGATTGTCCGACCGTTGCCGCCGGAGGGCGCAGAACGGTAGGCGGCGCAGTTCGCCGTCGGGAACAATGGTCAGATGACGCACGCGTCGCGGGGCGGTCTTCAGCAGTTCCGACAAACCCAAGGTGCGGCACAATTGGCCGGAGAGATCGTCAAACGCACGATCTCCGGAAAACAGGCGGGCACGAAAATCCAGCACCTGCTCGGCGATCTGCATCCTGCCCAGCGCAAGGGTCTGACAATCGAGTGCCCATCGCCGGACGGAATAGACGAAGGTGAGATCGGGCAACACTACATAGCCTACTGTCAAGTCGCGGCGGCGGTGCCAGACGAGGCGGCGCAGGAAACCCAGTTTTCCCACGTTCTGCCGGGGCGCCGGTTCCGCGTCGGGGCTCGTGCGCCGGCCTTCACGTTTATCCTCGAGCCGGCACAGGAAGTTGTGGAGACCTTTCCAATACCGCCAATAATACGCCGCGCGGTGAGACCAGGAAGATTTCTGCGCCCGGCCCCGCAACTCCTGCACTTTTTCGATTTTCTGGCGCAAGATCTGATCTTCGGCAGTATATTTGTTGAGCAAGAGAGCGTTCCTCTGCTCGACCGTCAAACCGCAGGTAAATCTGGCGAGACGCAAGTCGTTTTCCTCGATGAGGCGGCTGTATCGTTCCGGGTCGCTCTTTTCGATCGTGAAGATGAGGTGAGCGGTGGTCTGGTAAAGCTCCCGCTCGGCGCCGATCTGGCGAAAAATGTGGCGCGCCACACCAAGAAATTCGGTGGCGCTTTCGGAATCGCCATTGCGCGCGAGCAGCAGCCCGGAGAGCGAATTTAAACGAGCCTGAATCAGACTGGACTCCACGTTTTCGTAGTCTTGCCAAAGGTCGCGAAGATCGCGGCGCGCTTCCTTTGGAGCCGAGTCAAGCATGGCGTAAACGAGAGTCTCGCGGCGCTCGTAATCGCGCAGACAATCGCCCGTCCAGACGGTTTCGTCCGAACGCAGTTCCCCCGGATGAGCCAGCGGAGGCGGGCCGCCGTCTTCGGCGTCAAACATGCCGGAGCGCGCCGTGCAGAGATACTCCAGGCGGGCGATCTGTTCCAACGTTCGCCGGTCACCGTTGCGGATGGCCCAATTTCGTTCATTCTCGAGAAGCGCCCTGGCTTCCTGCACCTCGTTCATGATGATGAACACTTCCACCTTGCCGAGGACTGCCGCGCGGTAGGGTCGATCCAGGGACCGCGCTTCCGACAGACTTTGCACTTTCCTCAAAGAATCGAGCGTTTCACTGAAGCGGCCTTCGAATAGAGAGACTTTCGCTTTCCCCGCGGCAAGCCAGATAGCATAGGCCGCGGCTGACGATTCCTTCTCGATGGCCTCCGCCGTCTCGTCCAGAGTTCCACGGCAAAGGCTTAACGAGCCCATTGCGAGGTGGGTGCCTGCGAGCGCAAGGCGCAGCGGGACACCCGTTATTCGGGCCAATTGTGCCGGTTCGCGCTCCGTGTGCGATAGCCCGCGCTTCAAATACAGAAGAGATTGCTTGAGCCACCGTAAAGCATTGAACACCCGGCCCAAGGCGAGGTAAGCGAGGCTGAATAACGCGGCACGGTCGCTTATTCGCCACCCGACACCGTTCTCCCAGGCAATCAGATCGCTTTCGGTGGCGTCCGCCGGAATGGGCTGCAAACCAGTGTCCGACCAAATTGCGGTGTAGGCCTCATGAGCGAACAGCGGTTCTCCAGCCTCGACGGCAAGGTACAAACGTTTGAAAGCGGCGCGGGCACGAGTCTCGCGGCTGGAGGCAGTGCGGTGCAGTTCCGCGTACAACGCCAGCGCCTCGCCCATATGGCCACGCTCGGCGGCAAGATCGCCATACCGCTGCGTAATCAGAAATTCGTTCTCGTTAAAATCCGCTACGCCGTGCTCTGAAATTATGTTTAGGAACAGATCGCGGAAAGCTTCGTAAGCCAGGGCGGACTTTCCCTGCAACCAAAGACTCTCGGCTGCGACGACCCGCTCCCCTAAATCAACTGAGCTCGCCATCCTAAGGCCGGGCGGCGGAAGCGACTTTCGGAGCCGTGGCGGCTTTCGATTCGATCTCGTACGTATCGGAATTCGTCCGGCAGTCCTGCCGCTGTTTGCGCTGATCGTCGGTCAGCGCGGCGCAATTGTCGGGAACGCGCAGATATCGCGCGCGGAAGGGAGGTTGGCCTCCCCCACCGGACTGGACCTCCGCCTGGACACGCCGGTAGCGTACACCCGTCCGTGCATCGACGATCGCGTCCGGCTGATACTTCGCGACTGCGGCATCCTGGAATATTCCGGCGATTGATTCTGAAGGCGGAGGCATGGCAGGCATACCCAGCTCGGGATTGACGTCGACATTCGCAAGGGCGTAGCGCAAACTGGGCGTCTCGCCGGCAACTGGCTTGGCGGTATTGCGCGCCATGTCCAGAAGGCGCATTTCGGTGCCAATCCGATTCTCGAATGCAACAAAGTGAACCTCTTGGCCATCCGCCCTGGCCGCTGTGCCGCCAACGATGGTTTCGAATCCCGCGCGCTTCGCTTCCGGAACTTTGAGCCACGCCATATCGGCCTTTTCCAGGAATTCCGGAATTTGGGCCTGCGGAATTTTGGCTCGGGCCGCCACCGCTGCGGCTATTTTCGTTTCGTCCGCCGCATGCGCGATCACCCGGCGAATCGCCACTTCGGGATCGTCCGGATATAATCTCGCCATCTCGTCCAGGTAAAGGCGCGACTGTTCGAATTTGCCTTCCTTCAGGAGACCGTCGGCGTATTTGAAATTAGACCGTCGTCCTTCGTCAACCACCAACAACGCACGCTCGGGATCGCGTGACGCTTCCGCCGCAACCGCTTCCGGACCGCTGCCTCTACCGCCTCCCCCGGCCTCGGAGAGAATGCGCTTGTTGGGCGGAAGTCCGTCGAGGTCGATTGTCTTCGCGCCGGTCGGCGGTGGTGGGCCCTTATTGCGAATGATAAAGGCCTCACCGGCAGAAGGCGCCGCCGGTTGTTCGGCAACCAGGTAATGGCCTTTGCGGGGCAGTTCCGCTTCCACCTTCTTGGCATCCAGGAAAACTACATTCCACTGCGTGGAATCGTCGCCGCCGCCGATACTGGCGAACCGCAGATTGGCCGTCGTGATGTTCTTCTCGATCGGCACGCGCTTAATCTTCAACCACAGACTGCCGGACCTCCTTGGTTCGATATAGTAAGTTCCATCCACATCGAACACGCGCTTGACGTCGGGACGTCCGGCGAGCGCGGCGCGGCACTCTTCCGGCGATGTCGCCAGATCCAAAGTTCTGGAATAGGAACGCGAGTACTCGATATCCAGCGGTGTCCAGACGACATCGGTTCGCGACGTGTTGGCGGCGTGCTCGACGCGCAGCGAGCCGATCGGATTTCCATCCTCCGTCAGCCTGACGTGCCATGCGGCAGCGCCCTGGTCGAAATCTGTCTTGAATGGCCCCTGCTTGAGTTCCGTCTCCATGCCGCGAAGAGGTTTTCCAGTGGCCGTGGCTTCCACAGTAGCATTGGCGTGGGTTACACTCGAACTCTCCAGCTTGTAGACAACTTTCTCAGGCGTGCTAATCGTCGGGAGCCCGCCTTCCGAGGCTGCGGTTTCCACCGCGCTGGAGCGGCGCAGCGCCGGGTCGATGGTATGCGACAGTTCCGGAAGGGCGGTGATTTCCTCGCGGGAGCCGAGAGACACTCCCCCGGTGATCACGTGCGAGCGGTCCCCGTTGCCCCAGGATCGCGACTTCAGGATCGGCATCGATTCCGTGTCCACTTCGTGGTAATTGCGCGCGAAGAAGCACACCGGCTTATCGGTGGGCAGGGTTAGTCCCGCGGGACACAAATTGGCGTCCCAGTAGCGGTAGCGAAGTTGCTGGTTGCGTTCGGCCCACTGGGGAAACCAGTTGCTGTGTGCGACCGGCACCGATGAGAGGAAAGTCATGCGGCCCAATTCGGTTCGGCTGTCCAACCAACCCAGAACCACGCTCCACTTCATGATTTCGTTGAGGCGATGGTACTCCGGTTCGTAGTCGGCAACCTGACCATAATGGTCGTTCCACCACCCCAGAAACTCGGCGCTTTCGGCGTTGGGCTCCGCCTCCTTACCTGGCTGCAGCGTGTTGCTCGACGCCGCGTAGACGCGCGTGGCGATGGGTGCGAAGTAGAGATTGTTGTCGATCTTGGAATACGCGCTCTTGCGCGACCCGAACCAGAGCCGCGTGCCTGACAGTTCTTCCGTTTCCTTTTCGTAGATCGGTGAAGACTGCACCTTGAGCAGCGGGACAAAGCCTCGTACGCGGCGGGGCGGAGCGGTCGCGTCAGGGGCGCTGTCCATGTAGTCCAACGCCCATAGCTTGGCCAAAAGATCGGTATAGAACAGCGTCATCCCCACTTCCGTGCCCTGCAAACTCCCGTCGTAGCGGGCATGCTGAAATTGAGCCGACTGCAAGGTTCCTTCGGCCATCTGGGCGAACAGCTTGCCCACGCCGGCGCTCTGCTCAACTCCGTAAAGCAGATCGAGGAAGGGTCCCTCATTGTGGTGCTGGATGGCATCGCCGGCCGCGGTTACTTTTTCGGGATCGGCGCCGCCCGCAGTTCTGAGGAGGGGTTCTATACTATCGAACAGTGCCTTCAACTTGACATAATCGAAGGCCGGATCCAACGAAAATCCACTCCCTTGGGGAATGCCTTTGCTGCCTTTTGACGACAACGATTTCTGCAGTTCGGCATAAGCCTGATCGTACATCGGCTGCAGCAGGCTCTTGAGATAGTCCTGATTGTTCCATTTCGCCTTGAACTGCTCGAGATCCCGCTCGCGGTTCGAATGGGCGCGAAAGGACGGGGAAACCGATGAAGACGCGTCGCTGGGATCGAGGTAGCGTTTCAGGAGCCGCTGCATTTCGCGAGAATTCAGAGACGGGGATTTCCTACCGCCGTACGCCTGGTCCCTGAGAGTCTCGTCAATTAGCTGCTGCACTTCGGGAGAATAGGTTTGCGACGGAGAAGTGAAACTCCGGCGGCGAGGAGTCAAGCGATTGGCGAGTCCAGGAGAGCCGGGCGTATATAGGTCGCTTGTTTCGGGATACTGGCTTTCGATGCGTTCACGATCCTGGTCGTATAACGGTTTGATCAGGTTGTTGAGATAGTCGCTGTCTTTCCACTGCGCCTCGAACGCCTTTACTCGCTCCTGATCCAGTCGAAGCCGGTCTTCCGATTGCCACAGCGCAGCGACATCTTCCATGCCCAGCCGCCGCGCGTCCCTCCGATCGAGGGTCCGGCCCCCGAGCCGAACACCGCCGTCTACCGAAGCCACCCACACAAGGTCATCGATGGCGCCGATGAACTCCCGGAAAGCAGCCTTGTCACTGACTTCTTTTTCGACATAACCGTACTTCGCACTGAAGAGTTCGGCGGCGCTCATATCCGATTTGCGAGTCACATAGGCCGACATCTCCACGGGATCGATGCGATATTCGAATACCCGCAGAATCGCCGGCTTGTCGCCCAGGCTGCTGCGCACATTGTCGGCGATCTGCGCCAGCAGATTGTTGCGATTCGGCGCGCCTTCGGGAAGCAGCGCGATGGTATCGCGGGCGTCGTCGATCACGCGGCTCCGTGTCGGGCCGAATTCGAAGGCCGCGACCGGCTTCACAAACGAGGCTCGCGTGGGCGGCAGGTCGTACATTGACTTGCGGAGCGCGGCGGGATCCAGCCCGCTTTCCGAGAGCACGGAGTAGAGCAGCCAGTCGCGAAGCTGATCCTCGAGATCGACATCGTTCATCTTCTCGATGGTCTCGGAGTCGACGTGAAAGAGAATGGTCCTTGTATCGTTTACTGCAAAGCTGCTTTTGGGAGCGGCGATGCGCGCAGGCGAGTACAGCCAGGCCAGACCGCAAACTGAAGCAACAATTGCCAGAGCACTGGCGGCATCCACGAGTCGTCTCATTCAGTCACCTCCGCCTGGGCATCCAGGCCACGATCCACAATCTGGCGGCGGTAAGTTTCCACGCGCCGGCGGTCTTGGACGGAAAGATTACCTCCCTTGGCGGCGAGCCATCGGGTGAGAGTTTCGGCGTAGAGGGTGACCGCGTGCCTTTCGACCGCGCGCCGCGCGTGCAAAGGCGTTGGCGCGGCGAAAAAATCGGAAAGCGCATCCAGGGCGGCCGCGTCGTTGCCGGCTCCGATGCCGGCTTCGGCGCGCTGTAAGGCGCCGTCGCGCGCATGCACGCCCCACGCTTCACGCGCGAAGAGAATGCCGGTGAAAAGCAGCAAAACGGCCGCCGCCGCGATCTGGATTCTGACCCGCAGCGAGCCTTTGCTGCGCAACCAGTCGCCGAAATCCATTTCACCCGCCACCTTCTCGGTTTTGGTGACATGGATTACTGGGGGTGGGACGCCATTGAGCGATGCCGGCGGAGGCGCCGGGCTGGCTTTCTCGCGCGCTTTGCGGATGGTCTCGGCCGCGCTGGAAGTCACAAAATCGTCGGCATGCCTGGAGCCGTTGCGGGCATCGTTTGCCAGTTGCTGGCCGCGAGCGTTCAGTGTGGCGCCCGGAGTCCTCGCGACTTGCGCGAGTAACTGCGCCACCTTTTCCTGCATCGCTGTAAAAACCTGATTGAGTTGACGCTGCGTGTCTTCAAGCGCGGCATTCGAGCCGCCGTACACCTCGGACTTCTTGGCGGCGAGAAGGGCTTCCGGAAGGCGATTGGCGTTGGCCAAGGCAATCGACTCTCCGTGGAACAGAGCGCCCAGCAACCGATAGCAGTCCAGCACGGTGGGGAATTGTGCCTGTAGTTTCTGCGCTCGTTGGATGGCATTCGCAAATATATCTGGTTTCGAGCCCTCGACGGCTTGCTGGAGGGGGCGTTCGAGATCTGCATGGATTGCGCCGGCGGTGGCTTCGACGTAATGTAGCTGTCGAGGAAATAATTCCGTCATCTGCCACCAGAAGGGTTCGACTTTGGCGTTCAGATCGCGATTCTTGTAATACGTAATGGCGATCATGACAAGCGGATCGACCAGGGCGCCCTCTTCTCGCGCCGTGAATTCCGCAAAGGTTTTAAAGAGGCGGGAAAGGGCGCGGAGGTGGAAACCGGGCCGGTACGTGGGATCGTATCCGCTCTGCACCCCGCCGGTGAAGAATCCGGCATGGACATCGAGTACCATTTCGCTTAGAAAAGCCTGGCGAAATGCCGGACCGTCGGGCGCCTCATCGGGAAACAGCAGCTTCTGGCCGGCTATCCAGCATGGGTCGGCAGTTCCGCCTGCCAGAATCAGGCGCTCGAGCTCGCTCCAGTAAAAGTCGGCGCGATCCCAGACGCACCCTGCCTCGGCTTCGAAAGCGCGGCGGTGCACGGTGAGAATGCGGGTGAAACGGGCTGGCGGATCCGGCTGGGCGAACGATAGGATGGGCGGCAGTGCAGCGGACAGCGGAATCGATCCCAGCGAGGATTCCGTATAAAGCTTCTCCGAAATCGCCGGGAAGCGCCGAGCGGGGCGGTCATCCATGATTCCCTCCTTGGATGGCAAAAATGGTAGGGATAGTTTACCGCAATCCTAGATTAAGTCAAGAAGCGATAAGTGAGCCAAAATGAGTCGCTAACCAATAGATAAATCTGTATTTATGGGCGACCCTCATCGGATGAGGCGGCTGGATTTCCACAAGCCCTGGATCAGACGTTGATTATCGTCGGGATAGGCGACGCATCGGCCGCTCAGCGAGCATGTTTGGATTCCCCTATCGCTGCTTATTGCCAATCTGACGGCTCGGTGGGGAATTAGCGGATCGAAGTGGAAAAGGAGCCACTGCGCGATCGTAGCGGGAGGTAAATCAGGTAGAAAAGCGATCGCATTGATTTGGGTGCCAGGGCGAAAATGGCTATCTTCGTGCCCCTTCTCAGCATTGTAGACTCTTATCACTCCTCTATCCAGGACGGCCAGAAGCCGCCCGTCGTCTGTCACGGACGCCGCGTTAATCGCCGGGGTGGGTGGAAACTTCAGGGTTTTCTGGCTTGAAAAACTTTGACCTGGGTCGAACAGGACCCCGACGCCAGATGAACTCAAAGCGAACAGCTCTCCCGCGCCCGCGGAGAAGCCTATGAAATTCGCTGTCGAGGAGAGGCTGGGGATATTATCCGGAGAACAATACGCCCCGTCAGCGTCGTCACGCAGACGACATATTTGCCAGTTTCCTTCGTCGCTCATTCCCACGTACCTAATATCATTCGCAGCACCCCCGGCGGAAAAAGGCAGTCTCCAGTGCGGCGAGAACCGGCCACGGTAATAGTTGACCTGGGCTTCAGGACGCTCCAGCCCAGCGGGATACAGGCCTTGTCCAAGTGGTCTCTTAATTAAAATAGGATCGATCCCCGTGGCCGCCCAAAGCAACACGCCGTCGGGAGCCGACAATAATTTTCCAGCCTTTGGATCGGAGCGACCCTCGGCAAGGAAAACAGAATTGTCGAGGACAATTCGATCAGCGACCCCAAGGGCAGCCTCAAGCGATTTGTACTTCGGTTGTGCGACGAGGATTGCAGTCGGAATGGCGATGGCTAAGATAACAAGGATCAGGACAAGCGCCGTAAGCAGGCGCTTAGGCCAGGCCTTGGTTTCAATCGTCTGATCATATTCGGCGAATCGCGATTCTAATTCTGCGACTCGTGTGCGCCAGCTTTGAATTGGTTTAACCAGAAAATCCTGCAGGATTGTGTACAGGGGATCGACCCGATCGACCCCTCCCGGTATTTCCTGGAGAAGGGGGCCGTCGCCGGAATCGTCCGCCAATTTGCACAGAACCGATGCGATCGCATCGGGTGGAACGGTATGCTTGAGCGCCGGATCGGGTCCTTTTTTTTCCAGTTCGTCCCTCGACAGCGGGAGCGGCCGGCCCGAGGGTGAGATCAAGTGAGAGAAAATTGCCGCCACCGCGTAGCGTTCGCTTCCCTTGAAGCCGTCCAGCCTCGCCCCGACATATTGCTCCAACTCCAGGATCATCGAGGCGTTTTCAATCGGCTCCAGTTTTCTCCCTGGCCAGCCTTCCTCCCAGCGGTTTTTCATGAGCAACTGCAACAGAGGGGCGTCGTACCGTGGTTCGCTCGACGGACGGAAGCGAGAGTGGCGCGAACTGCGGCAAGCGTCCATAGCACTCGCGGCAAATGTTTCATAGTCGACTACCACGGCGTCCTGAGGGTGCTGCTGCTTGTTCCACCAGCGAATCGGTTCGCAGACAGCTTCGGTCGCCCCTTCCTTAGTGAGCTCGCCCAGAGAAAGCCAATTGCGTTTCGCGGAGGGGACGTACTCGCCGACGTGATCGAGGACAGCCAGGCAATCCTCGCGGACAGCCAGCAGCACATTGACGGGCAGCTCGCTCTCGGTGACGATCCGGCCGAGGAATTCCACAAATCGCTGCACGGTGTCGGGCGGCAGTTCGCCGAGATAGAGTCTCTCGAATTGATCGAGAATCAAGAAGACCGGGCCGCCCATCCATTTGGTGCGCGCGGCCAACTTCTCCTCGAAACTTCCGGACTTGGCAAGTGTATCCGCCCCATCGAATGCGAGGAACGCCTTGTCGACCGAGCACTCGAGATAGGCCAGCGGATCGCCGGTCCATTCCCTGCAGAGAATCGGCCAATAGCGTGGGGGCTTGCCCGGTTCGAGACGGGCCGCGCTGCGCTTCATGTCGGGGAGGACGCCGGCGGCCAATAATGACGTCTTGCCAACTCCGCTGGGCGCGTAAAGGACCGTCATGCGATTAGCACGAAGATTGGCGGCGCAGATGCGCCGCTCTGCCGCGCGGCCGAAGAAAAAATCCGTATCCCTCTCTTCAAAGCTACGCAAGCCTTTGAAGGGGCTGGATAATGACGCCTCGGTTGCTACCCCCACACTGCTCAAGCCGCCTCCGCCGTGCCGAACAAGGCCTCTTCGAGCCGCGGTACAAAAGTGGTCAGGTCCGCCTCGACAATTTTCGTACGGTTCATATCTCCCCATTGCTTCTCAAACAAGGAGACATCCTTCTTCACGGCCCAGATGTTGTAGTCGGTGGGACCTTTCCAACGATTCCTGATAATCTGTAGCAACATCACCCTTAGATTCCAATCGGCCAAGCCGTGGCCGAGAAAGGTAGTGGCACGCCGCTAAATGGTCGCGGATTGTGGCCGGAAAAAACTCCTCCCAATCCACACAGGCGAGGTATCGAATATAATCGTCTTCGCTGATCACAAAGCCGGATTCGCCAGGAGTCGGCTTCTGGATGTTAGCTAGGCCAGTATGGGTCAGGCGCTGCAGATCGTCCCGGCCGATACTGCCGTGGATTTTTAGAACGCAGGGCCGGAGATCGAGTCCAACCTCGGCAAAAGCCGCCGGGTTCTGAATTCGGACCGAGGCCGAGAAGCCGGCTTGGGAGTCATAGCGCGTGTGCCGGAGGCCGACGTCAAACTCCCGGCTTTCGTCATAGTACAGGAGGTCGAACGCAATCCCGGCGCCACTCAGAGCGCGTTCCAGGAGGCCATCGTAATTGGTGGAGAGAAAAAGTGGATATCGCCCATCTTCCGGATTGGGCTTTTGGGCCAGACGGGCGCAAAAACGGTGTACCGGCAGAGGCTCGACGTCACGCGAGAAAATCGCCCGCAACCGCTTGTGCATTCCCTTGTTAAATCCCAATGTCTGGACGTGTTGCGCAGTGAGCAGCAAGTCTGCCGCGTCACTACCCGAGCCTTTAACAGGGGATTGTGGGAGAAGCTGCTTTGCCAGCTCACGTCCGAGTTGCCCTCCGCTAGGCATCCCCGGGGATTACGGACCCCAGTCATTTTTCGGGTCGTTTCTCGGGTCGAGGCTGGCGCCCGCGCCCAGGACGATGGTCACATTGCTTTTCAATCCAATCGCAATTACGTCAACCATGGCTTCCCCCCCAAACTCCACGCGATGCGAATCCGCTGGGGATGTATTATAGCTGAAATCCTATCTGACAGCTTAGTCACAGCCAAGGCCGGGCAAGGCCGGGGGTTCAGCTTTTGATAACATACCTCGAATGATGCAACGCGACCAGATCGAGGAATTGCTTTACGGGAAACCCAACGAAGAACGCCGCTTCACTCAGGATTTCCCGATCCTACCTGACGTGTGGATTGCATATGCCTCCCAAGAGTCCTCTCGCGTATCGCTTCTGCTCACGCCCCACAACCGCTCGGACGCGCCGTCGATGGTGAGGGCGTTGAGAGACCGTATGAAGGTTGAGACAGATAAGCGTGCCGGCGAAGCGCCTCGCCTGTTATATACCGAATCGGTTGCTTTAGTGGACTTTACTTTCACGGAAATGTTACGCGTCGCATTGCCGTTGACCGACTGGTGGGCGAATACTCTCTCGCACCTGGACGAAGCCTGGGGATCGAAACTCGGGCGCCGTTTGCACGATATTTATGTCTTCCGTCCCTCGATGGACCGGAAATCCAGACTAGACGCGCCACTGATCAAACGGTTCGTGCATGTTGTGGGTTCGATCGCCCTGGCGCAACGCGCCGGCCGCCGGAGCGTGAAGGCTGAGGAAAGGCCGGAGGTCTTGATCGACGCATGCGTGACAGTGCTCGGCGGCCTGACACCGGCGCCCATTGAGCAACGCGGACAGATATGGAGCATCTGCTGCAACAGACCGGCCCAAACAAGCGTATATCGCTCCAGGCTCACGGTGAAGGCCGACGCGGCGGCGCGCCTGTTTGAGACGAAAGCGGCGGGCATTCGCTGGGCGGTCCTCGATACCGGAATCGACGCCAACCATGAAGCTTTCCAAAGAACTGGAGCCGCCCCATCGCCTTCCGGTCTCGCGGCGACCAGTCGCGTCACGCGAACATACGATTTTCTGAAGATCAAGGATCTGTTGGATCCCGGCAAGAAGGGCGACGACACGCTCGCTGCCATCATTGCCGGCCGCCCGAAGAACCATCCGGAGCGGTCGAAACTGCACGAGCTTCGCGACGACCTTCGGCGCAACCTTCAACGCGGGCGAGCCATCGACTGGGATCTGCTCGAGCCGTTCCTGCGGGTCCCGCACGACCTGGGATACGTGCCGCCCCAAGAAGATTCTCATGGCACTCACGTGGCGGGAATTATCGCCGCAAATTGGAAAGACGCCGTAAAGAATACCCCGCTGAAGGAAGGGCTCTATGGGATGTGCCAGGAGATCGAACTGTATGACCTCCGGGTGTTGGGCAAAGATTCGGACGAGTTTACGATCATTGCCGCGCTCCAGTTCATCCGTCATCTGAATGCGCACAAAGACGTCATGCTGATCCATGGCGTCAACCTCAGCCTCTCCGTCCGCCATGATGTGGCGAATTTCGCGTGCGGGCGGACGCCGGTGTGTGAAGAATGCGAGCGAGTGGTGGCGAGCGGGGTAGTGGTGGTGACCGCCGCTGGAAATCGCGGATTCAATAAAGTCCCGCACGGCGACGCCGGCGCCATGGGCGATTACCGCTACATCAGCATCACCGACCCGGGCAATGCCGACGGCGTGATCACCGTGGGCTCCACGCATCGGCTGGCGCCGCACACCTACGGGGTTTCCTACTTCTCGAGCCGTGGGCCAACGGGCGACGGACGAAGCAAGCCGGACCTGGTTGCGCCCGGCGAGCGCATCGACTCCTGCTCCCTGAACGGCTACTACGAGACTATGGACGGCACCAGTCAGGCCGCGGCTCACGTGAGCGGCGCCGCGGCCCTGCTGCTGTCGCGCAACCAGGAACTCATCGGTCAACCGCGGCGGGTCAAAGAGACCCTGATGAAGAGCGCGACAGACCTTGGACGGGAGCGGCGCTTCCAGGGGGCGGGAATGCTGGATGTGCTGCGCGCGCTGCAGTCGGTTTAGGAGGGCTGCTTGAAACTCATCGTGGAGGCGCTCGAAGCCAATACGGGCGATTGCCTGCTCCTGCACTACGGAGGTCCAGGCAAGGAAACACGGATTCTCATCGATGGTGGGAACGCGGGAGTCTATCAGTCCGTTTTGAAATCCCGGCTCGAAGAACTCCGCGGCGAGGGCCGGCTCGATCTTCGCATGGTTATGGTTAGCCACATCGATGCCGACCACATCACCGGCATCGAACAGCTACTCGGCGATCTGGTCGATTTTCAGGAGAGCTGCAAGGAACTGCCGTATCGCATCAGATCGCTGTGGCATAACAGCTTCGACAAACTCCTGGGAGACAAAGCAGCATCCGTGGAATCGTCGGCCGTTCGCGCTTCCCTCGACGGCGGTCCCATTCCCAGCCTGGACACCGACGTGGCCGCGGTGGTGGCCAGCGTGAAGCAGGGAAACGCCGTGCGGAATCACGCCGTCAAACTTGGTATACCGATCAATGCCGACGCCGGAGGGCCCTTGGTCCAAGCGCCGGCAAAAGGCGTTCGCAAAATCCAGGTTGTTCCCGGCCTGACGTTCACCCTTCTCAGCCCGCATCAAAACGAGTTGGACAAGCTGGACAGCGTATGGGATGAGGCCAAGGCCAGGAAGAAGACGGCGACCGCCCAGGCGGCGGACTTCCTCAATAAGACAGTGCCCAACCTTTCCAGTATTGTAGTGCTGATGGAAGCCGAGGTGGCTCGCGGCAAGAAAAAGCGGCTTCTGTTTACGGGAGACGCCGGAGGCGACGTGATTCGAGAAGCGCTTGCCGGCGCCAAACTTCTCCAAGAAGGCCGGATTCACGTCGACCTGTTGAAGGTCCAGCATCACGGCAGTTCCCACAGCTCTAACCTTGAATTCTTCCAAACCGTTCTCGCCGATCACTACGTGATTTCCGGGAATGGCAGGTACGGCATCCCCGATCCGAAGACACTGGAGTGGTTGTCTGAAGCTCGTCGCGGCCAGGTATGCGACGTTTACTTGACCAATCGCACGGGCGGCTCGGGCTTTACCGCGAATATCGATATGTTTCTCGCTGCCGAAGAGACGTCAGGATCTAAAATCCGATACCACTTCCGGGGCGGTGACGCACCCTCCATCTGCGTGCCTTTGGCCAAATAATTGGCGGCTAATTAACGCGCGCCCTTTAATGTCGGAGCCAAATAGAAAGTTCCTACTCCCAGCCAAGTAGAAAGTTCCTCTTATCGAGGTCGGTGGTCGACCCTCATGGTATGTTCGGGCCGACCTTTGCTGCGGAACAGTTAGCCAAACGGCACGAGATTCACGTCGGAAAAGAGACGTTGCGCGGATGGATGATCGACGCGGGATTGTGGAAGAGCAAGGTGCAAACGATCGAAGACGTGCATGTTTGGAGACCGCGACGAACTGGATTCGGCGAACTGGTGCAGTGGGACACGTCCGATCATGATTGGCTGGAGGGAAGAGGGCCAGTGCGCTACCTGGTGCGGATGATCGACGATTCTTCTCGGCGGCCTCGCGCTGAGTCATACTCCCCGCCTCAACCCGCTTCAGCCAGTCCAAATCGTCCCGTTCCGTTTGACTCATCGCGATTCGTTCCATCCTTCAACCTTGCGGTTGTCAAGAGGAACTTTCTACTTGGCTCAAAGCGGAACTTCTCACTTGGCCGCGACAAACGCGCGCCCTTTAACACCAATGTAAGAGTGACTATGATACAATCGTCCCCGCGCTGGCGGCGAGCTAGGATCGAACGATCCGAGGAGGTAACCTTTTGGCTGCACAAGATGGTGGGTTATTACGCGGTGCACGGGTTTATCTGTCCGGTCCGATGGACTTTGTAGCATCCCGGGCCGCCGAGAAGGCGGGCGGCTGGCGAACCCGCGTCGGCGGTTTTCTGCGCCAAATGGGAGTGATCATCTTTGACCCCTGGGAGAAGCCTGAAGTTCGCGGTCTGCACGAGTACGGCGTGGAAGGCGAGAAAACCACCAGCATTCGCGATCAGTGGACTTATGAGAAATCGGACGCAGGCGCCGATAAGCGAGCCGCCGTAGGGGAAGCATTCTGGCCCGCCCTCCACATTGACCTGCGGATGGTCGACACCAGCGACTTCATCGTCTGCTACTGCCCCACCAACATTTATAGCGTCGGCACGCCCAACGAAATCATTCTCGCGCGCAGCGAGTTTAAGCCGGTTCTTTTTGTCAGCCCGCACGTCTTTTTCCCGGAATTGGAAGAGCTGCGCCGGCATTTGCAAGGCGACGAGGCCGGCACCAGACTACTGAATACTCTTGCGGCTAAGGTGCCGATCAAGGAAAATACCAACGCCAGCCCAAGTTCCTGGTATACGTCGTTGATGCCCGGCGAATACTTTTTCGATGGTTTTGGCTTTGAACCTTATAAGTCTCGCTTCCAGTGGCCGGATGCCGACATCGATCTCAATGAAAGGGCCCACTGCCCCGACAAGCCGCTTCTGCCGTTCCTAGAGGAGTTAAACCATAAGTTACCCCAAAAATGGGATCGCGAAAAAAAGACAATGATCCCCGACCCGGATTGGTTGCTCTGGGATCTTAAAGAGAAGGACGGCGGCGGACAGGTGCACGATAGCCGCTAGAAAACAGCAGTCCCTGAGCCCGGGAGGATTTATGATGCCGAGCAAAGAGTCATCGCCCACCACCGCCAATCGTCAATTGGCACTCCGCCGCTGGTATGAAGAGAAGAGTTTGCGCCTGTTGAATATGCCCTCGGGCGACGAGGCGACATTCAACGAACTCCTGGCTGAATGGCCCACTCTCTACCCGCCATGGACGAAGCGGCTGGACGAATACGATCGCGACTCGTTCGGTCCGCTATTGGCTGTCAGCGACGAGGGTAGCGCAGCTCCCGCGATCGCAGCCGCTGCCTACGCGTCGGCCAAGGCCAGAGCGTTGCCGGTGGCCGACGCCATGAATCTGGGGATCATCATTGACGGCGAACGCATGACCAGCGCCGGAGAAGCGCCCATCGGTCCCGACGAGTACGAACCCTTGATCGCAACGGCGTTCGGGCGGACGATGTGTTCCACCAATGTCGGGGTTCGCGCGAATACCCGCCTCTACCGCGTTCAGCCCGAATTCCGGTTGCCCGAAGATGGTCCCGACGGCTCCTGGCTCGACTCTGTAATGGCGGCGTTTCGCCCCTTTATCAATACGCCGGATGGCAAACCGCGACCGTTGGCAGTGCGCATCGAGGTCCGCGCCGGGATCTCAGTGGGTTCGCTAAAGGCGCTTTTTCAATCGCTCGAAGCGTCAAGGAAGAAGGCCGGTCTGGCGCCGTATCCGGTTCATCGCTTCTCCTTACTGCTCAATTACGACCGTGAGATTCGTCCGGAGACCGACGCCGGCGCGATCAAGGCATTGCTCGATGCCGCGGGGGCGGCCGGTTTCACGGAACTCGTTCTCGACGGTGAACCGGTCAGCGCGGCGCGTCAACGTGCGATGTTGCCGTCGCTGCTGAATATTCTCGATCCCGCATCTCTCGAAAAACTGTTCGACGCCGCTCGGAATTACGGCGTGACCCTCTCCTACCGCTACCAGTTGGACGCGGAATCGTCTGCCCGCACTATTTGGACCGGGCTGCAGGCGACGCGGGCGTACGGATTCACGGCGGGCAAGTACGGGCTGGTCCCGCTCACCCTCGAAGAGCAGGTACACGTGGTGGAGTCGATCAGCCGCTGGATGCGAGGTTGGACGGCAATTCCGGCATTCTACGTGGACACCGCACTGGTCACGGTGGACGACATTTACAACCAATCGCGCTGCGTCGAAGCGGCTTTTCTGTGGATGGAGAAAGTGCGCGCCGTGGGGGCCAGGCTGGTGCTGGTGGACTGTCCGGATCGTGTGTCTCCGCGCCATTTGGTCCGCGACCCGTCGGTCAAGAGCGACAAGGGCGTGTTGACGCTCGACCAGATCCTCGCCATTGACCGGCACGCGACGAAAATCGGACTCAACGTGCTATGGTCGGGCGGAATCACGGCGCGTCAGGCATATACTTTGGCGGAGAACGGGGTGCTGGGCATTTTCAGCACCAGCGCTACAGCGCGCAAAATAGCAGTGCAGGGCGGATTGGTGTTGGACCCGCAACTGGCCGTCGAAGGCGAACCCACGGAAGCGGGCGTTCGCCGCGTACACGCCGCCATTCAATGCGGCTTCCTCAGCAAGGCGCTGGTGAATCGTGAAGCGCTCGCTCACGACGTGGAGGCGCGCGGCCTGAAGCTGCTGGAGGCGATCGACAAGGGGTCGGGAGTCGACGATGCGCTGGCCGCCGCGGATGAGGTGCTGATCCCTGCGTGGAAGGCTCACTGGGAGGCGCGCCCGAATGCGTTCACTGCCGGCGATACCAGCGGTTTCGCGGCCCCGGCCAATGCCGTCCGCGTCTGGCGCGGCCGCCGCAGAAAGGATCTGGATCCAGCAAAATTCCGGCAGAAAATCGGCGGCATTTTCATCCCGGTCACGGTCGAGATGCAGCGTCTCTTCGGTTTGGCGGCCTACCTTCCGGCCGTGCTGCCGGCCAACAAGCCTGAAATGGCGCCGGACGAAATCGCCCTCGTGTTCTACAAGACGCAGCAGTCATACCTCGATACCAAGAAGTATCCGGGAGGACGCGCCTACAGCGACATGCACGAACTCGTCTTCGACCTCGATGCCAGCGGCAGCGGTTTCCCCGACTTGTTGGGAACCGATTTTCAGCTAAACCAACCCTGGCATTTGTTCAGCACCCCTGTGGATTGGCAAAAGGGCATCGCGAAAGCGATTGTGGCGTCGAGAAAGAAAGCCATCCTGGTGGCCGACTACTCAGCCGCTCTGGCGGCGGCCGCGCGATCGGTTCAGAATGGCGCTGGCGCGGTGGATGGCGCCGTGCTTTTCGCGAACGCGGACTGGTTCGTTTATTGGCAGCATTCGCCGAAAGACGTACCCATGCCCGCCTTCGATTCGTTTGCCGATTCCATCTATTGCCGGCAGGCACAACCGACATCGATCCCACCCGGCTTAACAGAGGCCTGGGAGGGTCTCCCGGTATCCGGTGGGGAATTCTTTAATATGCAGTTTCCCGTGGTTTAAGGGTCGATTGAAACATAGTTATGGACGCCATTGAGTTTCTGATCGCGGAGCTGGATTCCGGCGAGTTTCTGCTCACCAAAGGCGCGGAAATGCTCACCGGTTCCGATTTCTACCGCCGGCTGCCGAATGCCGGAGAGAGCGCCGATTGGCTTTTCGGACACGTGTCGGTAAACGAGGATTGGTTCCTTTCGATTCTTACCGGCTCGGCCATTCAAGCGCCGTGGGATTTGCGGGATACCTACCAGGCGGACTTTCCACCTACTGGCATTGCCCAAAGAATATTGCCGCGCGGCGAACTGATGTCGTTCTTCAAGGAACAGCGCCGCCGGGTCAAGGACGCCCTCCGGAGCGAAGACACCTCCAAGTGGTCGCAGGCGGCTCCGCCCGGTCTGCCGGGTGTTTTTCCGACGCGCGGCGCGGCTTGGGGCATCGTCGGAACTCATCAGTACTGGCACATAGGCCAGTTGATGACTATTCGTACGATGCTCGGGAAGCCGGCTTTTCAGTTCGACGATTCTCCGCCCGCCGCCGGCGCGCCGCCGCGCGGCGTCTCATTGACAGTTCCAGCCGATGGTCCGCGTGTTGCCCCACGGCGTCCGGAGCAGGTAAGCGCCGAAGTCCGCGCCGAATTCGACAAGGCGATGGAAACCTGGGGCATCCATAATCATCTGGTGCGGACCATGGGCGCGCATCCCTCATTGGCATTGACCGAGGTTGATTACGCCAATTCTTTTATCTTCCAAACCGAGAATTACGCGGAAATTCCCAAACCGGGCGCGGAATCGCCGGGCGCATCGGTCTTGTTTCCCAAGGCCGGCTTCATCGATCGCATCACGAAGGAGTTGGTGATCACGCTTGTCAGCCTGTTGAATCGCAGCCGGTACTCGATTACCCACCACGGCGTGATCGCCTACGGAACGCTTTCCGCTCTGGTGGAGGGCCTGACGCCCGAACAGAAGCAGAAGCGCGCCGAGGCCCTGCTGCTTGGCTTGGCTAACGGCGAAGGGCAGGCCACCTATCGAAATCGCCAGTATGACGGCGCCCCGCTGTACAGCCCGCTGCAGCTTGCCTGTCTGGAACTGGCGGAAAACATGAACTTCAATCCGCACCTGGTTTCAGATTCTCAAATCGCCGCTTTGCGCGCTCTTCTGAAAGAGGACGCGATCCGGCGGATTCGGATGGGCCCGCTTGCGCCGCAATTCGGCGCCGCCGGGCCGGACGAAGCCTACGTTGACAGTTTCATCGACGGTATGCTGGTGGAACTTACCTGGTGCATCGCGCATTTTTCGGGGCTGCTCAATCGCTGGTTCACCGTTCTCAAGGTTCGCGATGAGGACTTTGCCATCAACCCGAGCGGCCAGGATTTCGTGCAAGTTTACAATGCCGTGCTCCCCGATTCGATCAAAGCACGCAATAACGCTCTCCTCGGGAAATCCGGTTGGGGATGTTGAAAGAACTTCAGGAGTAATTTTGCCATGAATCTCAGGCCGGGGATCGACACGCACGATCCCGACTTTCACCTCATCGTCAAGGTCAATGTCCCGTTTGACGAGCGCGAAAAAATGGTCTCGTGCCTGAAGGCGCTGGCTGCCGTGTGTGCGCGAAAACTCGATCCTACGCGATGCTTCGGCATCATGCACGACCATGAAGGCACGGCGGTCGATCAGAAACTGGTGGTCCGCGATCTCGCTCTGAATCTACTAGTGGGATTCGGACTGCGTTTCTTCCTCGGCGATCTCGGGTCCCGGCCTCCTGAAGAGCCCATTCCGAATTTTCCCCCGGGCGGCACTTTTCAGCCGCGCATGGGCACGCGTTTCGGCTTGAACAACTGCCGGGTCCCGCTGTACCTGCGGACCATGAATGCTACCGGAGACCGCGACTCCCTCGCCAAACGTCAGGCGGCGGCACTGGGACGGGAGCTTTCGCCCGCCGAGATCGACCAGGTGTATAAGGGCTGGCTCACGCAATGCGAGTCTGACCTGATCCTCTGGTTCGAAGCCGACAATCTCTACCTGACCGTGGATTTTTGGGATGCCGTGCGGAAGGAGGTTGTGGTTCCCTTCGGTCTGGAGGTCACCGGCGTGCAGCAAGGCTTCCAACGTGGGGATGGCCGCGACCACACCGGTTACAAGGACGGTGTCGATAACCTGCAATCGCGCATGAAGACCGACCCGCAATATTACCGCAGCAAAGTTTACCTGCCGCATCCCGCTCCGCCTTACCCCGGAGAGCCCGACTGGAGCCGTGACGGCCCGGAACTCGACGGCGGAACGTACCTGGTGTATCGCAAATACATCGAACACCTGGAACGCTGGCGCGCGGACGCCTTCGAGGTATGCGACAGCCGCGGCAGGAAGTATCATGGCGACGAGGCGCGGGCGCATGCCATCGGGCGCGATCGCGAGACCGGCCGCGTCATAAGCCGGATGAGCGGCAAACTCCTTGACGCCGAACCTGACGGCGATGAAGTCAATCTCGCCTATAACGAGTCGCACATCCTGAAGGCCCGCGGCGGCGCGACCGCGCCCTTCAGCGCTCCTTTTCCACCGCTGTCAGGGACGGAGCGAAACGTGTTCAATACCCAGGATATTCGCCTTCGCCGCCGCGGCGTCAATTACTGCGAGATCGATCCCCGCACCGGCGGCATCGTTTATGGGTTGCACTTCGTCTCTTTCCAGAATAATATTCAGCAGACCGGCTTCGAGTTCATCAACAATATCTGGCTGATGAACCCGGATTTTCGCATGAGTAAAGACGGATTGTTTACCCCGGAATCGGGGATTGTCGA
Source organism: Bryobacteraceae bacterium (assembly GCA_036268375.1). Taxonomy (GTDB): domain Bacteria; phylum Acidobacteriota; class Terriglobia; order Bryobacterales; family Bryobacteraceae; genus PALSA-243. Next base: position 12,211 of record DATAUH010000582.1, on the reverse strand, counting down.
GCCGGTGGAGGGCTGCTATTATTTCATTCCCCCCGAACACCGCGAGTTTCCCGGGGAGGTGTTCTTTGACTGAGGCCAGGATTGCTCACTTCGGCACACTCCAGTTCGAGGGCGGCAGCTATCAGCGAACAGCCGGGTCTACCGGGTGGACCGCGCAACCGATCGCGGGCTTCGGTCTTGAAATCGGACCGCCCCTGGGCCAGATTCTGGTTAGGTTTCACGAACCGATGGCGCAGCCCTACACAGTCCTGGTCACGCCGCTGCGCCTACCGACTACGCCCAGTCTTGTGGCGAATTGCGGCAAGCTGGAACCGGCGGGGTTCGTGGTGCAGTTGCTAGATCCCATCGGCACGCGTACGCTGCAAAACGGCGGGTTCAGCTTTGCCGTCCTGACGTCCGGAGAGTAGGATTCACATGAGAAACGGTTCCATGACGAATGCGATTGCGAAAGCCATCGCGATCCCCAATAACGATTACGTGCATATTGCCTGGGATTTCAGATCGCAACTGACGGATTGCGGAGGCTTCGCGGTTTATCGCCTCACCCAAAACGGGCCCGCCGATGGGATGCCATTGCCTGCGTTCGCCCGCGATGCACAAGGAAAACGCCTGAAGATCACCTGCGAAGACCAACCCATCCGCAAGTATTCGTGGCGAGATGTGTTCGAGACGCGTGGGGGCACATATCGCTATCGGATCGTGGCCATGAGTAAGCCGAAGCAGCCGCTGGAGGGGGTTGATCCCATCATGACTTCCTGGGTGACGGTATCGCCCCGCGCCGGCAACGCCATGGTGTACTTCAATCGCGGGCTTCTGGCCACCCAGCACACCGCGGATGATATTTGGGATCCCGCGCACCAAAAACCGGACTTTGCTAAAATCGAGGCCCTTATCAACGACGAGAACAGCCATCTCCGAAAATCGTTATCGGGGCAACTTTTCGAAGCGCTGACCTTGCTGCTCGATCGCGCCAAAAAGGATGGCGGCTCGTGTTGGGCATCCCTCTATGAGCTAACCGATGAGTGCCTGATCGACCGGCTCGCGGAGTGCGACAATCTTCACCTTATTCTCTCCAACGATAACGACGAGAAGGACAAGAAGGTGGTCTATGACGGCAAGAATCAGGCGGCGGCGAAAACGTTACACCCCACGGCCCAGGAGATCATCCGCCGGTATATGCCGCAGGGTCAGATCGGTCATAACAAGTTCGTGATCTATGTGGATTCCCATCGCCGGCCCAAAGCCGTACTGACCGGAAGCACCAACTGGACTGCCAGCGGTCTTTGCACGCAAAGTAACAACGCCATCCTGATCGAGTCGGAGCCCCTCGCCGAGCGCTATCTCCAGTACTGGAAAGAATTGAAATCCGACGCCCTGGCCGCGGGAATTCCCAAGCAGCCCAGCCCTGTGCGGGCGATACAAGCAAAAGAATTGCGCGCCGAATGCGCGGTAAAGCCGTCTCCCATACCGCTTAACCAGAACTCCACAGTCACCGCCTGGTTTTCCCCGAATGCCGCGTCGGTTATGCGGAGTGGTAAGCAGAAGACTCAACCTCCGGTTCCTGCCGACCTGGCGGAAATATACGATTTATTCGCTCACGCCCGTCAATCCGTGCTGTTTCTAGCCTTCATGCCGGGCATGGCCGGAGCCGCGATGAGCTTCCATTTTCTCAAGGAATTGGGTAAGGTATCCGCCCAAAAACCCGAACTGTTTGTACGCGGCGCGGTTAGCGATCCGGGTCTGACGCGCGAATTTGACCTTGCCACTCTGACCGCGAACGCGACTAACAGGAATGAAGATAGCATGATCGCCTCACCCCAAGGGATCTTCAAGAATTTCAACGACTGGCGCAAGGAAATATATAAGTACGGTCACGCCATCATCCACGATAAGGTGATCGTGGTCGATCCTTTCGACGAGGAGCGGTGCGCGGTAATCACGGGCAGCCACAATCTGGGCTTCCGCGCTTCATCGAATAACGACGAAAACATGCTCATCATCCGGGGCGACGCGGCCATCGCACAAGCTTACGCCGCGCATGTAATGGACATCTTCGAGCACTATCGTTCGCGCTGGATCAACGCCAGCAATGCCAACCGGCCCAATCGGAAGGATTACGATCCCAACCAGGATCCCAATTGGCAGCAGAAGTACTTCGATGATTCGCGCCCGGCATACGCCGAGAGGCTTTTTTGGGTCTCGGGCGGCACACCACTACCGGCATTGGCGGCCAATCTGGCGCAAAAGTATGCGCGCGAACGGCTCGAAAAAGAGGATGCCGGCAGAAAGGCCGCGGCAGCGGCGCGAAAAGCCGCCAAGGGAGCGGCCAAAAAGGCTCCACGGAAAAAGGCGGCGAAGGCCTGATTTGCCGGCCCGCTCTGAGCATCGCGGCAGCGGCCCGCCGGGTACAGTCATCGAAGAGGCATTATGCCAAGCATAGTGGTGAGATTGTTGCTGTTCTTAAGTTCGTACTTTCCACTGGCTGCCATCGTGACTATTCTGTTCTACGACAAACACCCGCGGCTCGCCATCGGCGCGATCACGGTATCGGGACTGGGACTGCTCGGAATGCTGCTCTACCTGCACAGCGCGCGAAAATTGGCGCCAATCCAGTTGACGATTACGCGTGCAAGGCGGATGGACATGGAAGCTATGTCGTATATGGTGACCTATGTGATCCCATTTATGGCCGTACCCTCGGATTCAAGCGAAAAGCAAGCCGCCCTGCTCCTGTTCTTCGTGGTGCTGGCCGTGCTCTATATAAATTCCAACATGATTCACATCAATCCCATGCTGAATGTGTTTCGATACCACCTGTACGAAGTCACTACCGCCGATGGAAGCGATCAGATCCTGATAACCCGCACGCGCGTCAGAACTGGCGCCCGCCTACAGGTGGCGCGGTTGGACGATGATCTCCTCATCGAGAAATGAGCTTAAGCCGGTGTCACTGTCCGCTGCCAACCATTGTCTGCAAACCGTTCGAAACCTGGATGTCTCCGCGGCTGGCGTGAGCCTGTACCTGGCATCCACGAACGACAAGGATCCCAACCCGCTTTTCGAGCAGGTGCAAGTAACCGGCGAAGTCGTCGACAACTTTCGCCAGGTCTTTCTGAGCGTACGCGATCAACTGGACGACGACACGGTTCTGCGGCGATACGAGCCAGGCAGCAAGCCGGAAGCCTACGAAGTTGAGTACTTTCAATTGGACCGTATTCCAGAGGTGGCGGAGCAGATTCGTCCCCTGCAAACACCTCTCGAAATCCCTCTCTTTCGCGCCGATGATAAATTTGTCGATGGGTTGCGCTTCTACGCTCTCGTCTTAGAGGGAGGCGGCCCCTCGCCAGCGTACGCCTTGCGCATCTACACCCGGCAAAAGGAACTCGGCCGCTCCCGGTCTTTTGGCCTGTTATTCACTCGCGGTCAGTTCGACCGCGTCACCGAACCGCTCTTTCTATTCGATCAATACCTGGACTGCATTGCGTGCGACGGGATCATGCTGGTGCTGAAACAGGACAATTTCCAGAAGCTTTTCCGATATTATGAGATGCTGCAGCGAACGGCTACCCAAATCCTGGCGCGGATTCAGCAGGGAGTTCCGATCGCCAATTTCGACGAGTTCGCCGCGGCATGCCAGAGTCACCTCCAGAAGCTAAGCAAGCTGAAGAACATATCGCAGCGTCCTTATTGGAAGACCATCACCATGAAAGAACTCAAACGGGTAATCAAGCACTATGAACTGCCGGTTGAGATCACCCGCCAGGACGGCAACGAGATGCTGGTCTACGACGCTCGCGACGGTTGGGCTATTCTCAGGCTGCTCGACGACGATTACCTGGAATCGATTATGACCCATCAGGCATATGAGGTTACTGGAAAACGCATCCACCAAATCCATCAACCTAGATGAGCAATGACGCTTTTGGCAGGTGGAGGCTGGTTTCCTCTGCCAACCGAGTAGACCCTTTCTTTGCGATCCGTCGTCTGTTCATTTTGGTTACACTTATAAGTTAAGTCGTGAGGCTTTGCGGATTTAGTTAGGTAGATTGATTACCAACTTCCGGCATGTGCTCGCTGCTTTCCCGACGGATGTCACAGCCGGCGCGGGCTCTCATGGCCCTGCAGCTCAATTCGTAGGGTTCGGTTTGGGTTTGGCGCCCCTGCCCCAACCACCGGCTTCGGCACCAAATTAAACGTTTGGTCCTGCACGTCATGTCTAGACCTTTTGATGTACTTCCGCAAGTGGCTGCCATCAAGCGAAACAAGAATACTCTGCGATGCTCGCGGCATTCCGCAAATCTCGCTCGGGTTCCAGACTTCCTCGATCTAAAAACGAGGCTTCGCAAGCCCGTATTCTATGTCGGTTTTTGGAAGAATCTTTGTGCGATCCGACTACAGTTCTCAGGCAGTAGACAGTTTCAGATTTGAATTAAGCGATAGTTGTGTGATAGAATTCTAGCCCCTGTTAGGATTCGGTGCGCAGCACTCAAGGAGGAGGAAGGGTGGAGTCGTCTTCTTTTCGGATACTGCATATCTCCGACATCCATTTCGGTCATTGCCGTTACACTGCGGCCAAGGCGCCAGGGGGAGTTTCCCCGAATCCCGTTGATCAGGCCTTTAGACTCTTTGAGGAACTGGAGCGGGCACTCCTGAGTCGGCGGATGTCTACCGTTTTCAATGCCGTGGTGCTTTCCGGCGACTTTACTTGGCGCGGTGAGCGGGAAGGATTCGAGGCCGCCGTCTGGTTCTGCAAGACTCTCTTTCTGCGCCGATTCTGCACACCCGGAAGTCTGCTCGCTGTCCCAGGAAACCACGACATCGTCCTGGTGGAGGAGGGGGACGGAAAAGACTCCAAGAACCGAACCCCGTTACCGGCTGGAGGAGGATTACCGGAGGTTTTGCGATCAAATTGAGGGGCATCCTCCGGTCGGGAATATGGGATACGTCGTTCTTTTCCCGAAGGTGATGGTGGCCGGATTCAACTCGACGCGTTTGGTGAATCCCGAGAAACGGAATTTCGGGTATGTGGGATACGACCAGATTCATGCCATGCTGGAGAGCGCATGGAAGACAGAGTCGGCCAGCATGGGCGGGCGACTACGGATTGCGGCGCTGCATCACCATCTGCTTCCGGTCAGCGACGTACCTATTCCGACGGCCCGGTTCGATCAGCCCGAGCGCGACCTCACTATCACCTTCGATGCCCCGCGGACGCTGAAGGCCCTGCGCGAATACAACTTCGCTGTGGTGATGCACGGACATATGCATGAGCCGTTCTTTCAGCCCTCCGAAGAGTCGAACGCCTTGCTGCGGCAGCCCGGAAACAATTCCCGTATGTATGTTTCGGGCGCAGGAACCATTTGTTTCACACCCTGCGAGGTTCACCAATTCCAGGTGCTGGAGGTGCGCCGGGGGAAACTGACCGTCCACCAACTCCACACCGACGGCCAGTCTACAGAGCGGAGCCGGCCCTGGCGCTACCATCGTCTGGACGAGAAACTCGCCCCAGTGAAAGAATACGAGCCTCCGTCCGAAGCGGTCCAGAAACTGCGTCGCTCCGAAGCCCGTCAAGCCGAGACGTCCTTTGGGCAGCATGAAAGCGCCTGGGACCTGATGGCGGCGCTGCGGAAACAGGCCAGCGCGGGAGACCGGCTGTGGCGGCTGGTCTGGAAGAGTTGGCCGCTCCTCTACCCGGGAGCCGACGCGATTGCGCCCCGCAGACTGTTTGTTACCGTGACGGAAGAATTTCGCAAAGATCCCGAACGCGCCATCGCGCAATTCCGCGCGCGGCTGGGGACGCCGGAGGCAGTCTTCGCGCACGAGTATATCCTGGAAAAGATGATTGAGCTTTACAGGCGGAGCCGCGGAACGGCATGAGCGCTTCGAGCGATGCTGCCGGCGCGAGCCACGAGGACCTGGCACTGCGCTGTTCTACCGACCCTCCGGATCAGGATGCCTGGAATGAGTTTTACCGGCGGTTTTCGCATCGGGTAGCCTCCTGGGTGATCAAATTGGCCGGCAGCGCAACAAGAGACGAAGTGGAGGAACTCGTTCAGGAGACATTTCTTCGCGCCTTCCGCGCTCTGCCATCGTTCGATCCCGCCCAAACCTCGCTAGCGGGCTATCTGCATGTCATTACCGCTAGCACGGTCGTCGACCGATGGCGGCGGCGGCGGCGGGAACAGGAGGTCTCGGTATCCCTGCAGGAGGAGATCCAGATTGCGGTAATGGCCGCCCATCCTGGGACGATGGACCCCGGGGTGCTAGAGCGCGCCTTGCGAACGCGTCTGGAGCGCGTCCAGCCTCGGCAGCGGTTGCGGGTTTTTGAGATGCTGCTGGACGGCAAAGAGGCGGATGCGATCGCGGAGCGGCTGGGGATGAGCCCGGCCACCGTCTACCGCATGCGCCAGGACTGCCGCAGGTGGGTTTACGAAGCGCTGGCGGAAATTAAGCCGGGATGAGAAAACCAGCGCCTACTTGCGTATATATAGTCAGCCGGCCGAGATGGGCCGGCAAAATACAGGAAGGGGGACAAGTTCTTGAAGGTACAGCACATAGATTGGGGCGCCGGGCGCGGCATCCCGTTCCCGGCGAACCCGGGGCATGAGGTCTGCGCCAATTCGGGGCACGAATTCCGCGGGCCGCCGACGGCCCGCACCGCCCTTCTGGGCGGCGCGCCGCCAACCTGACCCTGCCATTGGGCGGCGCGACCTCAGGCAGAATTCGTGCCAAGTGAGATTTTTCATGAGAGAAGAACCAGCCGAAGAAGTGTCCAGTGCCGAGCCTCCGGCGTGTAGCGAACAAGTCCCCCTGCAAACGCTCCGTCATTATCTTTACGATCTGCGCTTCGAAGCATCCGTGTCGCCGGATCTTCAGCGGCATCTAGACACAGGTTGCCCAGCCTGCCAACACCGTATAGAGTTTTTGAAAGCCACCGATCCCGTACTTCTCGAGGGCGAAACAGCCGCCTTGGAGAGACTGCTCGGAGAGATCCGGGTGCACACGGTGCGAGAAGAGGAAGAGCAGAGGGAGTACGCACGCGAAGTGCAGAACCTCATGGGCTCCGCGGTCGGCGAACTACAGGATGCGGAGACGGTCGCCAGCTTGAGCGCGCAACTAGCGTCGCGAGTATCCAATAAGGCGCTGTCGGAGGCCAGGCCGCTCCTAGCTTCCAAGCAAATACTGGCTCACTTCGGAGCATTGCGGCGCATCACGGACCCCGTGGAGCGCGACCGCCTGAAGGCGGAGGCGGCAGCCAAATACGAAGCGATGTTCGAGGCGATTCCCTCTCCCAGGCAACGGCAGGTACTGGGGCTGTTCTTCGGCGGGCACGTAACTTGCGACCTCGAGACGACGGAAGGGTTTTTCATGCTGGTGTATGCCGCCTCCTGTTTCGCGGACCAATTAGTGGAGTGGTCGGAGTCGCTCTCGGTGCAGGGAAATAATCTGGTGCTGGACACCGACGCACTGTTGAAGCGAACGGTTAGGGCGCGGGCGGGGAGCGCTTGGTAGAGTCACAGCGATGGTTAATTTTCTGGCGGTATGTAACGGCTCGCGCGAGACCGCCGTTGAGTCGATTCTCGCTTTTTGTCGTGCAATTTGGCAGACACATCCCGCGCAGCCCGGCGCGCGGCGTGACGAACAATCGTTACGGCAGGCGCTGGCCGGGGAGGCAGCCGGAGCTGGCGCCAACGACGCCCCGGCGCTGAGACTGTTGATCGAGTACCAAAACGATCCGCCGGCATACTGCGGACTGGTGATGGCGCAGCGGGTGCTGGCGCCGCACGTTCCGTGCCAGGACGTTCAATATTTTGCCATGCGGCACATTAGACAGCGTGGCAAGCTGGGATACTCGCCGGCAGCCGTTCACATGATACACAGCATGGCGGGGGCGATCAATCGCGCGTGCGAGCCCCACGGTCGCTGCGAACTAGCCGAACTGCGGCGGGTGCTGGCGGAGTTTTGCGAAGCGGAAAAGGCGGGAGCCGGTTTTGCACCGGTTTTCCTGGAGCTTTGCGCGGCGCTCGGCCTGATGAAGCCGCTGACGGGATCTTCGGAGGTGCAGTTTGGCGCGCCGGTCCCGGCCGACATGCTGCTCAGCCATCTTTTCGGAATGCCGAGCGGAATCGCCGGTCTAGATCTCCTATTCGGCGGCGGGGGCATGATGCTTATCGACGCCCCCTGTCCTCAGGAAGCGGGAGCGGAGGAGTATCGGGGGACGGTGGGCGGCCGCACTGTGCTGGCGGTGGGGCCGTTCGGCAGCGGCAAATCCTTGCTGAGCCTTCAGTTCGCGGTAGAGATTGCGCGCAAAGGCGGCATAGCCTGGGTGATGGCGCTGGAGCAGGCGCCAGAGGAGTGCCTGCTTTCGCTGGAAGCGATCGGAACGGCGACGCTGAGCCCGTTCTTTGAGGTGATCATGGGGCCCGATCCCTGGAGAGCGTTTCGGGAGCGAACCGCTGCCGGCGGCGCGATTGTCTTTCTTCCCCCCAGCGTCAGCCCTTACGAGCAGTTTCTGGGCGGCATTCAGAATAAACTCAACTTCCTCGACAAATATCCGCTCAGGCTCCTCATCATCGATCCCGTCAACAGCCTGATGCGCTCGCGAGAAAAAGACGCTGAGCTGCGGGCCAAGGTGACCGCGTTCCTGCAGGAAGCTAAACACGCGGGCGTCAATATCTGGCTCAATTGCGAGCGGCCCGAAACCGAGGAGCAGGATAGCTTCGAAGAGAACATCTCTGACACGGTGCTTCGACTTGGGGTAGAGTGGCACGGCGTCTACCAGAAGCGCAACTTGCAGGTGATCAAATCGCGGCTGCAACGGGAGCTCAAGCGCTCGGACGCCGTCCAGATAAAGAGGTTCGTGGTGGCTTCCGGATCGAGAGGCTGAACGAATACCTTATTCCCGCGCCACTCAATTTTGAATGAGGGACTTCCGGCGGCCACTTCCGTCACCGGGTCCGCCAATTCGATCACGCTCAAATGGTTAGGGGCGGTCTCGACCCGGATGACCTTATGGCGATCCGACTTTTCCGTCTCGATCTTTTGGGCATTGGCGGCCAATGCAAGGGCAATGGTGGAGACAATGATTTTTCGCAAAAAAGCCTCGACCATTTTGACGTTTTGACAGGACCATGTCTGCCATCCGGATGGATTGGAGCAGCCTAACGCGTTTTACTTACAGGAACGTAACTGAGGTGGAGAGACCACGCGACCGGATGGGCAGCGCTAGGAGGATAGAAGAAAATCTCCAAGCGGGCGTCCGCGCCGGAACCGTGCGTCTCAGGGACGCCTACGCTGGGACTAGCCACGTACCGCGGCCATCGGGACTTATCGTGGAACGCGACATTAATCGGACGCGCCAAAAAGGGACGTAAATGGCGCAAGATGGAAGTGTCCCGTAGGTAACGTGAAAGCCGAGCATCGAATTCTGCGCAGATGATTGATGGAGCGACAGTTACGAGCTAGAAACGTCGCTCCTGCCCTGCTATGTTCGCTCGCTTCCGGTTTTTTGCACGCTGCATCGCTTACATAGTGAATGAGCAAGCCCAAAAAGGGGGTACAAGCCTATGCGAACGCGGATTGGGGAGGACTCACCTCCAGATTCAAATGATCTGGAGGGATGGCGTCAGGCCATCGTGGACAAGCGACTAGGAACTTTGAGGCTGGAATCTATTGCGGCAGCTTTTCAGGATCTGGCAGCCAGGGACACGATGGTGCGCAACGGACTAGCAAAGCATCTGTCTGATGCTATCCTTCGCATACTCCGCGGTCGGGTTGGCGTAAATCATCCGAACAGAGGTGAGGACATCATTTTCCGCATCCACGGGGCTGTTTTTATGGCCCTGCTCCAGCCGGCCTCAGCCGACGGCCAAGGTCTGCGGGAGGCCTTCGTACCTCGCGTACTATTTCGCATGAAGGATGCGATTGCCAAAGAAGAGCGTGAGCGGAGAATCCCCGACGAGGTCGCGCCAAAGCACAAGCGCAAGGCCGAGAAGTCAAAGACCTCCGCAGACGCAGGCGAAGTAGAACTTGTCGCCTTGGCAGAGTACAAAGATGATACCGAGGAAACTGAGGGCGCCGAGGATGGGCAATTCGTTCCACAAAGACTCCGTCACGCTTCGCCATTTGATGGCGTGAGGGATGCAAACGAGCAAATCGATGTGGATCGGATCTTAGAGCGCGTCCCGGACCCTAGGAAGCGGTTAGCTTTTTGGCTGTTCATGAATGATGTTCCGTATGAATCCAAGAGAAAGGATGTCACCTCCATTGCGCGGGCCCTGGGCGTCAGTGACAAGACAGCGAGGGAATGGGTAGAGGAGGTCCGTCACTTTCTGGAGGAAAGTGAAGACATTCAACGCCTTAAATGTGGAGAGTAGGAGACAGAACATGCCAGACCCAAATGACACCGATGACCGAGACGAAGTCCTCTTTGCATTCCAGCAGGAATGCGAGCGACCGACAGCGGAACAGATTATCAAGTGGACCAGCAGGTTCCCCCAATATGCCGACGATATTCGCGCGCACGCCGCGGTAGCCTTGGATTGGGCTGCGCGAGAAGGCCTGCCGGTGGAGGAACTCACCGAAAGCCTTGCAGCGCGAGGATATAGCCAAGCGCTAAACCTGATTCATAGTGCTGAAACATCGACGGCGTCGAACCGAAGCGCTTCGGCGTGCCAAACCTTTCAAGCGATGCTGAATAACGCTGAAACGGATGTACCGCGGCTCGCGAGGCAATTGGACATCGGACGAACCGTTCTTGCTGATCTTTTTAACGGCTGGATGCTTGCGCCCGTTCGCCGTAGAGTGGTTGATGCTATTGTTAGCGCTTTGAAGATTACGGTCGAGTCCTTCAATCTCGCATTGCTGTATGCACTCGATAACCCACGACTTGGGCATGCGAAGTCAGACAAGACACCAACGATAACCCCTCGAAGCTGCGATGAGATCATTCGTGACAGCAATATGCCCTCAGAACGAAAACGTTACTGGCTTGAAGAGGATTAATTATGGACGCTTGGGCTGATATCCGTCGAAAGGCCCGCGCCTGTCACGCGGAGGCGTTTGCAAAAACGAAGGGCGACCGTCGTGCTGCGAGCATCGTTGCCGCAGCCTTGGACAATGACGACTTGGAACTCCGTCGTATGGAGTTTAATCCTGGCATATTGGGTTCGTTGGATCGGTCGTCCAGGCTCGTAAACGTAGCTAAGAATCAGAACCCAGTCGACGAGCTCGTGGTCATCGCCCATGAAATAGGGCATTTTCGTTTGCACACCGATCCCCACAACGAGGTGACCATCGTACCGCAAGGATTAAGCGGGGACCCAGTGGATAGCGGCGCGGGCAAAGTCGAGGGTTATTCGTCTCGGGAACGCAAGGAGGTCCAGGCAGATATCTTCGCCGGGGAATTTCTTTGCCCGTCCGATTGGCTGCGTGAAGAATACGTGGCTCGCGGAAAGCGCCCTCTTGAGATTGCGACCGATCTTGGGTTGCCGCCGCATTTGGTTTTGAATCAGATGATTCGGGCTCTGCTACTAACGCCTCTTCGCCCGGCCCCACCCGAAGCACCGGGGGGCGTCCACGAATTGGATGAAAGCCAGAGGGCCGCCGTGGAGTGGGACAAGGGGCCACTGCTAGTCGATGCCGGGCCAGGCACAGGAAAGACCCGCACCCTGATCAGACGGATTAAGCGCCTTCTGGACAAGGGCTCGGCTTCGAGCTCCCTGCTGGCCCTGACGTTCTCAAATAAGGCAGCGGAGGAAATGCGCGAACGCCTTTCGGCAATGAACACCGATGCCGCAATCGAAATGTGGGTCGGAACCTTCCATGCATTTGGTCTCGAACTGGTAACGAAATGGCCCTCCAGTGTTGGCCGAACGAGCAAGGTTCGGGTCCTCGATCGAACTGGGTCTCTTGCCTTGCTAGAGGCGAACCTCGATAAGCTTCCCCTTCACTACTATCAAAATCTTTACGAGCCGGCTTATGAGCTTGTCCAGGTCTTGCAAGTGATCTCGCGCTGCAAGGATGAGCTCATCGCGCCCGACCAATATCGAGCCGCAGCGGATGCCGCGTTCATGTTGGCAATCATCTGAAAACGCAGTTTTCTGAACTTTTGCCGTAAGGCAAGCAACATCATCGCGCCGAAGGCGCAATCATCGCTCCGATCATCCCAACGAAACTTTGGCTGAACGAAGTATCTTGTCTCAAGGCGGGA
>DATAUH010000581.1:0-4849 GCA_036268375.1 Bryobacteraceae bacterium | reverse complement strand
GTGAGCAGCGCGGCGATAATTTGCAGAATGACTGCGATCAGGCCCGGCACGACGTAGTTCTTGGATTCGAGCGAGCTGTTGTACCAGACGCGCAAGCTAGCTTGTACAGGCTGTATTGGCGTGCCGCCGCCGGCGCGCCGGTTTTGCGCCGCCCCGCGCATCTGGAGAGAGTACGCGCTCGTAACGCTCTGCGCATAGCCTAGTGCGATGGAGGCAGTGTTGGAATCGCTGCCATCGAGCAGAATTTGTACCGGCGCGGCCTGGCCGAGCCCCTTATTGCGTGAGTAGTCGCGGGGAATCACGATGCCCATCAACGCCTGGTTGCGGTCGATTGCATGTTCGATGGCGGCGTAGCTGTTCACGAAGCCCTGAATCTCGAAATAACGCGAGCCTTGAAACTGCTTGATCAGATCGACGCTGGCCTCGGTCTTGTTGAGATCGTAGACAAGCGTCGGAATGCGATCGACATCGAGGCTGAGCGCCCATCCAAACAACAGCAGCATCATGACGGGCACGGCGAGGGCCATGCCGAGGCTGAGCGGATCGCGGGCGATGTGGTGCAGTTCCTTGACAAACACGGCGCGCATACGACGGCGGCTCATGCGGCGCTCCTTTGGGTGGGATTGGCGCGTTCTTCGGCTTCGATCATGGCGACGAACACGTCTTCCATAGATGGCTGGATCTTTTCAAGACGTTTGACTTCGATCGATTTCGCGTCCAGCGCTTCGCGGATGCGTGGTTCGGCTGCGGTTGGGTCGTCGACCGTGACATGCAGGCCGCCACCGAAAACTGCGACATCGTGGACGCCGGGAAGGCCTTCGAGTGCGCGCATGGTATCCAAGGGATCGCTGGTGTCGAGTTGAAACAGCGAGTGCGAAGTAAGCTCGCGTTTTAGATCCGCGGGCGTGCCTAGCGCGATCACTTTGCCGCGGTACATCAGTGCCAGGCGGTTGCAGTATTCGGCTTCGTCCATGTAGTGCGTGCTGACGAAGATGGTCTGGCCTTGGGCGGACATCTCGCGGATGAGGTTCCAGAAATCACCGCGGGCGATGGGGTCGACGCCAGATGTGGGTTCGTCGAGAAAAAGGACAGGCGGCTCGTGCAGGATGGCGCAGCCGAGCGCGAGGCGCTGTTTCCATCCACCGGACAGCGTTCCGGTGAGCGCGCGGCGGCGTTCGGCGATGCCGGCCATGCGGAGCACGTAGTCTTTGCGATCGGCGCGGCGGGCGCGCGGCACGCCATAGATGCCGGTGTAGAAATCGATGTTCTCTTCGACGGTGAGGTCGTCGTAGAGAGAGAACTTCTGCGACATATAGCCAATCGACCTGCGGATCTGCTCGGGCTGAGTGGCGACATCGAAATTGTTGACGGTGGCGCGGCCGGAGGTGGGCGTCAGAAGGCCACAGAGCATACGGATGGTGGTGGATTTGCCGGCTCCATTGGGACCCAGGAAGCCGAAGATTTCGCCCTTTTCGACTTGCAGCGAAACGTGATCGACGGCTACGAATGTGCCGAACGTTTTTACGAGGTTTTCGATCTGGACCGCGATCATGCGCGAGTCTCCTGCGCGTCCAGCGCGCGAATGGTTTGGATGAATGCGGCTTCGAGAGTTGCGGCGCCGGTGTCGCGCCGGATGACGTCGGGCGGAGCGGAGTGTATCAGGCGGCCGCGGTGCATGAGACCGACGCGGTTGCAGCGCTCGGCTTCATCGAGATATGCCGTTGTCATGAAGATGGTGATGCCGTCTTTCAGAAGCTGATAAAGGATGGTCCAGAAATCGCGGCGCGAAACAGGATCCACTCCGTTGGTCGGTTCGTCCAAAAAGAGGATCTGCGGGCGATGCAATAACGTACACATGAGCGCCAGCTTTTGCTTCATGCCGCCCGAGAGACGTCCGGCGCGGCGCGCGCGGAAGGGCTCCATACGCGTCATGCGCAGCAGGCGGGCGGTGAGGTCGTCACGTTGGGCGCCGACTATGTCGAAGAGATCGGCGTAGAACGCCATGTTCTCTTCGACCGTAAGATCGGCGTAGAGACCGAAGCGCTGCGCCATGTATCCGATTTGGTCTTTGACGGCCCGCGATTCGCTGGCGACGTCATGGCCTGCGACCTGAGCGGAGCCGGAGGTGATCTCGATGAGGCCGCAGAGCATACGCAGGGTGGTGGTTTTGCCGGCGCCATCAGGACCAACGAGGCCGAAGATCTCGCCGCGCTCTACTTCGAGATTGAGATGGTCGACGGCGGTGAGATCGCCGAAGCGGCGCGTGAGATCGCGAATTTGAATGATGGAGGGCATCAGTTCAAGACGATTTCGGCGTCGGCCGGCATGTTGGATTTGAGTTCATGATTCGGGTTGTCGAGCTCGATTTTGATGCGGTACACAAGCTTCACCCGCTCCTGTTGTGTCTGGATCTGCTTGGGCGTGAATTCGGCTTCGCTGGCGATGAACGTGACGCGGCCGTTGTACGTCTTGCCAGGGTACGAATCGGTCTTGACCTTGGCGATCGAGCCCAGCTTCACCTTTGCGAGATCGGTTTCGTTCACGTAGCCGCGCAGCCAGGGATGATCGATATCGCCGACGGTGAGGATGGAGGCGCCGGGCGCGAGGACCTCGCCAACATCGGCCGCTTTTACGAGAACGACGCCGTCTACGGGAGAGGCGACGATGGTATCGGCGAGTTGCGAATCGATGAGCGCGATGCTGGCGCGGGAGCGCGCGATTTCGGCGTGTTGCGTGGTGATCTGTTCTTGGCGACGTCTGACTTCGATGGTGTTCGCCTCGGCCATCTTGAGACCTACGCGGGCGCGCTCCGCCTGGCCTTTGGCGGCGGCGATAACTTCAACACGCGGTCCGGCGAGAACGAGGGCTTGGGACTCCTGCGCGTTCTTGAGTGCGGCTTCCGCCGATTCGAAGCGATTGCGGTATTGATCGTATTGCGCAGTGGAGATGTCATCGTTCTTGTAGAGCGTTTGGCCGCGATCCCAGTCGCGCTTGGCCCGTTCATATTCGGATTGCGCCGAATCGACGGCGGCCTTGGCCTGGAGCTTTTCCTGCGGGCGCGCGCCGTTGTTGAGTTCGGCGAGACGCGCGTCGTTGGACGCAACGTCGGCGTGGCGCTGCTCCAGATCGGCGGCCATGTTGGCCTTCTCCCAATCGAGTGACGCGCCAGCCTGGGCAAGTTGCGATTCGGCGGACTGCAGGCCGGCCTGTTCCCGCTGGCGTTGCGCCAGCAGCTGATCGCGATCTAAGCGCGCGATGACTTGGCCGCGTTTGACGGAGTCGCCTTCATCGACGGTGCGCTCGATCAGGCGGCCTGCGGTTTTGAAAGCAATGTTGATTTCAGTGAGCTCGATGTTCCCCGACACGATGAGGCGGTTATCGGGCGGGCGGTGCGCTCCGCGATACGCATACAGGCCCGCGCCGGCGGCGGCTAACAATATAACGAGGACGATGATTCGTTTCTTCATGGTCGTTTCTTCTCCGGGCCGTGGTTACTGAATGGTTGCCATCACCTTGCCCGTGGCTTGGGCGAGGTCGACTTTGGCGACGCTGTAGTTGTAGATCGCAGAGTTTTGGTTTTCGCGCGCGCGTTCCAGGCGTGTTTGCGCGTCGGTGACTTCGACGGTGGTGGCGACGCCGGCTTCGTAGCGGCGGCGCGCCTGCGCCAGTTCATTTTCGGAGAGGCCGAGACCCTCGCGCGCTACGCGCACTTGATCGTCTGCGGATTTGAGTTCGTCAAGCGACAGGCGCACGTCGAGCTCGACTTGCTGCTTCAGGTCGTTGGTGCGCGTCTTTTCGGAGCGGTATTGCGAAGCCGATTCGGCGCGCTCGGCATCGCGGCGGCCGCCATCGAAAACGGGCACGCGCAGTTGGACGCCGATGGTGCGTGTTGCGAGCGAATCGGTGATCCCCGTGCCGATGGAGCCGTAATCGCCGAATGCGGAAACGGACGGCAGGCGCTGCATTTTCACGGCGCTGGCAGAGAGGCGCGCGTTCTCTTCGCGATTCTGCTGGGCGCGCAGATCGGCGCGTTGCGCGAGCGCCTGTTTGCGGGCGGCCTCGAGATCGACAGGATCGATGGGCGCGTATTGCAGTTTGTCGGTGAGCTGAATGTCGGTATCGAGGCGGAGATTCACCGCCCGCAACAGTTGCAGATAGGCGGCGCGGCGCGCATTTTGCGTGACGAGCAGATGCTGTTTGTCGTTGGCGAGTTGAACGCTGGCGCGAGTGATCTCGATGCCGGTACCTGTGCCGGCCTCTTTCTGATTGCGCGCCTGCGTGAGCAGAGCTTCGGAAAGAGTTACGTTGGCCTGCGCGGTTTCGACATCGGCATCGGCCTTGACCGCGGTGAGATAGGCGCGCGCGGTTCGGGCCGCGACTTGTTCCGCGGCGTTGTCCGAATCGGAACGTGCGGCGGTTACTCCTTCTTTGGATGCCTGGTAGCGGCGAATGGATCCGAAATCAAAGACGCTTTGTGTAACAGATGCGCGCGCATCGACGGTGGTGAACGGGCCGACGAAAGTCGGGAAGCGGAAGCCGGGAATGGGCACGTCGACTTGAATGCCGAGCGCTGCCAGATTTTCGGTACGATTTTCGCTGGTTACCGAAGCTTCGACATCCGGCAGGAGCGCGGCGCGGGCTTCGAGCGAGCGCATGCGAGCCTGCTTGACGGCTTCCTCGGACAACTGAATATTGGTGTTGCCCTCAGGCGAGACGGCGATCTGCACGGCGCGCTTCATCGTGAGCGGAAGCGGGCCGTCGGCAATCAAAGGCAGAGCGAGAAAGAAGAGACAGACTGCTTTCATTGATTCATTCCAGACTGGCGGGCAGGTTTGTCCATCCGCCGCAC
>DATAUH010000580.1:0-7173 GCA_036268375.1 Bryobacteraceae bacterium | reverse complement strand
GGTGAAACCGGGTAGACCGCCGCGCAGGCGTGCGGCGCGGGCGTCTTCAGGATTCGCGGGTTGAACGGTGACGAAGCCGGCGAGCGGCTCTCCGGCAGAGTTGCGCACTGTACCTTGAATGAGACCGCCGGGCCGCGCCAGTTGTTCGATTCGACAGCCGAAACCGGGCGTGGTGATTTCAACCTCACGAGGTGCGGGCGAGGGCGCATAGCCGGATGGCAGTTCAGACTCTACGCGATAGTCGCCGCTCGACGGAGAGGCGAACGCGAAAACGCCGCTGGCGTCGGTTTGAGTGGAGTAGGTTGCTCCATCCGAAGATGTGGCGTGGACGGGAACGCCGGATAGCGGCTTGAACTCCGGAAGCGAGTCGAAGCCGGAGCCGCGGGGAGCCTGGCCGATGATGCCGAAGATGGCGTCGAGCGGTTTGTGATCGCGTAGGGCGCGGAGTTCACGGATGACCGCAGCCGCCATGACGGCAGGATGCGTCGGGGAGCAGATGCCGGTGCGCAGGCGGCCGTCGGGGCCCTGGTCGGCATAGATCAGATAACTCTGGCCAATGGCGAACGGATAGCCACAATCACCGCCACCCGAACCGGTTTGGACGATGGCTTCGGAACCGACTGGGCCCGCGGCTTTGAACGACTCCTGGATGACGAAGTGAAAAGCCATGGACGATAGAAAGAGTGTGGGTGATACGGCTTGGTTCAGGCCTTCGGAAGAAACGGCTTTCGCAAGGAAGACGACGGCGCTGGAATTCCAGAGGCGATCGCATTTCGTAACTGCGCCGATGCAACCACAGGCGTGTAGCGCCGAGGGAAAAATGCAAAGCGCGAATGCGGCCAAGCGCGTCATAGGCGGCCCGGAGAGATGCATTATTAGTTTAGCGGGAAGCCGGAGCCGCGAAAGTGCATCATATGGTTGAGGAGCGAAATTCATGAGAGCGGACATAGTTCCGGGAGCGGTGTTTCCGGATTACGAATTGACAGATCATTCGGGCAAGCGGCGGAAGTTATCGGAGCTGCAGGGGCCGCATCCGATGGTATTGGTGCTGAGCCGCGGCGGGTTTTGCCCCAAGGACCGCAGACAGGCGGAAGGGCTGGTGGAATTGCATCGCGAGTTGGAAGTGGGGTATTGCAGGCTGGTGACGATCAGCACGGATAACATCACGACGACCAATGAATACCGGACGGGCGTAGGCGCCCACTGGCCGTTTCTTTCGGACGCGGGGCGGATGGTGCAGAAGGACCTGGATATCGCGGAGTATACGGACCCCGCAAATAATCCGATGATTCCGCACACGATTGTGCTGGAGCCGGAGTTGGTGGTTTACAAGATCTACAACGGCTACTGGTTCTTCGGACGGCCGACGGTTGAGGAGTTACGGCAGGATCTGCGGGCCGTGACGAAGAAGTGCAGGCCGGATTGGGACATTACAACGCCGGAGATGCGGGCGGCATGGAAGGAAGGCAGCAAGGACCTGTTTTATCCGTACGGGAAGAGTTACGCGAAGACGATCGGAGAGCAAGACTGACGGCGCCGCGGGCTGGATTGAGCCGCTCCTTTGGAGCCTGTGGTAACGCGCGGCGCCGGGATTGCTATAACAGAAGCGATGCCGCTTGAAGAGTACATAGCCAAACGCACGTTTTCAAAGACGCCGGAGCCGGCGCCATCGAAGAAGGCGCCGAAGTTTGCCGGGAACTATTTCTGCGTGCAGCGGCACGATGCGACGCGGCTGCACTACGACTTTCGGCTGGAGATCGACGGAGTGCTGAAGTCGTGGGCGGTGCCGAAAGGGCCGTCGCTCGATCCGGGGGTGAAGCATCTGGCGGCGCATGTGGAGGATCACCCGATTGATTACGGGGATTTTGAGGGAAATATTCCGGCGGGCAACTACGGCGCGGGCAGCGTGATGCTGTGGGACCAGGGCACGTTTGAACTGCTGGGCGATGTGGCGGGCGAGGCGCAGATTGCGCGCGGGGATTTGAAATTCAAACTGCACGGCGAAAAGTTGAACGGCGATTTTGCGCTGGTACACATGAAGAACCGCGGCAAGGGCAACGAGTGGCTGATTATCAAGAAGCGCGACGAGTTTGCCGCCGAAGGTTGGGATATAGAGAGCTTCGCGTACAGCGCGCTTTCGGGCCGCACTCAGGAAGAGATTGCGCGCAATTTACCGGCGAAGAAGGAGAAGCGCAAGAGCGCGGGGGCGTCGGACAGAGTCTGGGCGAGCAGCAAGCCCGCGGCGCGCGCGCCGGCAAAGAAGGCCGCAAGCAAAACGGCGGTGAAACCGGCGGTTAAAAAAAAAGGCTCATCGAGCCCGGCAGCCTGAAGGGCGCGCGCAAGGCGGAACTTCCGGCGGCGATTCAGCCAATGAAAGCGCAGCTTGCGGATAGCGTGCCGCGCGGGCAGGACTGGCTATTCGAGATTAAGTGGGACGGGGTGCGCGCGATTGCGTTCATCGAGAACGAAAGCGTACGCCTGCAATCGCGCACGGGCAACCGCTGCGAGCGTCAATATCCGGAACTGGCGGTGATTCCGCACCAGGTGGCGGCGGAGACCGCGATCCTCGATGGCGAAATTGCGGTGCTGGACGCGAAGGGCGTTTCGCAGTTTCACCTGATACAGCCGCGGATTATGAACGCGGATCCAAATTCAATCGCGCACATGTCGCGCAATACGCCGGTGGTGTATTTCGTGTTCGACATTCTGTACCTGGACGGTTGGGACTTGCGCGGGGTGCGGCTGGAAGAGCGGCGGAAACTGCTCGAAGACGTGGTGACGCCGGACGGGGTGTTTCGTATATCGGCGGCATTTCCGGGCGTGGGCGAGGAGATGCTGGAGGCGGCGCGGGAGAACGGGCTGGAGGGACTGCTGGCGAAACGCGCGTCGAGCTGTTATGAGGCGAAGCGGTCGAGCGACTGGCTGAAGATCAAGATTGTTACGCAGCAGGAGTTTGTGGTTGGCGGATTTACCGAGCCGCAAGGGGAACGGGCGTACTTTGGCGCGCTGGTGCTGGGGGTCTACGAAGACGGAAAGCTGCGATGGGTGGGGAATACGGGCACAGGGTTCGACCAGAGGACGCTGGCCTTTATGGATGCGAAACTGCGGCCGCTGGCGACATCGAAGTGCCCGTTTGCGGTGAAGCCGAAGCCGGATCGCGGGATGACGTGGGTGAAGCCGGAACTGGTGGTGGAGGTGAAGTTCGGGCAGTGGACGCCGGACAAGAAATTGCGCGCGCCGGTTTACCTGGGGCTGCGAGAGGACGTGAAGCCCACGGAGGCGACGCGGGAAGTGGCGGCACGGGAGGAGGCGGCTCCCGCCGCCGCGCGCGCCACGGAGCGGCCAACGGACGGGGAGTTTCTGGGGGACGTAAAAGAGGCGACCTGCCGTGTCGACGGGCAAACGCTGAAGTTCACCAATCTAAAGAAGGTTTATTACCCAGACGATGGGGTGACGAAGCGGGACGTGCTCAATTATTACGATGCCGTGTCGGGGCTGATCTTGCCGCATTTGAGGGATCGGCCGCTTTCGTTGAAGCGGTACCCGAACGGGATCAAGGAGCAGTTCTTTTTTCAGAAGCACGCGGCGGAGACGTTTGCGCCGTGGCTGAAGACGGAAATGATCGATTCGGAGCATAACGAGGCCCCGATCAATTATGTGTTTGCGCAGGACCGCGCGGCGCTGCTCTACCTGGTGAACTTGGGGTGCATCGACCATAACCCGTGGATGAGCAGGTCGGGGTCGCTGGAGAATCCGGACTTCGTGCTGATTGACCTGGATCCGCAGCACTGTTCGTTCGAGAAGATCGTCGAGGCGGCGCTGCTGGTGAAGGAGGTGCTGGACGAGATCGGGATGGAGGGGTATCCGAAAACGACGGGCGGAGACGGGATGCACGTGTATATCCCGGTAGAAACGGACTACACGTACGACCACACGCGGGCATTTGCGGAGGTGATTGCGCGAATTGCGGCCCGGCGACGGCCGGAGCTCTTTACGACGCCGCGCTCGGTTTCAAAGCGAGAGCGTAACCGGGTGTATTTCGACTGGATGCAGAACGCGAAATCGAAGACTATTGCCGCGCCGTATGTTCTCAGGGCGTATCCAGGGGCGCCGGTGGCGACGCCGCTCGAGTGGGATGAGGTGAAGCCGGGGCTGCATCCGGACCAGTTCAATATTTCGAATGTGCGGGAGCGGTTTCGGGAACGGGGAGATCTGTTCGCGGGGGTGATTGAAAAGCCGCAGCGGATCGAGAAGGCATTGGGGAAGTTAGAGAAGCTGTATAGGTGAGGCGGAGTACGAATTGAAAAACTTTAATGCGGAGAATTTCCGGAAACGCCGATAAGTTCGCTTGGCGGCGAAAATACCCAGGAATTCGGCACTTTTCCGGGCCTCGGGGGCGTCCGAAAAAGGCGCTGAGCAGATAGAACTAAATATGAAATCGGATAGCAACTTGACTGGCGCAGAGTGAAATTGCTTCTGGTATCCTCAAATGAAGCGCCTTCCGCGTCGCGCCTGCCTCTGGAAATCATTCATGAAACTTAAGTGCGCCTTTACTGCCAGTCTGATTCTTACGGCTGCCTCCGCGGGATATTCGCAGGTCACATTAAACCCTGTTGCTTCCCGCGCCCTGGGTCAGCCCAAACAACCCGCAGAGACGACCTCGCCTAACTGGGTGGAGGGTCGCGAGCTGTTCCAACCGCAAGGAGTGACGCTGGACGCTTCGAGTAGCCCACCGCATATTTATGTGGCGGACACGTTCAACAACCGGATTCTGGGCTGGCAGAACGCGACCGGGTTTACGAACGGGCAGCCGGCGGACATCGTGATCGGACAGCCGGACCGTTTTACTACAGCGGCCGCGGGGCCGGGAACGGCGCTTACGACGGGATTGTCGACACCGGTGGGAGTGGCGGTGCAGAATGGCGACTTGTACGTTGCCGACACCGGTAACAACCGGATTTTGCGGTATCGCGCGCCGTTCAGCAATACTACGGGCAACTTCTTTCCGGACCTTTGGCTGGGGCAACCGAGCCTTTCTTCGAACGCGGCGAACTATGCGGGCGGCCTAAGCGCGCAGGGATTGAAACTTTCCGGGACGCAAAGCTACCTCACATTCGATGGCCAAGGCAATCTGTGGGTGACGGATGCCGGCAACAACCGCGTGGTGCGGTTTCCGGCGTCGCAGTTCAGTTGCAGCAATTGCGGATCTTCGGGCGGCAACGGAACGGCTGATACGGTGATCGGCCAGCCGAATTTGACGACAAATTACACGCCGTTTAACACGAGCACGCAGGCAAACGCTGTGATCGGGAACCAGTTCAACGTTCCGGGCGGGATTGCGATCGATCCGGCGGGACGTTTGTATGTGGCGGATGACGGAATCACCGGCAGTTTCCCGGGGCGAATCCTGGTGTTCACGCCGCCGTTCCAACCGGGTGGGCAATCGGCGGCGCGGATCATGGGCGTGTTTTCGCCCTCCAATACTTTCACGCAGGCGCAGGCGTATCAGACGCTGATGGCGTTTCCGACCGGCATTTTCTTCCTGCCCGACCAGAGCGTGGGCGTGAGCGACACGGGCGACAACCGCATCTTGATCTTCCCGCCGTTTGCGCAGTGGCCCGATCCGAATACCAGCTATGGACCGCAGGCGACGGCAGTATTCGGCCAGACGAGCTACAACCTGCCAAGCCGGTCGAATGGCGCGGGTTCGGCAAGCGTGATTACGCCGCCGCCTTCGGCGAGCACGGTGTCCAGCCCAACGTCGGCGTTTTATTTACAGGCGACAAACGAACTGTATGTCGCGGATACGAATAACAATCGCGTCAGCGTGCTGCAGGTATTTCCCAACACCGATACGCTTGGGCCCGCAACACGCGTGCTAGGTCAGGACGGCACGAACACCGGATCGATCAACCTGATCGAAGGCCGGGAGTTCCAGTTCGATACGTTTCAGAGCAACGGCTCCACGCTCATCGACGCGGGCATTGCCATCGATGCGACGGGGAGCGTGCCGCACCTGTATGTCTCAGATCCGGGAAACCACCGCATTCTGGGATACAAGGACATGCGCAGTTTGAACCTAAACGCGCCGGCGGATTTGATTATCGGCCAGCCGACGGGCGCCACGGGACTTTGCAATTACCCGACGGGCGATCTGTCGCGCCCGAGCGCTACCAGCCTGTGCTCGCCGAAGGGAATTCTGGTGGATGCGAATGGCGCGCTCTATGTGGCGGATTCGGGAAATGCGCGCGTGCTGCGCTTCCCGGCGCCGTTCTCGCAAAGCGGGACCCCAACGGCAGACCTGGTGATCGGACAATCGAATTTCACTTCGTCGATTGTGGCGCCGACCAGCCAGACGATGGGCACGCCGTACGGGTTGGCGACTTCGGGCACCAACGGACTGCTGGTTTCGGATCAGCAATACAATCGCGTGCTGTACTTCAAGTTCACTAACAACGGAAGCTTCAATGCGGGCACCGACAACGGCTTGGCGGCTACGAAGGTTTTCGGGCAGCAGAGCTTCACGTCGACAGCGGCGGGCACTTCGACGATCAATCTGAACGCGCCGCATCATATTGCGTGCGACAGTAACGGACAGGTTTATGTGGCGGACACGGGCAACAACCGCATTCTGATTTTTGGCGATCCGTCGTCTTCGAGCACGCAGACCACGGGCCAGGCGGCAGGCTTGAGCCTGACGACCAATGCGGCCGAAGGTGTGTTCGTCAACCAGACGACAGGTGAAGTTTGGGTGGCGAATACGCGTTCTGGAACCGCGGTGCGATACCCGAAATACGAAACGCTGATCTTCAACCAGGCGCCCCTCGACGCGACTCCGATCCAACCGATCATCAATATCGACGGACAAAATACGGCGGTAGCAACCCTGGCGCTGGCGCAGGACCAGTTCGGCGATTTGATTGTGGCGGATTCGTCGAGCCGGATCTCCGTGTTCTACCCGGGCTTGAGCTATCTCAACGCAGCCAGTTTCGCACTGGATAAGCCGTACCTGGCTCCGGGGATGCTGGCTTCGCTATTCCCGTTAAACGGCTCCAACAAATTTGCGAGTGCAACAGCTTCGGACAGTACCTGGCCGACGACGTTGGGCGACGTGCAGTTGATATTTAACGGCGCCGCTGTGCCGCTCTACTACGTGAGTCCCACGCAGATCAA
>DATAUH010000579.1:0-17581 GCA_036268375.1 Bryobacteraceae bacterium | reverse complement strand
CGGCGTGGGCTGCTTCCCGCTGCAAGCACGGATATCTGCGCGCATTCTTCCACCGCATTAAGGCAAGGCGCGGCTGGGGCCGGGCGGTAATGGCCGTCGCACATAAGATCGTGGTGATCGCCTATTGCATTCTCAAGACCGGCACGCCGTATCAAGATTTGGGAGACGATTACTTCGACAAACTGCACCCGGAGCGTACCGCCAAACGACTGGTGCGCCGGCTGGAGCGTCTGGGCCTGACGGTTTGCGTCTCACCATCGGCAGACCTAACCCCCGGCTTTTCAAAAAGCTAGCGGTCAAAGTTTTCTAGGGACTATATTCAGGAGGGCGGGAATTTGAAAGCTGAGTTCGCGCGGCGCCACCTCAAAAATGGCAGCGACGTTAGAAGGGCGGGCCAAGGCCCGCCCCATTTCGATCAGGAATTTTACTTCTTAGGAGGAGTGGCGGACTTCGGAGCCGGAGCCGGAACCGTGGGCTTTCCGGCCGGCGCACCGGCCGACGGATGAGCCTGGTCGTACAACTTGATAATGTCGGCGGTGATGTTGGAAGACGGGGCCGCCCAGATTACCGGCGTCTGCTGATTGCTGACATCGATCACTACCGCGAAGCCGTTCTGATACGAGTACTGTTCGATGATCTGCAGCATTTTGTTCCCGAGTTCCTGGAACACCTTGCCCATGTCCTGCTCGTAGTCGTCGCTGGTCTCCTGCGTGTCGCGCTGCAACCCCTTGTTCTTCGCATCCATGTCGCGTTCGAGCTTCTGTTTGGCATCGTCGCTCATGGTCGCGCCGCCCTTTTTCAATTGATCCTGGATCCCTTGAACTTCGCGCTGGCGCTTTTCGAACTCATCTTTTTTGGGCTGATACTTGGCCTGAACCGTGGCTGCCGTGGCAGCGCCTTCTTTGGTATTCAAGATCGCGCCCTGGATGTTGATCACAGCCACCTTTGTGGGCAGCGTCACACTGCCCGCGGGCGGAAGCGCCGCTGATGGCGCGGCGGGACGGTTCGCGGCCTGCGCGCCGGTGGTGGTTTGAGCCTGCGCCGCGACGGCCAGACCGAGAGAAAAAGCTACGGTTGCAAAATTCTTCTTCAAGCAAAACTCCTAAACGTTGGAATTCCTATTATAGCTGGCAGCGCGTATGTTTTAGAACGTCCTTCCCACCGTAAAGCGCAACAAAGTGCGGCGCTCATCAAAGGGATATGCCTGGCCAAACGTGGCCACGGCGTTATTAAACGTGGCTGCGTTGGGGAAGGCCGCACGGTCCGCCACAATTGGCGGTTGTAAATTCTCTACCACGCGCGACGGGTTATATGCGAAGTACACGCGGAAGGGCGCATTCACGACAGGTAACAATACCTGAATTTCAAGTCCGGTAGATGCGCGCGGGCGCTCCGTGCCGGGGGCTATCTGCACCTTGCCGCTGAATCCGGCCTGCGGAAATTGCAGGTTCAAATCCTGCACGCGCGCCGGATCCATCGACAACTGGTCGGCTCGCAGAATCCGGTTCAAACCCGCGTCGAAGAACGCCGCCAGCGTGATCGGCCCGGCGATCGGAATGCGGTATTCAAAGTTCATCACCGCCTGGAAGTCGCCGCCGGGCGTGATCAATTGGTACATCGGGATGTTCATCATCACCGGCGTCGAGCTCAGCACTCCCCCGCTCACCGTTCTTTGCGTGCGCGGGGAACCATCATTGTTATACACAGGGACTGACGTGCTGGATGCGATAAACGCGATCGGAGTAATGCCCCAGATTTCGAATCCGCGAACGTCCTGTTCGCCGCCCATGAAGGAGCGCGAAAATGGCGGAACTTCTTTCCCGCCGTAGCCCGTAATCAGCCACGACATCGCGCGGAACGCCAGCACTTGTTTGCGGCTAATCGGCGAAGGGTGGAAGTACTTCACTTCGAGCGTCGGTTTCACCGTATTCACGTTGCCGCCCAGCGCCGTGCCGGCGAACTGCAGGCTGAAAAACACGCTCTTGCCGCCCGTCGGATTGATCGGATGATTCACGGTGTTGTAAGTCAGCGATGGGGTAACGCTGCTCGTTTTGATTCCCTGGAGCGCGTTGGGTCCGTAGACGCCGCTGAAGTTGATGTACTGGAAATAGTTCGTTGCGGCCGTGGTTAAGGTCGAGATTTGCGAAATGTCGTAACCGTACTGAATACCCGTCCGCCAGAAACTGCGGTGCAGTTGGTAGCTGGCGAATACATTGAACCCGTGGCTGTCCTGAACATAGTTCAGCAGGTTTTGCGTGCCCAACGAGTTGTAAAGCGGAATCAGGTTTTGGCCAGCCAGAATCGAAGCTTCCCGGCCCTGGTCGAAATCGAAGCGATTCAGGTAAACCGTGAAGCCGGTCTGAATCGGCTTATCCATAAGGTAGGGCTCCGTGAAGCCCAGCGTGATATTGCGCTGCCGAGTGCCTAACTGCGCGCCCAATGAAAGCGTTTCGCCCAATCCCAGGAAGTTGTTGGTGGAATAGTTGAATCCAACGAAGCTGCCCGCGATTCCCGACACGCCGCCGTTCAAACCGATGGAGTTCTTACCGCGCTCCTTCACTTTGAGCGTAATATCCAGCGTGTTCGATCCGATGTTCTTGTGGATGTCCGCCGCGTCCTCTTTCTTCAGCGCTTCGAAATACCCGAGCTGGTTCAAACGCAGGATGCTCAGGTCCCACAGACTGCTGTTGAACATATCGCCTTCGTCCAAAAGAATCTCGCGGCGGATCACTTTGTCGCGCGTCGTCGAGTTTCCGGCGAAATCGATGCGGCGCACGAAGAACTGCTGTCCTTCATCGGCCGTGATCGTCAGATCCACCTGGTCGGTATTCGGAATGAAGTCGAAGTTAGGTTCCGGCGTGAAGTCGATATAGCCGAACTTGCCGTACAGGTTGCGCATGTTCTCAATGCCCTTGCGCAATTTGTCGGTCTGAAAGATGTCGCCCGGGCCCATGCCAAACAGCGGGCGCATCAAAGCCTCAGGCGTCTTGAACAGCTTCACGCCTTCGAACTTCATCGCGTGCAGGTGGTACAGGCGGCCCTCTTCAATCGGCTGGGTGATGTCGGCATAGATGCCCGGCGTCTCCATCTTGACAATGGGCAACCGCCACCCTTTGCCGCCGCGCGGCACGATGTTCACCGTCGGCTCCAGCACCTTTACCTGGAAATAGCCATGGTCGGCGTACTTTTGGTGAATGCGTTCGCCGTCTTCATCCAGTTTCGCCGCATCGTACGTCTTGGCGAAGATGTTTTCCAGGTAAATCGAGTGCGGCACGCCATACGGGTGCAGGTTTTTCATCGCCTCAATCACCCAGCGCTGGTTGAACGAATGGTTGCCGGTGATGGTGATCGCTCCCACCTTCACCTTCGGCCCTTCATTCACGTTGAACGTCAGCGCCAGTGAGGATGGCGGAATCTGTTCGATCTGCGGCTCTACCGTCGCGTACTGCCGGCCGCGCTCGGAAAGGAACTGCTTCAGCACGTTGGCCGCATGTTGAATCTTGTTAGGGTCGTACTGCGATTCCACGACCAGCCCGACCTTCGCCTCTTTGAAACGATCCAGAATTTCCGATTCCGTAACCGTGTGAATGCCGTTGTAGTGAATCGTTCGGACCACGCGGCGCTCGGTCACCACGAAGGTTACATTCACCGATTGCGGCCGCTCGCCAGGTTCCAATTCCAGGCGGATGTCGTCGAAGCGGCCCGTATTCCACAGCGCCATGAAGTCGCGCCGCAGTACGTCTTCATCCAGAATGTCGCCCGGCTTCGATGCCAATAGCGCCTTCAGCGTATCCGCGGGGACCCGGCGCGAACCGCGCACGTCGATCGAAGCGATGTACTGTTGTCCCGGTTTCAACTGCGGAGCGGGAGTTGGCTGCGCCTCGAGCGGCGCGTTCTGCAACGGAGTGCCCTGCTGTGGCGTCCGCGGAGCATTCTGCAAGGGATTTCCCTGCTGCTGCGGAGTGCGCGGGGCATTTTGCAACGGATTGCCCGGCTGTGTTTGCGCCGGCGGGTTCTGCACGGGAGGCCGCTGCGTTTGTGCAGGCGGCGTCTGGGGTTGCGCCGGCGGCGTCTGTTGCGGCGGGGTTTGTTGTGCCTGCCCCCATAGCCCGGCCGCGGCCAGACAGGCGCAGGCCACACGGCCCGCCACACGAAATCCCGGGAAAAAGTTCATGCGAGGTTGAAGGAAAGCAGCTAAAGCTCCACGACGGTAAGACATTATTCTAGCGGAAGTTGGCAGCTCCAACAACGAGTGGCGACCGCTACACCTGTGAAAGCCCGGCACGGAGGAATCGGCATCAATTTGGGGATCTCCGCACTCCACTACCACGTTAGTCGGACCAGCGAGACCCCATGTAGCGGCAGTTCGAACTGCAGCCGCAGAGTCCCATCCGCCACCTGCGCCCATCGGGGAGATTCCTGCATCTGCAACTGCCCTGCGGCTTCGAGCGCCGCATACTGCGCCGCGTCCGGATGCTCGGGCGAGTTCATCTTCTGCCAGACCTCGTAGGAATCGCTGTGGTTTTCGTCCACGCGAAAGTGCTCCACGTGCACTCGACCGTGCGGCAGCCCGGAAATCGTCAAATCGATCGGCGCGGCGGGTCCGGGCTTCGCCGAATCGTGATAGTTCGAAACCAGCACCGCCGCTGAATGAGAATCGATGCTCGCCATCGCATGCACGTCGGGCTTCTGCTTCACGCCGGTGCGCAGCATGTCGTCGAGCGCGGCCGCGTCCGGGTTGTCCACGTTGGCACGATTGCCCGTCATCATACCCAGCATACGGAAGACGTTCAGCACCGGCTTGTCGACGCCGTTGGTCGCCAGGTCGCGAAAGCCATCGAAGTACGGCTGGTCTTCAAACTCAAACGCCCAGGTGACGGCGCCCAACAGATTGATGCCATGCCGCGCCGCCAAGTCGAGATGCCGCGGCATCACGGCCGCCGTGTAACTCGGATACATTAAGCCATTCCGGTACGCGTTCTGCGGGGCCACGCGCGAAGAGCAGGCAGCGCATCCCTCCGGATCCGACTCGCCGATGACGACCGGCTTATTCTTCAGCTCCGGGAACGAAGCGACGATCTCGAACCCGGCGTTCAAATCGCGCAACTGGTTCTGGATTCCCATGATCACGTCGCCATTGACAAAGCGCGGCGCGCCCTTGGCGTGGAAGCTGACGAAATCGAGCGGCGACCCGGTCTTGCCGGTCACGTAATTCGTGCCGTGCAGAACGTGATTCAAGAAGCCGCGCAGAAATGCGCCCGCGCTTGTGCCCGCAGGTCCCGTGGAATCGTCGCCGCCCACGCGCGCCGTCGGCAACGCGCGCTTCACCGCATCCGCCGAGTAGTCGTACAGCTTCTGATACTCCTCGGGCGTGCCCTTCCAGTAAGCAATGTTCGGCTCGTTCCACACTTCCCACAGCCAAGTCTCGATTTCGGCCTGGCCGTATTTTTGCACCTCATGCCGCGTCCACTGATACACCAGTTCCGCCCATTTGGAGTAGTCTTTCGGCGGATAGGCCCAGCCGGTGTAAATGTCGTTGTAGTTGTCGCCCGGCTTCCAGTGATGCTGGTAGGGCTCGGGGTGGGTCGAAAGAGCTTGCGGCATGAAGCCGATCTGCACCAGCGGCTTCATGTGGCGCTCCATATAGGTATCGAAGATGCGATCGATGATGGTCCAGTCGTAAATCGGCTTTCCCGAGGCGTCTTCGGTGTAGGCGTTGGTCGATCCCCACTTAAAGGACGCCTTTCCATCGCCAGTCACCAGCAAGCTATGCACGCGCATGTACACCGGCACGGGGCTTAGCGCGGCGAGTTCGCTGAGCAACTTGCGGCCATCCTTCATGTAGGTGTAGTTGGGCTCGTCGTGACCGAAGAAGCTCCAGATGGGCGTGAGCGGCGAGGGCGCCTGGGCGAGATCGACGCGGATGACTGCGGGAGAGGGAGACTGGGCGAACGCGGCGCAGCCGAGGATTGCTGCCAGAGCGAGAACACGCATGCAAAGGTGACGATACTACATTGCGGCTTCGAGCTGGGTTACGGTCAAGAGCTTTAAAGGCGTCGTTAGCCTGGCAGCGAGAGCCGGATCGGCCAGTGCGGCTTCCCGCATCAGCAGTTCGAGTGCGGCGCGAAACGCGCGGGAGAGTTCTGCGTGAGTCAGGTTGCGGACGAGCGCCGCTTCGAAGCCCGCGGCGACATCGCCTGGTAGTTGGTCGACGCCGCGCGCGTGCACGGTCGCGAGCCCGTGCCGCAAACACGCCAGCGCCATGACGTGATCGCGGATGCCGCTCACCATATATTCCGCCTGCCAGAGCTTGTCACGAGCGATTGCGCTGCGCGCATGGAGGGCGTAGAGCCAGCCGAGACCGATCAAATCCGCAGGGGCGGCGTTCGGCATCTCGAGCGGCGGTTCCGCTTTGCCGTATACGAGACGGAACGTCGGGCCGATGGCACGAAATTGATCGGCGGGCGTAAATGCAAGATCGACCTGCAGGGAGTCGGCAAGCAGGAAGACGCGGTAGATCCAGGCGCCGGCGCGGACATCGGTATGATGTACGGCGCGACATTGCGCGTACATGTGCGCGGTCCAATCGGTGAGCGTAGCCGTTACGTCAGCGGAGGCCGCGATGCCGAACGCGAGGTCGATATCCGACCAGCGGTCTGAGGCGTCACTCGCGGCTGAGCCGGTGATGGCGGCGCCGGTAATGCGTGAGTCGCTACGGGCAAAGTCTAACAGCGCGGCGCGCAGTTGTTCGCGAGTCTCGGGCGTAAACATGGTCATGCGGAAAGTTGGAACTTAGCCTTGAGGCTGATATTGTAGCTGCCGCAAGTTGCGTGAGGGCTTCGCCCGCCCGTTATCTCTTCAGCAGATGATCGATCTGCTGTTTCAGCTTAGGAAGATCATTCTTGATTGTCGTCCAGACTATTTCCAGGTCGACAAAGAAATACTCATGGATCGCTACGTTTCGCATGCCACGCATTTGCGCCCAGGGAAGTTCAGGATGCTTTTCAAAAAAGTCGGGCGCAGTGCTGTTGATCTTGTTCACGGCCTCGCCGATGATCTCGATGTTTCGGACAACCGCGTCCTGAACCTGTGGGTTCTGTCGAAAAGCTGCAAGATCCTGGACAGGCAAAAGGTAACCTATCGCCCGCTCAATCGCTTCGGCAATGTGTTCGAGATAGTCTTCAAGACGCTCCGGATGCTTCATAGGGGCTGCGCGTCTTGCAGCACCTCGTTGCGGAACTTTGGCGGCAATCCGTTGGGAGTCAAAACCGATACGGGCACTCCCAACAATTTCTCCGCATCGATTTTTAGACCTGCAATTGTAAGGAGGCTGGTGGACAGGCCGGGGTCTACCAGCAAGTCGAGATCGCTCTCGTCACTGTCATCTCCACGGAGAGCCGACCCAAAAACGCGGGGGCGCGAAAGGCCATAGCGGCTGACGAGTTGCCGCAATTCGTCGCGGTGCGCCGTGAGGGCTGCCGAGGGTTTCATCGCGGTTCTCCGTCGTTTTCATGGTAGCTGTTTTCCACGAGTGGCCGTCGTGTGGTCCCCATCACGCGGGTCCGTCAGAGCACGACGCATGGATGATACACGTTCGGCAATACCGCCTCGCCGATTGCAATCAACTCGTTCTGCGCGGCTATCGCTTTCACATGCTTGGCATCGGCTTGCGAACGGAAGGGCGAGGCGTGGAAGTTGCGGCCGTGGCGGATTTGGGTGGTGGTGATGTCGTCGATGAAAATCGTCGGGAATGCTGGAAGCAGATTGGACATGGGAACGATCGCGTCATCCAAGCGGCCCTCGCCGGCCATCGTTTCCAGTTCTGCAATCGTGCGTGCGTGCGCGATTTCGAATTCGCTGCTCGCTATGCGGCGCAGTTCGCTTAAGTGGGCGCCGCAGCCCACCGCTTGACCTAAATCATGCGCGATCGAGCGCACGTATGTGCCTCCGGAGCAGCGCACGCGCAGCCGGATGGTGTCGTTTTCGATCGCGAGCACGGTCAATTCATAGATGTGAACCCGTGACGGCGGGAGTTCTACTGCGATATCTTTTCGGGCCAACTCGTACGCGCGGCGGCCCGCGACTTTCTTGGCTGAAACTGGCGGCGGCGTCTGATCGATTTCTCCACTGAAGCGTTCGAGGAGCGGTTCGAGCGTCGCGGCGTCGAGTTTCACTTCGCGCGGTTCGCCGCACGGCTCACCTGCGCGATCGTATGTATTCGTGGCCCAGCCGAAGCGCACCGAGCCTTCATACGTTTTGTCGCCGCGCGTGTAGAATTGCGCCAGCCTGGTGGCGCGGCCAACTACCAACGGCAACACGCCGGTGGCGATCGGGTCCAGCGTGCCCAGGTGGCCGATGCGCTTGGTTTGCGCGATGCGGCGCAGCTTGTTCACTACGTCGTGCGAGGTCCAGCCCTCGGGCTTGTCGATTACGATGGCTCCGTCCAAAGATGTCCTTATCCGCTCTATGCGCGTTTTCGGGCGGCGCAGATGTAGCCGAGCGTGAAATTGCGGTCGCGGTCGAGCGGGTCGAGAAACGGCAGAATCAGCGCCGGCGGAACGAACAACAACGCGGCCGGAACAAACATTAGCCAGCGCGCGCCCCCTGTGAAGAATTGTAATCCGTTGAGCAGACGCCGCGCGAGCAAACGAAAATAGCCGCCTGCGGGACGAATCTCGAGCGCCTCGAAGCCCGCGGAATGCAACAGATACTCCAGGCCGTGGCGCGTGTAGCGGAAGTAATCGTGCGGCGATTGGTGGACTTCCCACTCATGCGGCGCGGCGATAAGCAGGCGCTTGCCGGGTTTGAGAGCGCGCGCCATTTCGCGGAGCGCGAGCGCCGGTTCTCGCAAATGTTCGATGGTCACGATGTGCACCGCAGCATCGAACGATGCGTCGCGAAACGGCAACGCGCCGAGATCGGCTACGACGTCCAAGCCGGAATAGTTCCACGCTACGTCGCCCACAGCGAGATCGACGCCGGTGTAGCGCTGGCGCGTGAACTCGTGTGCGTATTGGCCTTCGCCGGCGCCTGCGTCGAGCACACGATCTCCCGGTTCGAGCGAGTGGGCAAACTGCCGCACCGCTTCCGCAATCTCGCATTCGAAATGCAGCACTTGCCGCCGCAATGGAAGCGGCAGACGATAGGCGATTCCGGTGTACTTCACGCGCGCGCCGCCTCGATCATCACGGTCGAGCCGCTGCGCGCCGCGGCCTCGGCCAGCGCGGCAGGCAGTGACGCAATCGTGAGCGCAAAGTATGCCAGATCTTTTGCGAGACGCATCGACTTTCCTTCCGGTATGCGACGTACGCGGCGAGCCATCGGATCGAGCCGGGGCGCGAGACTGCTGGCGAGTCCCGCGGGGTTATCACGCAGGTTGAAAAACTTGCGGCGCACGACGCGAAAACCGGCCGATGCGAGCAGCTTTTCCAGATCGCGCGCGCGATAGTCGAACAGATGCCGGGGTACGTCGATGCCATTCCATGAGCGGCCGAGCAGGCGGAACTGCCACGATGCGGCGTTGGGAACTTGCACGATCAGCCTTCCCGCGGGTTCGAGCAACTCGCGCGCCGCACACAGATATGCGCGCGGGTCGTAGAGGTGTTCGAGAACGTGGAACATGCTGAGCGCGCCGAGTGTTCCCGCGCGAAACGGCGCATGGTCGAGCACTGCGCACACGGCAGGCGCCTGCTGGCGCTTCCACGCAATGGCGGCGGCCTTGGGCGAATAATCCAGACCGAGCACGCGGAAGCCGCGCTCGCGCATCATGCCGAGGAACAGCCCGCCGCCGCAACCGGCATCGAGCAGCGCTCCCTTGGCGCCGGAGTCTTGTATCGCGCGCGAAACGAAATGCACGTGATCGCGCAGCACGAAGCGGCGGTACGCCTCTTCGAAACGGCTGGCGGCGCTCGAATCGGGCGAAAACCAGTAATCGGATGGATAGTATTGACCCAGCTCTTCGGGCGGTGGCTGCGGGTCCAAGCGCAACATGCCGCAGGAGGAGCATTCCACCACGTCGAATTGGCGCGAGGTAGTGCCGTAGAGGCGATCGGAGCCGCTTAGGATGGCGGCCGCTGCTGTGGCGCCACAAATGAGGCAGGCGCTCATGCCACTTCTTTCCACCCAAGGCGATTGGCGAGGACCAAACGGTGCACTTCGCGCGGAGTGAGCTTGCGGATACGGGCGATCTGGCTGCGTTTCGAGAGCATCCTCGGCAACAGCGCGAGCGCTTGGAAATCGCCGCGCAAAACTGCGCCGGCCATGCGCAATTTGCCGCGCCAGCCGGGGAAGTGGGCCGTATCGCCTTCGCCGCGTTGAGCCATTGAGGCGGAAGCAGCCAGCCGCGCGGCGAAGTAGAAGGGATTGCGCCACAGCAGGCTCCACGGGAACAGCTTTGCGGCCAGCAGCACCCGATTACGCTCGATCAACGAGAGGCGTTTGGCCGAACCTTTGCCCATTGTCGACCCGCGGTGGTGCCGCACGACAGCTTCGGGAGTGTAGACGCACTTCCAGCCTGCGATGCGCGCGCGCAAGCCCAGCTCCGCGTCGTCGCCATAAGCGAAGAGATCTTCATCGAAGCCGCCGATGGCATCGAGCATCTCTTTACGGTACATGGCGGCGCACCCATCCGGCCACAACGCTTCCTCTTCGCGATCGAATTGGCCCTGATCTAGCGCGCCGGAGCCGCGGCCGCGATTCTGCCCATCGGGAAAGATCAGATGTCCGACTTTGTCGATGCGCCGCGGATCTTCCCAGACCAGTACTTTGCAGGCAACCATGCCTATAGAGGGTGATTTGGAGCAGGCCCGATGAAGGCCCGCAAGCCAGCCGGGCTCGGCCTCCGCGTCATTGTTCAAAAGCGCGATAAAGGCGCCGCGCGCGGCGGCGATTCCCTGGTTATTCGCCGCGCAAAAGCCACGATTTTCGCTGTTGCGAATCACCCGGGCGCCGAAGCGTTCCGCGGCCATTTCGGGAGAGCCGTCGGAGGAGCCGTTGTCGACAACGATGGCTTCGTAGGTCACGCCGGCTTGACGCGAAAGTGAGATTAAGCACGCTTCGAGAAGAGATTTACGGTTCCAGTTTACAACTACTACAGAGATTGCTGGAGTCGGTTCGCTGACAAGGGGCACGGCGGCTATTTCTCATAGTACGATGAGTTTAGGGTTAGAAGAGCAGGAGTTATGACCTCCCTTGGCGATACGCTTCGCCGTGAGCGCGAGAAGCGTAATCTCGATTTAGAACAGGTGTCTCGCGAACTGAAGATTGCTCCGCGTTTTCTGGAGGCGATCGAAGAAGAGCGCTACGAGCGTCTGCCCGGTGGCGTGTTTGCAAAGAGTTTTGTGCGTCAGTACGCGCGGCTGCTGGATATCGATGAAGAGGAGGCCGCGACTGAGGTGCAGCGTAATCTGGCGCCGACGCCCGATCCACAATTGTCGCAACTCGCATCCCATGGATCGTCAGCGCCGGTGGCCTTTGCGCCGCGCGTAGGCTCGATTGAGACGCGAAATTTCGGTTCCGGATCGTGGCTTTCCGCGCTGGCCCTGGTGGTTGCGGTGATGCTCGGTTGCTCCTTGGTTTACGGCTGGTGGCAGCGCGAGCGCCATCCGGTTTCAGCCGCTTCGCCCGCGCCTGCTGCGCAGATACCGGTGGAAGCGGCTAACGCGCAGCCTCCGCAAGCGCCATTGGTCGCCGACGCGACGCCGTCCGCGAATCCTCCGCAACAGCAGGCTGATGAGGTTACCCCTCCGATCGATTCGGCATCGCGGTCCGCGGAGGCGCCCGCCCCTTCCGACGCCTCGCAAACCGCGCTACGACCGGAAGGCGCGGTGAAGGTCGAAATCAAGACATCAAACGAACCGGTGTGGGTGCTGGCGCGGACCGATGGTAAATACGCTTTCTCCGGAACGCTGGAGCCAAACCAGACGCGCACGGTGGATGCGGATGGAATTGTGCTGCTGCGGCTGGGCAACGCGGGCGGAGTCGCGATCACGGTAAACGGGAAGCAGATTCCTTCTGTGGGTCCGAGGGGGCAGGTGCGAACGGTTCAGCTTACTTCCGGCGGCTTCCAGATTGTCGCGCCGCCTAAGCCGGTTTCGCCGGATGGCCTTCTGTGACGCATTGAGTCGCGCTGGCGTTTGCGCTCCAGGTGCAGTAGCTCCTTGCGGCGACGCAGCTTGATACGCTCATCGATTTTGCGCCAGAATTTGCGGAAGTAAGAGATTGCCGACAGCATCGAAAAGAAGACGACAAGCCACATGAGGGCCATCGCAACGGGCAGCCAGACGACATGGCGAATGCTGACCAGCATGGCAGAGATTGCGGCCACCTGCGAGATGGTTTTTGTCTTGCCGAGGTCGTTGGCTTTGATGGTGTAGCCTTCGGCTGCCGCAATGCTGCGCAGTCCGGTGACCGCGAATTCACGGCAGATGATGAGGATGCACATCCAGGCGGGAAGCACGCCGACCTGGACCAGCGAAATGAGCGCCGCGGAGACCAGCATTTTGTCGGCGATGGGGTCGAGCAGGGTGCCGATGGTGGTCACCTGGCGCCAGCGTCGCGCGAGATAGCCATCCATCAGATCAGTTAGCGCGGCGACGAGAAAGATCGCGAGCGCAAGCCAATCGTTGGTGACGTGAAAGCGGCCGAGGGTGATGCCGTCGCGCGTCTGCACCAGCGCCGCCACGAGGAGCGGCACGAAGAAGATGCGCGCAATCGTGAGCGTGTTCGGCAGATTCATCGCTTCAAACCAACTATATCAAGGGCGACGGACGTGTGAGGCGCCAGCCAAGGGCTCCGCCCTTGAAATCCTTTCAGGATTTGGAAGTCGAGGAAGTCAGAAGTCAGGAGCCAGAAGTCAGCGCCCGGGAGTTACTTCGGGTTTTTACCGGCGTAGAGTTACGATGGTGGCGCCCCAGCCGCCGGCTTCGGCAGGAGCATCGGAGAATTCCGCAACGAAACCGGTGCGCGCGAGGACCTTGCGAACGGTTTCGCGCTGCACGCCGATGCCGCGACCGTGAATGATGCGGAGGGCGTAAAGACCGAGGCGGCGCGCCTCTTCGAGGTACTCGACGACAACCGCTTCGATATCGCGTGGCGGAACGGTGTGCAAATCGATGACGTCGGTGACGGGGATTCGCACGAGCTCGGCGGAACCATCGAAGGCATCGTCCATATATGGCCCTCCATAAGCGCCCTGAAAATGCAAAGACCCGGCCAGCAGAACTGACCGGGCCGGGTTACCCTACTTGTGGTGTCAGCGCACCTGACGTCAAGCGACCTGTTGCGAACGATAAGAATTCAGGACCGCTTCCATCTGATCTTTCAACCGAAGTTTCAGCTTCTTTATCCGCGTCTCCTCCAACTGTTCTTCTTCAGTCAGATGGGGAAGCGATTCGAGCTCGTCCAATTTCTGGGCGAATTCATGGTGTTGATTGGCGAGCAGCCGATATTCTTCGCTGGTGGCCATCAGATGCGCTTTCAACTCTTCTTGTGCGTTCCGTTCCATGGGCAATTCCTCCCAATTGAGGTTGCCACGCCGAGTCGATGGGTTCGGGAACAAGGCTCGGTGGGTAATCTCATCTGCTTAGATTGAGGGATGGCGATATTTCTGCATCCATCCGACACCTTAACATGAATGAAACTTCATGACAACAGCAGATTCAGGTGGATCAGAGTAATAATTTTGCCTTAGGCTAACCGGTTGGAATCCTAAGGACTTATAGAACTTTTGAGCAACGTAATTGGACTCACGAACCTCCAAGAAAATAGAAAGTTTGGAATTGAAATTCGGGTCCGCGGAAGAGTGTTTTGTGGTAGCTGGAGCCGGCTGTTTTTCACCCGCCTCACGCGATGTTGCGGAGTTCTGCGCGCCGTGGTTTGCGGCCGGCGATCGGGGCATAAGGGGCGTATTTGCATCGAGGTCCTGGAACTTCGCGAGGGCGGTCTCGAAGAGTTGACGCGCGATGCCGCGGCGGCGGTCGGCGGGGTCAACGGCAAGGTTGAGCAACTCGAATTCGCCGGGCGCGAGACGGCGGAAAACAGCGAATCCGGTGATGCGATTCTCGGACTCGGCGACGAACAAGTAATAGGAAAGATATTCGTGCGGGTACCACTGAGAGGCTTGCGGCGAGGAGGACTGGATGGCGGCGATTTGGGCCAAGTCCGCCTCCTCGCCCGTCCGTATTAGTGACATGATGTTCCAGTATGCACGCTTGGTTGGCGCTCCTGTTTTTCCTGGCTCAACCCTTTTGGGAAGCGAAGCCGCCGGAGCAGTGGACCTCACACGAAATCGATTTGGTGCGCACGCAAAGTCCGTGGACGGGGGTGGTGGGACCTGCGCCGGACGTGCTTACATGGCTCGCCACCGCGCAACCGATCGAAGAGGCTGAAGCAGAAGCTCGGTTACATAGGGGGAACCCGGAACAGCAGCCTGACCCCGACTATTCGGACTATGTGGCGGAGAATCGAGAGCGCATTTTCGTGCTGGCGATCGGGTATCCGACGCTTTCCGGCTTAGCCAAAGAGAGCGACGCCTGGAGGATGGTGGAGAAAGAAACCGTGATGCGCGTGGGTTCGAAGAGCTACCACGCCGAAGGGCTGTTTCCTCCGGAACCGTCGGACCCAGTGCTGCGGCTGATCTTTCCGAGGGCGGTAAAGCCGACGGATAAGTCGGTGCGCTTTGAATTGTATCTGCCAGGACTGCCTTTTCCGGAGCGCGAGGCGGAGTTTTTCGTGAAGGATTTGAGTTATCACGGGAAACTTGCGATGTGAGCGCCTTCATCGGCTTCTCTCTTCCGCTAAGAGCCCAGGAACTTAGAGAGGGCCTCGAATTATATAACAAGGTTTATGGGCGCTATGTTCTTTTCATCTGAAAACTCTAAGACACATGGGCCGCAGATAAACGCCGATGAACCGGATCGGTTGGACTTGCTGGCTGCTTCACCATGCAGTTAGCCGGGAGCGCCGTGGTTTATTTGCAAGTTAGAAAAGGAACTTAATCGCTAACTGGATCTGCCGCGAGGTGGTAGCGGTAGAGGTGATTACTCCGGCGGTGGGAGAGACGCCCGTGGGAGTAAATGTGATCGCGTTGGGCGTATTGAAGTTCGCGTGGTTCAGGATGTTGAAGAACTCGGCCCGAAACTGCATGCGGCGGGATTCGCCGAACGGCATTTCCTTGAATAACGAGAAGTCCCACTCACCCAGGCTGGGTCCGATCAGGGTGTCGCGGCCGAGATTGCCGTAGAAGCCGCTGGCGTTGGGCGGCGCGAGGAAGGCGGCCGGGTTGAAGTATTGATTCGGATTGCCCAGGATCACAGGGCCGCTGAATGCCGGGTTGACGAAGGGGCGGACGGGATTGCGCGTATCGCCGTTGTTAGAGGGGTTGTAACTCAACTGCGGCGTGAAGGGGAAGCCGCCTTGTAAGGTGACGATCGAATTGATCGACCAGCCTTCGAGCCAGCGCCCTTTGCCCAGCGGCAGCGCGTAGATTGCGCCGATGACGCCAGTGTTGCGCACGTCGAAGTTGCCCAGACCGCGGTCGGCGCGGAGGTTGAACGGATTAGAAGCAAGCGCGGGTTCGCCACCGGAAGTTGTGGCATTGAGCGAATCGCCATCGTCGATGACTTTCGACCAGGTGTAGGCGCCGCGCAGCGAGAGGCCACGGCTGAAGCGGCGATTTACTTCCACCTGGAGAGCTTGATAGGAGCTGTCAGCTTCGGAGAAGTAAGTCCAGGTATTGGCGATTGAGTTATTAGGTCGAACCGCGGTGGGGACATAGTAAGCGCCGGCAGGAACCGGCGTGCCGGCGATTCCAACCGGGAAGTTAGCCGGATAACTCGCGGGGCACGGCGCGGCGGGGCAGATGACGGGGAACGGTTCATTGGCATCGATGCCGAGGAGTTCATGATAGCCGTGCGAGCCCACATAGCCTACCTGGAGGACGGTATTGGGGGTGATTTCGTGGTTGACGCGGAGGGACCAGGAGATGAGGGTCGGGGTACGCAGGTCGGGCTGAACGCCGCCGGGTACTAACTTCGCGGTCGCGGGCGGAACGGCGGTAGTTACGGCCGGCTCCGGGCCGACAGCGACGTTGGGCACGCTGTACGTGGGATTGAAGGGCGCGTTCTGATCGGTGCGATATCCGAGGGCGTCCTGCAGGTCGTTGAACATACCGAAACCGGCGCGCACGGAGGTCTTGTGTTTATCGCCCTTGGTGGCCCAGGCGAGTCCGATACGCGGTTGCGGCAGGAACTTGCCTTTGTTGTCGGTGAAGGCGGAAGAGCCGACGGTGGGCTGGCTGGAGATGATTCCGTTGGGGTAGGTGTAAGTGGAGGCGCGGTCGAACTGTTCGTTCCAACCGGTGGTGAACTCGTCGCGGAAGCCGAGCGACAGAGTGAGATTGGGGCGAAGACGGATGGCGTCTTCGGCGTAAAAGGCGCCGAACCAGGAGCGCCAGCCGAGCGGCGTAGGCGCGGGGTCATAGAGCAGAGTGCCGGCTACGCCTTGCAGCAGGGTTTGCAGGCTGGTGAATGTGGCTTGACCGTATTGGCTGAGGGCGATCAGTTCGTTGGAGCGGAGGCGCTGGAACCAGGCGCCGAAGGTGAAGGAGTGGCGGCCTTTGGTGTAAGCAACGCGGTCTTCGTAGGTGAAGAGATTGCGATTGACGCGGAGATTGCTGCCGTTATTACTGCCCGCGAGGGCGATCTGCGCGGTCGGGTTCGAAGCTGCGCTGCCGCCGACGACCGCGGCTCCAATGGGAAGTCCGGCGATGAAGCCGGGCAGAGATGCCGCAGGCGTGCCGGGCGTGGGTTCGCCCGTGAAGAAGTAACCGGCGCGCGAGTATCCGGCGCGGAAGGTGTTGAGGAGGGTCGCGGAGAAGATGTGGGTTTCTTCGGCGCTGAGAACCTGTTCGCGCAGGCTGGCGACGTCGGTGCTGTAGGCGTTGGTGCTGGTGGGTGTGAAGTCGTAACTGTCGTCGATGGTGTAGACGGCGTTGAAGGAATCTTTCTCGCTGAAGGAGTGGTCAAGGCGCAGGGTGGCGAAGTCGTCACGGATGGTTTGGAGCGGGTTGTTGAAGGCTTCGGCGATGCCGCCAAAATCGGGCGCGCCGGGCGTGGGCGCCGGCCAAAGCGAGATCAGCGGAGTAGTGCCGACGAAGGCGAGTCCGTTAGCTGGGCAAGGGCTGGGCGCGGGACTGACGATGGCGCACGGCAGGGAGCCGGCGCGGGCGTTGTTGTCCGGAACTAAATCGACGCCGGTCTGGTGGAGCAGCTGACGGAAACCTTCGTAGTTGCCGAAGAAGAAGGTTTTGTTTTTGCGGATGGGGCCGCCGATGGAGGCTCCGAACTGGTTGCGCTGGAAGGCGGGGACGGAGGGGCCGTCGAAGAAATTACGCGCATCAAAGGCGCTGTTGCGGAGGAACTCGAAGACGGAACCGTGGACGGCGTTGGAACCGGACTGGGTGACGATGGCGACCTGCGCGCCCGGGCGTTTGCCGAATTCGGCGCCGTAGGTGTCGCGCAGAACGTTAATTTCGCGCACGGCGTCGACGCCGAGGAGTTCCTGGCTGGTACCGCCGGGTTGC
>DATAUH010000578.1:0-14749 GCA_036268375.1 Bryobacteraceae bacterium | reverse complement strand
CGCCATTGCGCGAGGCCGCATAGTGCGCAGCGGCGGAAGTGAGATCGCGCGCTGCGATGGCGTGCTGGGTGAGCGCCAACTCGCGATCCAAGTGAACGTAGCGCACGGCGAAGTAGAGAAGCGGCGCAAAGAGCGGGATGTAGCGGCGTGGTGGCGTGACGCCGCTTTCGAGTCCATCGGCCAACGCAATGGTGGCGAAAAAAATGACGGCAGTGGGGACTGTAAATGCGGTGAACAGTTGACTGGCGATGCCCGCGGCGAGCGCGCCCGCGAGTCCGGCTGCGGTCGTAGGGTATTTCCCGCGAATGCGCCACGCAGCGGCGAAACCCAGAGCGCACCAGGCCAGCATTAACAGCAAGCCTGGAAAACCCTGAGCGCAGAAAGCGTCGAGAAAAATATTGTGTGGAGACTCATGCGCGAAGTCAGGGTACGCGCGTGCAAGTCCGCGTGATTCGTAGTGCGGGAAGTTGGCTGTGAAGGTCTCCGGCCCAAATCCGAATACCGGATGCGCGGATGCCATGAGCGCGCTGTCGCGCCATAACAAGAGGCGGGCCCCGCCCCAGGGATCTTCCCGATACCACCGTGCGCGGGCTCGGACCATTTGACCAGGCGGCGAAAAGTAGAACGCTGCCGCGGCAACGATCACGGCGCCAGCGATTGCGATCGCTTTTCGCGGAATGCGCACCCCGCGCCAGAAGAGCCACACGGCGGCGCCCGCAATCAATCCGAGCATCGCGGCGCGCGTGCCTGTCAGCAGCATGGCGACCACGCAGATAGCAGCAATGAACCGGCCCGGCCATCGCGGCAAATCGAAACTGAGAAAGACGATGAACAGGAGCCAAGTGGCGAAGTAACTGGAGTAACCGAGCGTCGATGGCGGCCGTACGATGGTCCAGACGCCTTCGCCGATGTGGTAACTCGCCGCAGGGAGGATGGGATCCCAGCCGAAATACTGCGCGATGCCATAAAGCGCGGTAATCAGGCCCGCGGCGCTGATTATTTTCAGCATCGATGACACTTTGCTGGCCTGCGCGGCGACGCCCCAGGCAAGAAGCAAGGTTGCCACTTGCGCGATGACGCCGTAGCGGCGCCAAGCCGAGCCATACCAGGAAAGTTCCGGATTGGAACTGAGACAGGCCGACACGATGAGCGAAGCGGCGCTCGCGGCAACGAGCCACATCAGTCGCGAGCGACGGATCGTAAGACTTGTAAAACCAGCGGCCGCGATGAGTACTGCCGCCTTAGGGACTACGTCGAAGGAAAACGAGAAGCCTGGAACAAGAATTAACGCGACGAGAGCAATTACGGCTGCGAGAAAATAGGACACTTAAGAGGTAGGCTATCTCAGGAAATGCGCAATGAGTGAGTCCTTCGATGCATTTCGTTACATAAGTTACCTGCGGTCCAACTGGCGCGCGATAGCGGCGAGTTGCGGGATCGCGGTCGCATTGGCGCTTGCGATCAGCCTCGCGTTACCGCCGAAGTACACGGCGACGGCGCGAGTTTTGATCGATCCCCCCGCGGGTTCGGACCCGCGCTCGTCGATGGCGGTGAGCCCGGTGTATCTGGAGTCGTTGAAGACGTACTCCGAATTTGCATCGAGCGACAGCCTTTTTCAAAAAGCTGCGCAGCGTTTTCACTTGACGGGAGCGCCGATTGAAGCCCTGAAGCGGAGCGTGCTGAAGGTTGAGCTTTTACGCAACACGCGTGTGATGGAGATTTCGGCGACGTTGCCAGACGCGCAAAAGGCGCATGCCTTAGTGAAGTTTCTGGCCGATTCAACGGTGGACTTGAATCGCGCATCGCTTTCGGCAAGCGATAGCGAATTGCTGGATGATTTGGCGCAACAGGCGAACGGCGCACGTCAGGAATTGCGGCAAACCGATACGGAATGGGCGAAAGCGCTGGCAACCGAACCCGTCGCGGAACTGAGCGCCGAAATGGAGGAAGTGGCGGCGCAGCGTTCGAAACTGGAAGAGCAGATACAGACCGAAGAGGTGCAGATTGCGGATCTGCAGCAGCGCTTGCACGCAGGCGAAAACACACCAGATTTGCGCAACGAACAGAGCGACGCGCAGGCACGCCTGGCTGAGATCAACAAACAACTGGCGCGGCTCGACCGTGATACTAACGAGCGCGAAAAAACGTTGGGCGTGCGCGAGGCGCACCGCAATCAATTGGACAACGAGCGCAAAGAGCGGCAGACCGCGCTAGCGGCGCTTGAGGCGAAGTTGCGGGATGCACGAAGCGCGAGCGGGTTTCACGGCGAGCGCCTGCAAGTTGTGGATCCCGGCATTGTGCCGGAGCGGCCGTCGTCGCCGGATATTCCGCTGAACATCGCGGCAGCGCTGTTCGCAGGCCTGGCGTTGCCGGTGCTTTACCTGACGCTGCGGATGAACTTCGAAGCGCGGCGGGCGTATGTTGCGCGCGGCGGCTTCCGCGCTGTTGCCCGAACGGCCGATGAGTAGTATCGCAGGCCAACCGGCATCGCAAACGCCTTCCGAACGACGGCTGCTGTGGGTTCCCGCAGCGCTGGGGGTTTGGGCGGCAGCGATTGCAGTGGCGCCGCGGCTCGAATTGAAGGCGATACTGGCGGCCCCCGCGGCGCTAGTGTCGGGATTGTGGTGGTCGCTGCAAAGTCCACTGCGATGGCTGGCG
Source organism: Bryobacteraceae bacterium (assembly GCA_036268375.1). Classification (GTDB taxonomy): domain Bacteria; phylum Acidobacteriota; class Terriglobia; order Bryobacterales; family Bryobacteraceae; genus PALSA-243. Next base: position 12,091 of record DATAUH010000578.1, on the reverse strand, counting down.
CTGTTTTTTGCCGCAGCTCTGTTGTTGCCGCCGCTGCCTATTCCGATCGGAGATTCCGGGCCGCATCCTTCACTGCTGTTCGCAGCGTTGGGACTCTTCGCCGGCATTCTTTGGATGAATGGCTGGGAGTTCCGCGGCAGTTCATTGAGTGCAGCCTTCGCGGCGTTGTTTGGCGCACTGCTGGTGAGCGTCGCGCCGGCTGCGATCTACTCCGGAAGCATCGCCGCAGCGGGCAGCGCCGTGCGCGTGGCGCTGTTCGGGATTTCAGTTTACGTTTTCTTCTACGGCGCGTACGGTCCGGGTCGTGGCGCGGACGCGATGCGCAGCGTGCGGTGGCTGTACGCAGCGGCGGTGGTGGCGGCGCTTTTCGCGTGCGTGGATTTTTACTATCAGTTCCCCGCCCCGGCCGGATATGGGCCGCAATTTGTCTGGCTGGATTCGGGCGTTTACCGGCGCGCGCAGGGCCTATTCTACGAAGCGAGCACGCTGGGAAACTTCTGCGCATTTTTTCTGGTGATGATTGTGGCTGCGCTGACGCGGCCGCGCGCGGAATCGCCGGTCTCACGCAAGGCGCTGATTGCGGGCGGCGCAATTTTCTCCGCGGCGCTGATGCTGTCCTATTCGCGCGGCTCGCTGGTGAATGTGGCCGTATCGCTGGTGGTTTTGATGTGGGTCAACCGGCGCAGACTGCCATTGACGCGACTGGTTCCGTTGGCTGCGGCTGGCGTGTTCGCAACTTGGTGGATCTTTCCGAAATTCGTGCAGGAGTATTGGTCGCGACTCTCTTCAACAGCGGAGTTTCTCTTCACAGCAACCAATGGCGTACTCTCCGGACGAGTGGCGAGTTGGAACACGCTGGCCGATTGGATGACGACGCACCCCTGGCAACTGGTTTTCGGGATCGGCTACAAGACGCTGCCGTACACGGATTATCTGGGTGCTCCGGTGGTGGCCGACAACATGTACCTGAGCCTGCTGATCGAGACCGGCATTGGCGGCCTGGCGGCGCTGCTGTGGCTGAACTGGGCGATTTTACGCGCGGCGGCGCGGTCGGCAGAGCGGTCGTTTTTTGGCCTGTGGATGCTGTGCTTCTGGTGCGGGCAGGTAGTGCAGATGGCGTCGGGGGATTTGCTCACGTATTGGCGCGTATTGCCCGTCTATTTCTGGGTGCTGGCGCTGGCGGTGCGCGAATGAACCTGCTGCTGCTGGATCAATTCAGTGAGCCGGGCGGCGCGCAATTGGCATTGCTCGAATTGCTGCCTGCGATCCGTGAGGCTGGTTGGCGCGCGCTGGTCGGAATGCCGGGCGACGGCGACTTATTCGAAGGCGTGAGCGGCTTGGGCTTCGAAACTGCGCGCATCCGGTGCGGTCCGTACGCGTCCGCGCGCAAAACGCTGAGCGACGCGGGACGATTCGTGACGGAGATGCCGCGGCTGGCCCGGCAAATCAACCAGCTGGCGCGGCGTGTTCAGGCCGACCTGGTGTATGTGAATGGTCCGCGACTGCTTCCTGCGATGGCGCTGGCCGGGTTGAAGGTTCCTGTCCTGTTCCACTCGCACAGCTTCGTGGGACAAGGCATCGTGCGAGCGGTCGCCGGGCGCGCGCTGAGGAAAATGGGAGCAGCAGTTATAGCGAATTGCGAAGCGGTAGCCTCGCAGTGGCGCTCGTTTGTGGATGACGCGCGCGTGAGCGTGATCTACAACGGGGTCGCGGGGCCTTCCACATTCACGCCGCGCGAACGGGGGCCCACGGCGCATATTGGATGCATTGGCCGCATCTCTCCCGAAAAAGGTCAACTGGAGTTCGTACGCGCCGCGGGCGAAATTGTGCGCGCGATGCCTGCGTGCCAGTTTACCGTTTACGGTGCGGCGCTCTTCGGGAATGCGGCAGGCGAGCGTTATGCCGGCGGAGTGCGCGCGGCGGCACACGGGCTGCCGATCGAGTTCGCGGGATGGACCAACAATATTCAAGCGGCGTTGGCGAAGCTTGACGTGCTGCTGGTTCCGTCGGTGGGGCACGAAGCGACGACGCGCGTGATACTCGAAGCCTTTGCAGTCGGACTTCCGGTTATCGCATTCGACACGGGCGGGATCAAGGAAGTGATTGAGCACGGCAGGACGGGGTATCTGGCGCACTCCGTTGTCGAAATGTCCAAACAGACCGTCGGCCTGCTCAGCGATAAGGAAAAGTGGACCGCCATGTCGAGCGCGGCGCGCGCCGCTTGGAAAGAGCGATTCACGCAGCAGAATTATCATCAACAGGTGATTGCGCGGCTGGAACGCGCGGCGGTCCGATTGCGCACTGCCGTCGCGAGTTAATCAGCGACGCAGTCGTTTCCAGAAACGTATGCCGCTCGCACCCGTCTTGAACAGCGAAATTGCATGATGGCGGAAGCGCGAGGCGAGCCATGCGGCGTAAACACGATGGCGCGATTGGGTTTCACTGGCGCGCGAAGGAGGCGGCAAATTCGCGGGAAATAAACGCCTGCGCGCGACGCTGAATCGATCGCCCCACGACCGCAGCAGGCTGAGATGCAGCCACAGCTCGTCTTTATTGGGATGAAACGGCTGCACCATGGGTGAAGTGGCGAATTCGGCGAACCATGTGCGCACGCTTTTGGGAAGGCGTTGCGCCTCCTCCTGCACCGCGGAGGGCATTTCGCAACCGAACCAGGATTGCGCCAGGAGAAACGCAACCGTCTGTAAGCGGCGCAACTGCGGCGGATGCAGATTTTGCCACTCGCTCCAAAATACTTCGTCCGTGGCGCGAGTATGGAGGAACCGCGCCAGCTCATAAACGTGCAGACAACGCACGCTGCCCTGCAGCAGGTGCTTCAGCAGATGCAGCGCGGCATAAGCGGCCGCATCCTGCGGACAGAGCACCGTCAGCGGCACTCCGCCGACCTCGCGTTGCACGCGGCGCCCCCAGAATTCGTCGACTCCGGGCGCGTCGATGCGCTCAAGCTGCGCGTTCCAGAGGCGGAAATGCAGTTCAATGGCAAGCGGCATCTCGGGATCGAAATAATCATCACGCCATCGCCACGTGGTGCGAGGGAAAAGGCCGGGAAGGTGATCGGTAGGGAAGTCGTCCATCCCCGGAATGCTTTCGTAATTCCACGTCAGCAGGACGTCGCGAGCCTGTTCGGTCGATGGCTGCGGCAGAAAGAGATCGACGTCGTACTGCGGGCGATCCTCGGGACGCACGCCGAAGAGTTCGCACTGGGTTGTGCCTTTCAGTGTCACAAATTCGTAAGGCAGTTCGGTCAAGCGGCGGCTGGTATCTTGCAACAGACGGAGACGCTGCTGATTTTTTTCGACGGCGGCGGCCGTCTCTTCGGGAAGGAAATTCCGCAGGAAGAGCGTGATGCCTTGTTTGTCGCAAAAATCCAAGGCTTCGCGACGCTCCTGACCATTAAGCGCCAACAGTTGCTGCGCGCGCGGTTCGCGGATGTGAAGCGCGCTCAAAACGGCCGAGGCTTTCATCGGCAGATTCGCGCAGCTTAACCAAGGGTTCGACAATTTAGGATCGTACCGCCATTAAGCCTGTTAGATTGGGTTCGGACCGATGATCGAACCGCCGCGACCCGACCCGCCACGGGATATTTACTTCGATGCCGAACAGGGCTCCTGGATTCTGAGCCGCTACGCGGACGTTCTGGCGGCCTTACAGCATCCGAAACTGTGGTCGGTCGGGGGAGATCGCGAGATTCAACTCGAAGGGCGTGATGATTCGGGCCGTCTGAAGACGCGCGGCGAAGTAGCGGCGCGCTTTTCGCAATCGCACATCAACGCCTGGCGCGTTCGCATGGAAGAAGAGGCGCGGCGAATGATCGCGGAGCTGCCAGTGGAGCGCCCGGTCGACCTGCTGGGTGAGTTTGCAGCGCCGTGGGCGCTGTCGCTCGCGATTCTGGCGACCGGCGGCGACACCATAGACCGCGAGCATCTGGCACGCTTAAGTGCGCGCGTATTCGCGGCAACAGGAGCTTCCGAACACTCACCCGAACGCGCAGACGCAAGCGGCGCGACGGCGGAATTGGAAGAGATCAATCGCTCCATTCCACTCGGCGAGCCGACTTTTGTGGCGCTTTCGCAGACAACGCCACGTTTGATTGCAAACGCATGGCTGGCGTTGATCGCGAATCCTGATGAGTACGCGCAACTGCGCGCGAATCCGGAGATGATGCCATCGGCCGTGGAGGAGTTGTTGCGCTTTTCCGGCATCGTACGGCGCGTTTACCGGCGCGCGACTGACTCCATCGAATTGGGCGGCGCAGACATACCGAAGGGGGCCCTCCTTTCGCTGATGCTGTCATCGGCGAATCGCGACCCCGGGCAATTCCCGGATCCGGAGCGCTTACAACTGGATCGGCCGCTGGCCAATCAGCTCGCACTGGGGTACGGCCGCAATGCGTGCGTAGGGGCTATCCCGGTGCGGGCGGCGATTGCGGTGTCGACCGCCGCGCTTACCTCATCTTTTTCGACAATAGAGTTACGGGGCGTGGGCGAATGGCGCATCGGATCCGGCTTCTACTTTCCCTCGTCGGTCGACGTAACACTTTTAAGATAATTTTTACAATCTCCCGACAACTTGGGCGGCGGGCGTGATCAATTCTAGAATCATGGCCGCAATTCCGAGAGTGCAGAAGAAGAAGATCGTATTCTTTTTTCCGGCGTTTTCCAGTCAGGAGGCCACAGCGCCGTTGGGCATTCTGGCCGTATCTACACCGCTGTTGAGGGCGGGATACCAGATCAAGCTGATCGATTCAACCATTACGCCCAATTTCCAGCGCCGGGTCATTGAGGAACTGAAGGACGCGCTGTGTCTTGCGGTGTCGTTGGTTACGGGCCCGATGATTCGCGAAACGGTGGCGATGGCGCGGGAAGTAAAGCGCCTGTATCCGGAGATGCCGATCGTTTTGGGAGGTTGGCACCCTTCGCTGCTGCCGGATCAAACTCTCGCCGCCGAATATGTGGACGCGGTTGTGGTCGGGCAGGGGGAGGACGCTTTCCTGGAGGTGGTGCAACACCTGGAAGCGCGCGAATCGCTCAAGGGAATCCCCGGTGTGGGCTACAAGCAGGATGGCAAGCTTCAATTTAATCCCGCGCGCCCACTGCGCCCGCTGGCCGAAATGCCTCCCAAGGCTTATCATCTGGCGGATTTCGACGCGTATCAACGCGTTTGCGGCCGCCGGTGGGCGATGTACACATCCAGCCTTGCGTGTCCCTACAACTGCGGCTACTGCACGAATGACGGCGTTTACGGCCGGAAGTGGAACGCGTTAGAGCCGGCGCAGGTGGTGGAAGAGACCACAGAGCTGGTGAGCCGCTACAACCTGGAGCTGCTTTGGATCGTCGATGACAATTTTCTGGTAAATCGCGAACGTGCGGTTGGAATCGCAGAAGGCCTGGTGCGCAAAGGCGTGAAGTTCAATTGGAGCATTCAGGCGTCGACTAACCTGGTGATGCGGCTGACCGTTGAAGAGTTGAAGCTGCTGAAGCGCGCGGGGCTGACGCAAGTCTCGCAAGGCGCCGACACCGGGTCCAAGCGCATGATGCATCTGATGGGCAAGGATTTTCAGACCCTCGATGCGATCTACGGAGCGGCGGAGCGGCTGACGGCGGCAGAAATCCGCCCCAGTTTCAACCTGATTTTCGGGTATCCGGGCGAGGGCGAGGAGGAACGGCGCGACTCCGTGGCGCTGATGATGAATATCTGCCGTAAGTATCCGGGCGCGGAATTCTGGACCAACATCTTCACGCCGTATCCGGGATCTCCCATAATGAAACGCGCGTTTGAGCTTGGCATTGAAGTGCCGAAGACGCTCGAAGGGTGGGCCGATTTCTTCCCACGCTACACAGTGCTGCCTTGGCTGAAGGGCCGCGACCACACGCGCGTGCAGAATATGCGTGAGTATATGCGAGTAGCGTTTCATCGCGTTCCTATAGGTAAATACCGGACGCCGGCGCTGAGCCGCGCGCTATTCGAATTGATCAGCGGACCGGCGCGCTGGCGGCTGGATCATCATGTATACTCGTTCCCGATAGAACTGTGGACGCGGAAGTTAGCGCAGAAAGTACTTACGCCGCCCAAGCCTAAGGTCGATGCGCATCAACTCTCTGCCGAACCAGTTACGTGCTGAAAGGCAGCCATGGCCGACGTTCTTCTGACGCATTCGAACCACGTCTACAGCGACCGGAAACAGACACGCAAGATGCAGCCGTATCCGCCGCTGCAGACGTTGTTGGCTGCGGCCTGCTTACGTCGCGAGGGCTTCAGCGTGGCGTTGTTTGATCCGGCGCTCACGGACGCGGAGCGTGGCTTCGAAGCAGCACTGGCAGAACATCGGCCACGCTTGGTGGCGGTTTGCGAGGACAATTTTAACTTTCTGACGAAGATGTGTCTGCTGCGCAATCGCGAGTTGGCGCACTGGATGGCAAAGGCATCGGCTGAGCGCGGCATACCGGCGATCGTGAACGGAGCCGACGCCGCCGATCGCGCCGACGAATATCTGGACGCGGGCTTTTGCACGGTGTTGTCTGGCGAACTGGAAGCGACGCTCGCGGAAACAGTGCGCTTGCAGTTGCACGGCGAAGGACGGTTGGAACAGATTCAAGGCATCGCTTTTCGCGATTCGCGCACGGGCAAGGTTGTTCGGACAGTTCGGCGCGCGCCGATTTCGGATCTGGATGCACTGCCGATGCCTGCATGGGATCTGGTGGATGCGGAGCCGTATCGCAGGGCCTGGAAATCGACGCATGGCTATTTTTCGTTGAACATTGTTTCGAGCCGCGGGTGTCCCTACAAATGCAATTGGTGTGCGAAGCCCATTTGGGGCGCAAACTACCATAGCCGCGCGCCCCACTTGGTGGCGGAAGAATTGCGCGAAGTCAAGACGCGTTTCGCGCCTGATCACATCTGGTTTGCGGACGATATCTTCGCGCTGTCGCGCCAGTGGACCAGCCGCTTTGCGGATGCAGTGGAAGAGCTGGACGCGCGCATTCCGTTCAAAATGCAGTCGCGTTGCGATCTGATGACGCGTTCGACTGTTGCGGATCTGGAGCGCGCCGGTTGCGCCGAAGTTTGGATGGGAGTGGAATCGGGCGCGCAAGAGATTCTGGATGCGATGGACAAGGGTACGCGGTTACGGGAAGTGCATGAGGCGCGCGAAAATCTGCGCCGCCACGGTATTCGCGCGTGCTTCTTCCTGCAGTTCGGCTATCCGGGAGAGACGTGGAAGGAGATTGAAAAAACCATCGATCTAATTCGCGAAACGCAGCCCGATGATATCGGCATTTCGGTGTCGTACCCGCTGCCTGGGACTGCATTTCATGAGATGGTGTCGAGCCAGTTGGGAGACAAAGCCAACTGGAGCGATAGCGACGATTTGGACATGATGTTCCAGGGCGCCTATACCACCACGTTCTACAGGGCCTTGGCGGACGCGCTGCATACCGAAGTACGCGTGGGACGCGATGCCGCCAACGAAGCCTGGCAGAACGTACTCGCGCTTAAAGAGACATCCGCAAGAAAAACTCCCCTATGGATCTGCTGCTAACTCACGGATATTTTCTGCAGGACGATCCGAAGGAGCTTCAGATCATGACGCCCTACGCGCCGTTGGGGTTGTTGTACCTTTCGTCGTACTTGCGGCGAGCGGGATTCGATATAGAAATCTACGATTCCACTTTCGGGCGTCGCGAAGAACTGTTTCGCGTATTGGAGACCGAGAAGCCGACGACGCTCGGGGTTTACGCCAACTTGATGACACGTCCGAACGTGGTGACCATCGTCAAACAGGCGAAGGCGTGCGGCTGGCGCGTGATAGTCGGGGGTCCGGAGCCCGCAAATTATCCTGAGCAGTACCTCGCAGCAGGCGCTGACATCGTTGTCAAAGGCGAGGGCGAACTCGCGATGGAGGCGATTCTGCAAGGGGCGCCGCTCGCTCAGATTCCGGGGTTGGTGTTTGCGGGCGGGTCAACGGGTCCGGCGCGGCAGTTACCGAATCTGGATGCGCAACCTTGGCCTGATCGCGAGCGTATCGACATGGATCGCTATCTGAAGGCCTGGCGCGAACATCATGGCGCGGGATCGATCTCGATAATAACGGCGCGCGGGTGTCCCTATCACTGCCGCTGGTGCAGTCATTCCACGTACGGGAATACGCATCGCCGGCGATCGCCGGGCGCAGTGGTGGAAGAGGTTGAATGGATCCTGCAGCGCTATCAGCCGGAGCAATTGTGGCTGGCGGATGATGTATTCACGATCCATCACGGTTGGCTGGATAAATACGCGGCGGAGATGAATCGCCGCGGCCTGCACATTCCGTTCGAATGCATTACGCGCGCGGACAGGATGAATGCGCGCGTGGCGGCGCAGTTGGCTGAACTTGGGTGCTATCGCGTGTGGATCGGCTCCGAAAGCGGGTCGCAGCGGTTGCTTGACGCGATGCAGCGCGGCGTAACCGTGGCTCAAGTCCGGGATGCCGTCGCGCATCTGAAGCAGAATGGCATCCGCACCGGCATGTTTTTCATGTGGGGCTACGAAGGCGAGGAGTTGAGCGACATCGAGGCCACCTACGAACACGTGAAAACCTGCGCGCCGGACGTTTTCTTCACGACGATCAGTTATCCGATCAAGGGCACGCCGTTCTACGAAGAGGTCGGATCGAAACTGGTGCAGTTGGGAGCATGGCAGACGAGCACTGATCGCGACATTCACATTCGGGGGCGACACTCGCGCCGTTATTATCACTTCGCCGATGAACTGCTGCATAGCCAAACGGCTGCCGACGCAGCGCTCGCGCGGGAAAACTTGCTGGCAACATACAACGAGGTGGAGGCATGAGCGCGCCCGCACTTTTCAAGCGCATTGCCTCGCAATACGACGCGCTGTGGACCGATACGCCGGTGGGAAAGGCGCAGCGCGACTCGGTGTGGCGCGTGGTCGACCCGCTCTTTCAGTCCGGCCAGAGCATTTTGGATATCGGCTGCGGCACCGGGGCGGACGCGGCCCACTTTGTCAGCCGCGGCATCGCGGTGCACGCGATCGATTCCTCGCCGGACATGATACGGGAAGCGTCGTCGCGAAACGGTTTCACCACACAGGTATTGGCCGCGGAAGAATTACATAAGCTTTACGGCCCATTCGATGGCGCGATCTCCAATTTCGGAGCTTTGAACTGCGTGGCGGATCTTTCGGGCGTCGCGCACGATCTGGGTTCGCTGGTACGGCCGGGTGGACGCGTCGCGATCTGCGTCATTGGGCGTTTCTGCGCGTGGGAAACGCTCTATTACGCCGCGCGATTCGATTTCAAGCGCGCATCTCGACGACTGCGAGGCCGCTCCGGAGACATTTTCTATCCGACTGTTGCCGAATTGCGCGAAGTATTCGCTTCGCACTTTAAACTAGAGCGTTGGACGGGAATCGGAATGCTGACGCCCCCATCCTACGTGAAATTGCCGGCGGGCATCGTGCGGCGTTTGGCCTGGTGGGACCGTTTTCCGCTATTGCGCGCGATCGCGGACCACCGCCTGCTGATCTTTGTGAGGAAGTGACCATGCTCGCCAGTGCGCGCCAGCGCTTTCTCGACGATTACATCAAGATTCGCCACGCGGAAGGCCGTGGCTCGAACGACGCTGAATATTATCTGGCGCTGCCCTACCGCGATTTGAGCGGCAAGCTGCAGGATCAGTGGACGATTCGCGCCGCGAGCTTCACCTATCTGGAGCGCCGCATGTTGCCTGCGCTGGAACGCGAGCAGAAGCGCGCGCTGCGCATCGCCGATCTCGGCGCCGGCAACTGCTGGCTGTCGTACCGCCTGGCATTGCGCGGCCACCATCCGATAGCGATCGATATTCTGGCCGATCCGCTCGACGGTCTCGCCGCAGGACGTCACTTCCAACAACGCGCTGCTTTTGCGCGAGTGAACGGTGAGTTTGACGACCTGCCGCTGGCGTCGCACAGTTTGGATCTTGCGATCTACAACGCATCGATTCACTATTCGACCGACTATCGCCGCACGCTAAGTGAAATTCGCCGCTGCCTGCGGCCCGGCGGGCACTTTGCGATCATCGATTCACCCATTTATCAACGCCGCGAGCACGGCGAGATTATGATTCGCGAACGGCGCAAGCACTTTCAGAACACGTACGGTTTCACCAGCAGCACGCTCCCGAGCATCGAGTTTTTCGATCTCGAGATGCTCTCCGAACTGGGTCGCGATCTGGGAATCACGTGGAAGATTCACAAACCCTGGTACGGCTGGCAATGGGCGATGCGGCCATGGAAGGCGCGCTGGAAGGGCAAACGCCCGCCGTCGAATTTTTGGATTTTGCTGGGCAGGTTCGCCGAATGATCATTCTCTTTCATCCTCGCAGTACCAAACCGAAGAACCGCCGCCTCCCGCTTTCGGTGATCTATTTGGGGGCGGTGCTCGAAGGGCGCGAGGAGTACGAAATCGTCGATGGCAACGCCGATCCCGACCCTTGGGCCACGATTGACGCGCTGGCGCAGAACAATCGGATCGAGCTTGTGGGCGTCTCTGTAATGCCTGGCCCGCAATTGCTGCAGGCGATTCCGCTTTGCCGCGCGTTTCGCGAAAAGTACCCAAAGATTCCAATCGTTTGGGGCGGCTACTTCCCGTCTCTCTATACAGAGGCTGCGCTAAACGCGAAGTACATCGATTTCGTAGTGAAGGGCCAGGGAGAAGAGACGTTCCTGGAATTGCTGGAGCAGTTGCGCGGAGCGCGCGACTTTTCGCGCGTGCGCGGGCTCGCCTTCAAAGATCAGTTCGGCTTGCAGGTGCAAACGGCGACGCGTCCGTTGAAATCGCCCGACGAATTCCCCTGGCCGCCCTACCATCGCATGGACCCGGGCAAGTATGTGGCGCGCACGTTTCTGGGATCGCGCACCGCCGTTCATCAGGCGAGTATCGGATGTCCATTTCGCTGTAACTTCTGCGGCGTGGTTCCGGTCTACGATCGCGAAAAGATGGAATCGCCCGCGCGCACGGCCGCGATTCTGGACGATTTGCAGAAACACTGGGGCATCAACGCGGTTCAGTTTTACGACAACAATTTCTTCTTGCGCGAGGACCATGCGCGCGAACTTGCGGCGCGCATTGCACCTTTGAACCTGCGCTGGTGGTGCGAAGCGCGCGTCGATATCGTGCTGAGTTACTCCGACGATACGCTGAAGAGGCTGCGCGACGCCGGTTGCGTGATGATCTTCTTCGGCGTGGAATCCGGCAACGACGCGGCGCTGCGCAATATGAAGAAGCAGCTTACCAGCGAACAGACCCTGTCCCTGGCGCGCCGCATACGCCAGTTCGGCATCGTGCCGGAATATTCGATGATTTTCGGCAATCCGGAAAATGCGGAGCAGGACGTAGCGGATAACATCGCCTTCGCGCGCCGCATCAAGAAAGCCAATCCGGATGTCGAGATCATCGTACAGACATATGTGCCAACGCCCCAAAAGAACGGCGCATACGGCGATGTAGACATAGAGTTTCCCAAAACGCCCGACGAGTGGATCACGCCGCGCTGGTATCCGTACCTGATCCGCACGGACCCGCAACTGCCGTGGCTTCCGACCCGCGTGAAGCAGCGCATACGCGACTTCGAAACGGTAATGAATTCGCGCTGGCCAACTACGCAGGACATGCGGCTTCCCGGTTGGGGACGCGCCGTACTGAAATCGCTGAGCGGTTGGCGGTACGCCCTCGGGGCTTATGATTTTCCAGGTGAGTTGCGCCTGGCGCAGAAACTCGTGCGGCTGCGGCAACCACGGTTGGAGAGCTTGTAGTGCCGGTTGCCGTCACTGCCGCCGAAGGATACGCGCTCTGGGCGGAAGATTGGGACGCTACGCCCTCGCCTATCGTCGCGGTAGAACGGCGCACGCTTTTGCCGTGGCTCGAATCAGTTCATCCCGCACGCGCAGTTGATATCGGATGTGGGACCGGCCGCTGGACTGCCGCACTGCACGCGGTGGGGTTCGATGCTTCGCCTGCAATGTTGGAGCGAGCGGCCTCCAAACCCGGATTGCGCGGCCGCGTGGCGGTAGCCGACGCACTGGACCTGCCGATTGCCAC
>DATAUH010000577.1:0-8201 GCA_036268375.1 Bryobacteraceae bacterium | reverse complement strand
TGTAAAGCGCGCCCGCATGATGGAGGCGATGTGGAACGAAGATCGCCACGCTAATGCGCCCTCCGAAGGGGCGCTTGACCTCTTCACATTTCCGTCGCAAACGGACATTTTCGGCAACGTCGTGCGCGAGGCGTTGGCGAGCGGAGTGACTGCGGTGGTGACGAATCAAGGCGGCCCGAAGTTTTTGGTAGCGTCAGGCGTCTCGGGATTCGTGGCGGCAGATGACGATGCGTTTGTGAAGGCCGTGTTGAGCGTAATGCGCGATCCGGAATTGGACCGTCGCATGCGGCAGGCGGCGCCGGAAGGGGCGATTTACTAGTCGTGGGACCGTGTATTTGAATCGGAGGTCTACGCCGCTTATCGCCTTTGCGCGGAAATGAAAACGCAAGTGGGTCAACCCGAAAAGCGGCCCGATTTTGGCTGGATTAGTGCGGGCAGTTAGCGAGACGGCGGATGGCGACCCGGCGATCAGCGCTTACGCGCGCGAATGGTGATGTCGAGATCACCGTTGCGCGTGTTGATGTAACGTAGGGTCACGCGGCCTTCGGAATCCAGCCAGATTCGCGCGGGAACGTTCGATGAAACAAGCATCCAGCCCGCGGGAATCGTTACGTCGTTGACTGGCCGGCCGAGAGTTCGTGTCCAGACGAGATTCGCGCCGTCTATTTTGTAGCCGACCGGATCCGCATACGTTTCTTCGACGCGAATCCGTACCGATTCACCTTTGCCGAGCGACCCCGGCAGATCGCCTTGCACAACCACCGACTTCGGATCTGTGGGCGTGGGGTAATAACCGAGCGCATTCACTTCAGCGCCGCTGACCAAATGCGTGTGGAGGGCCTCGCCGGTGTCGAGGTCGAACATTTTAGAATCAGGAGCAACTTCGCTGCCCGCGCGCACGAAGCTGTGGACCGATTTCTGGCCTTCGCGCGTGACGGTGAAATCATGGGAGATCAAAAAGCGATGCGTGTTTGGATCGAGCAGCCAGTAACGTATTTCGCGGTCCTGATCGGCGCGGTGCGCTTGCGCGAAGACAAGCGCGGCTGGAACAAACAACGCGAACAAGTAAAGGGCGCGCTTCACGGCAGTTTCCTCCCTTCAACGCGGACGGGCAATTCGTCGTCGCGGTCGTTGAAGAAGCTGATGCGGATGCGTCCATCGCGCTCAGTGGTTACGATGGCGGGTGATCGCGAGCCTGTGAGCTCGTAACCCGCGGGTAGCAGTACAACGTTGCGGGTCACCGGCATAGGCCGCTCAAAGACGAAACCGCCGGGGACCTCTTTGTAGGAGGCCGCATCCACATACGTGCGCAGGATGCGTATGCGCGTTTCCGCGCCTTTGCCGACCGGATGGGCGAGTTTCACCCAAAGAAACTGAGCGTTATCGGGAGTGTCCGCAGGAGCGGCTTTGGCTGCTTTGGCCTCTCTGCCGGTGGCGGTTTTGAGTTCGAGAGTCTTGCCGGTGGCTAAATCGAAGGCGCTCTCTTTCGAGACGGTAGAACCGGGGCGAACCGGATTGAAGAAGTAATCGACGCCGGCGCGAGTGACCGAGGTCTCATAGGAGAGCTCGAAGCTGTGCGAGGAAGGTGATAGGAGCGTGTAGATAGCAAGATCGCTAAGTCCGAACGCGGGGCTTGCGAACAGGAGCAGACCGAGGATGAACCTCATTGGGGTAATTGTATCCGATGGGGCGTTGAGTCTGTGCCCCATCGGATTTGAGTTAAGACAGCGGGAGCGGTTGCGGGATTATTTCCATTCGGCGGCCGAAACGCGAGCCTGCGCCAGTTCAGATTGCTCCAGCGCGACGCCAGGATCGGTTGCAGCGGCTTGATCGTTGACCGCAAGATGACGCGCTACGTCGGAGACCGCAGCGCGCGCCTTCTCCAGATCGATTTCGTTCGAGAACTCGGCCAAGTTGGCCAGGACGCGGATATGATCGGGCAGTACCTCGACGAAACCTCGATGGATAGCCATGGCGCGGCGCGGTCCGGATTGCGGCGTGTAGCTCAACACGCCGCTGCCTAGGAGACTGAGCAGGGGCGCATGGCCCGGGAGTACGCCGATGTAGCCGCCTTTGGCCGGAATCTGCGCCTCCGTGACGGCTTCCTTCACGAGTTGCCGTTCTGGCGTTACGATTTCGAGCTCGATCGTATCGGCCATGTTTACTTACCGGCCAGTTCTTTCGCCTTCGCCTGCACTTCCTCGATGGTGCCCTGCATGTAGAAGGCTTGCTCAGGCAGGTCGTCGTACTTGCCTTCGACGATGGCGCGAAAGCCCTTGATACTGTCTTCGAGCTTCACGTATTTACCCGCGATGCCCGTGAACTGTTCGGCGACGTTGAAGGGCTGCGAAAGAAAGCGCTGGATTTTGCGGGCGCGCGCGACCGTCAGCTTGTCTTCATCGGAAAGTTCGTCGATACCGAGAATGGCGATGATGTCTTGCAGGTCCTTATAGCGCTGCAGGACGCCTTTGACCATCTGCGCGGTGTCGTAGTGATCCTGACCGATGATGTGCGGGTCGAGAATGCGCGACGTGGATGCGAGCGGATCCACAGCGGGATAGATTCCCAGGGATGCGATTTCGCGCGAGAGGTTCGTGGTGGCGTCGAGGTGCGCGAAGGCGGTTGCGGGAGCCGGGTCGGTAGAGTCGTCGGCAGGCACGTAGATGGCTTGCACGGACGTGATCGAACCCTTCTTGGTGGAGGTGATACGCTCCTGCAGTTCGCCCATTTCCGTGGCGAGGTTCGGCTGGTATCCCACGGCGGACGGCATGCGGCCCAGCAACGCCGATACTTCCGAACCGGCTTGCGTGAAGCGGAAGATGTTGTCGATGAAGAGCAGCACATCCTGGCCTTCTTCATCGCGGAAATATTCCGCGACGGTGAGGCCGGTGAGACCTACGCGCAGACGCGCTCCGGGCGGCTCCGTCATCTGACCGTAGATCAACGCGCACTTCGACTTGGTGTAGTCGTGCGGATCGATGACGCCGCCTTCCTGCATTTCGAGCCAAAGATCGTTGCCTTCGCGGGTGCGTTCACCCACGCCGGCGAACACCGAAACGCCGCCGTGCTTCATGGCGATATTGTTGATCAGCTCCATGATGATGACGGTCTTGCCCACGCCCGCGCCGCCGAACAGGCCGATCTTGCCGCCGCGGAGGTAGGGCTCCAGCAGGTCGATCACTTTGATACCGGTCTCGAACATTTCGAGCCGGGTGGATTGCTCTTCAAAACTGGGCGCTTCGCGGTGAATCGAGTAGTGTTTCTTCGCGTTCACCGGTCCCATCTTGTCCACCGGCTGACCGATGACGTTGAGGACGCGGCCGAGCGTCTCCGGGCCAACGGGAACTTCGACCGGGCGCCCCAGGCTTTCGGCTTTCATGCCGCGCACGAGACCTTCCGTTGGCTGCAGCGCAATGGTGCGCACGCGGCCTTCGCCGATGTGTTGCTGTGCTTCGCAAATGATATCGATGGGCGCAGGCACATCGAAGCCCTCGCTGGTGATGCGGATCGCGGTGTAGACCAGCGGAATCTGACCTTCGGGAAATTCGCAGTCCACGGCCGGTCCGGACACCTGGACTACTTTGCCCATAACTGTTGCGGTACTCGTTGCCATATAATCCTCGTTACGTGCAATACTGCTGCGCTACTCAGCCGCCGCCGCTCCGCTGACCACCTCAATGATTTCCTTGGTGATGCTTGCCTGGCGCACGCGGTTCATGTTCAAAGTCAGGGTCTCGATCACATCCGCGGCGTTATTGGTCGCCGCATCCATAGCAGTCATGCGCGCCGCGTGCTCCGCCGCCGACGATTCGAGCAGCGCGCGATAAAATTCCATTTCAACGTAGCGTGGCAGCAGGCTCTCCAGCATTTCAGCGGGAGGCTGCTCGAAGATATAGTCGACAGCCGCTTCTTCGGCCTTGACTTCGACGGGCAGCACGCGCGAGAACGTGACCCTCTGCGTCATTACGCTCTTGAATTCGTTGAAGAGGAGGTAAACGGCGTCCACCTGTCCCTCAGAAAACAACAGCATGGCACGCCGCGCAATCGCGGCTACGTCTTCATAGACCGGCTTCGCGGCGAGATTGATCTGATCTCCAGAGATTTTCAGGCTGCGCTTGCGGAAGAAGTCGCGTCCTTTGCGCCCAACCAGCTCTAGCGTCATTTCGGCGTCATTGTGCTCAACCGGGAAACGGACAGCAGCCTTGATCAGGTTGCTGTTGAAGGCTCCGGCCAAGCCTTTGTCGCCGCTGATCAGCACCAGGAGCACGCGCTTCTCTTCACGCTGCGCCAAGAGCGGATTGGCTGTCGCTAAATCTTCACCGGAGGCGGCCGCTGCCACGTTCGAAATTACTTTGCGCAACGTGGCCGCGTAAGGGCGCGCGGAAATCACACGGTCCTGCGCGCGGCGTAGTTTGGCGGCCGAGACCATCTTCATGGCCTTGGTGATCTGCTGCGTGTTCTTCACCGAGCGGATGCGCCGCCGGATGTCGATCAAGCTAGGCATGCGCGGCTACCGGCTTCTGTTCCTGCACGAACCGATCTTTGAGCTCCTTGATTGCGCCGGTCAGCTTGGCTTTGAGCGAGTCGTCGAGCGCCTTCTTGTTGCGGATCTCTTCGAAGATCGTCGGATGACCGCTTTCGATGAAGCGATACAACTCTTCTTCAAACTTGCGGCACTGTTCGATGGGCAGATCGTCAATGAAGCCTTGCGTACCGGCGAAAATGATAGCAATCTGCTTTTCGAGCGGCAGCGGTTGATACTGGCCCTGCTTCAGAATTTCGGTGAGGTGCTTACCGCGGTTGAGCTGCTGCTGCGACGCCTTATCGAGGTCGGAGCCGAACTGCGCAAAGGCCGCGAGCGCGCGGTACTGCGCGAGATCAAGACGCATACTGCCGGCGATCGACTTCATCGCTTTGGTTTGCGCGTTACCGCCGACGCGGCTGACCGAAATACCGACGTTGATGGCGGGACGCTGACCGGAGTTGAACAAGTCGGCTTCGAGGAAGATCTGTCCGTCGGTGATTGAAATAACGTTGGTCGGAATATATGCCGAGACGTCGCCCGCTTGGGTTTCGATAAACGGCAGCGCGGTAAGCGATCCGCCGCCCTGCTCGGCGCTCAGCTTAGCTGCGCGCTCCAGCAGGCGGCTGTGGAGGTAGAATACGTCACCGGGAAACGCTTCGCGCCCTGGAGGACGGCGGAGCAGGAGCGAAATCTCGCGGTAGGCAGCGGCGTGCTTGGAAAGATCGTCATAGACGCACAGCACATGGCCGCCGCGATCGCGGAAATATTCGCCGATAGCGGAGCCCGAGAACGGCGCGAGATACTGCATGGGCGCGGGGTCGCTGGCGGACGCCGAGACCACGATGGTGTACTCCATGGCGCCGTGGTCTTCGAGCGTCTTTACTACCTGTGCAACTGTGGAGCGTTTCTGGCCGATGGCGACATAGATACAAATCATGTCGCCGCCCTTTTGATTGATAATCGTGTCGAGCGCGATGGCGGTCTTTCCCGTCTGGCGGTCGCCAATGATCAGCTCGCGTTGGCCGCGGCCGATCGGAATCATCGCGTCGACGGCCTTGATGCCGGTTTGCATCGGCTCTTTCACCGGTTGACGATCGACAACGCCAGGCGCGATACGTTCAATGGGATTGAAGCCGTCGTTCTGGATAGCGCCCTTGCCATCAATCGGTACACCGAGCGCGTTAACGACGCGGCCGACCAAACCTTTGCCGACGGGCACGGACATGATGCGGCCGGTGCGCTTTACTTCGTCGCCTTCTTTGATCTCCGTGTAGTCGCCCAGCAGCACGGCGCCGACCTGATCTTCTTCCAGGTTCATGGCGATGCCGGAAACATCGTGCGGAAAGGAGATGAGCTCGCCCGCCATCACACGCTCCAGACCGTGAACACGCGCGATGCCGTCGCCGACCGAAATTACCGAACCAGTTTCGGAAACGTCGATCACCTTGTCGTAGTTTTCAATCTCCTGACGCAGGATGTTGGTAATTTCATCCGCTCGAATCGAAGCCATAATTTCTATCCCCGTTTAACCTTCCGCGCTCAATCGCTGCTCCAGCGATTGGAGCGAGCCGCGCACCGAACCGTCGTACACGACTGACCCGACCTTGGCCATCACTCCGCCGATGAGCGATGCGTCCACTGTGTAGCGCATGCGGACGCGCTTTCCCGTTACTTTTTCCAACTCCGCCGTGAGCGCCTTACGCTGCGCTTCGGTCATTTCATCCGCCGATGAAATCTCCGCCGGCAAAATACCTGCGCGTGCATCGAGCGCGGATTCGAATGCTTGAATGATTTCGCTCAGCGAACTGGTGCGGCGATGATCGCTCAGCACAAAAAGAAAGTTGCGCGTGACCCGAGAGAGCTTCAGGTTATCGGCCAGACGCCCGATGACTGCTCTCTTGCGACTGGCTGCGATGGCTGGTGTTTCAAGAGCAGCGGCCAATTGATGCGACTCGCGGATGACGCCTTCAAAGGTGCGCAGTTCGTCGAGCGCTGCCTGCGGCGACAGCGCCGAAGCCTGGGACGTAACGACATCCGCCAGGGCATTCGCGTATCGCGTGGCTACAGCAGAGAGAGTCATGTTGGTTGGTTAGTTCGCCTGCGCGCGGGCAGCAGTGCCATCGAGATCGTTCACGAAGTCGCGCACCAAAGCTTCCTGCGCCTCCGGAGTCATGCGGGCGCGGATTTTTTCAGCGCCCAATTTCACCGCAAGCTCCGCGGAGTAGCGCTTCAACTCCAGGCGCGCGGCTTTTCCTGCTCCGGCGATTTCCTGCTCCGCGCTGCTCTGAATGCGGGCGATTTCCGCCGTAGTCTTGGCGCTGATGTTGCGCTCGATGGATTCCAGTTCTTTCCTGGATTCAGCGCGGATGGCGGAGAGGTCGGATTCCAAGGTGGCGAGGCGGCGATCGACATCGGCAGATTGGGCTTCGGACTCCTGGCGAATCCTGGCGCCCTCAACGATTTCGCGTTGGATGCGCTCGCTGCGGGCGGCGAAGAACGGTCCGCCGAACTTCTTAATAAGGTAGACGAGCCCGATCGCAAGGAGGATAAAGTTCGCCCACAGAAGAATGATCTCCAGCGTGGGGCTGAGCTTGGACGCGGTTTCTTCCGCATGGCGCGCTTCTTGGGCGAGAAGAGTTGCCGTCGTCGCCGCAAAGGATACGACTATATTCCACGCGCGCCGTTTCATGCGGCCCTCCGACGCAGAATCGTCTCCGCAATCTGGTTCGCCAACGCTTCGCTATCGTTAGATAGAGACGCTTTGGCGGCTTTAACGTCGACAGTCAACTGTTGTTTGGCCTCGCGAACTGCATTGTCAGTCTGCTCGCGAGCGGCGGCGATCTGGGCTGCTGACTTTTCCTGAAAATTCTTATAAGCCTTTTCCTGCGCCTGATAGATTTCCGCGCGTGCGGAACGCAGCGTAGTTTCATATTCCGCAGTTTTTGCCGCGGCGCGCTGAAGGCTCTGTTCCGCCAATTTGCGAGCGCCCTCGGTGGCCTCGTAACGCTCGCGGAGCACTTTTTCCAACGGCTTGAAGAACACGAACTTCAAATAATAGGTAAGGAAAATAATCAGCAGGAAGGTAGGCAGGGCTGTCAGCAGGAGGACGCCCAACTGTTGAACTATTTTGTCCATGAAAAGAACAGCGGAAGAATATCCGGGCCGTCTTAAGAAATCCAGCGTAACATGCGGCACGGGCGCCGGTCAATGGCGCCGGCGGCTTCCGCGATGGACTGGGAATAGGCGAAAAAACGAACTCATTAACGCAAATTTGACCGAGGTGGATCTCTACGCTACTATATGACTGCGGGGTGGAGCAGTCTGGTAGCTCGTTGGGCTCATAACCCAAAGGTCGAAGGTTCAAATCCTTCCCCCGCAACCAATTCATTATAAAACGGTTACCTTCATTTATCTTCTGCCTCAAACCCGTACAAGCCTGATTCGGCTCGTCGTAAGTCATTCATTCTTCGATAACGCATTGGTGACAGCTCGTTGGGTCCGCCACAGTCCAGGCCGCAAGGCGCAAATCGTAGGTTTCGAACTAGATGCGAGCGGATCGCTCGAATCTTGTCACCAATTCTGTCACCAATCTGACCCGACCAACCGTTTCAGCGAAGATATTGCTTGCGCTGCGTCGTGGGTTGCGCTAATTCGTGAAAAATTGGTTGCTCGCCGT
>DATAUH010000576.1:0-2369 GCA_036268375.1 Bryobacteraceae bacterium | reverse complement strand
GCTTCGGGATTCGTGCAGCCGTTTCCGGCGATGCTGATAGGCCTTTGCGCGGGCGTGGTGTGCTACTTCATGGTGGTGGCGGTGAAGCGGAGGTTCGGATATGACGACTCGCTGGACGCGTTTGGGGTGCATGGCGCGGGTGGAACGCTGGGAGCGATTCTGACGGGCGTGTTCGCCACGCGCTTGGTGAACGACGGGTTGAAAGACGCGAAGGGCAACGTGCTGCCGCTGGGGCTGGTGGACGGCGCGCCGGGCCAGGTGGGACGGCAACTGCTGGCCTGCCTGATATCCTGGGCCATCGCCATTGTGGGAACGCTGATCATCCTGAAGATCTGCGATGCATTGATCGGCGTGCGCGTGACTAAGGACGAAGAGCTGGAAGGTTTGGATCTGAGTCAGCATGGCGAAGAAGGGTACATCTTCGAGGCCTAGCGAAGGGCTGCGCCCTTGAAATCCTTTTAGGATTTGGGAGTTAGAAGTTAGGAGTCAGAAGCCGGTACCTGGGAATTGCTGCAGTGATTTGAGGCGTAAGAGTCTAACCGATGAAAAAAATTGAAGCGATTGTCCAGCCATTCAAGCTCGAGGAAGTGAAAGAAGCTTTGAAGGCGATCGGCGTGGACGGTATGACGATTTCGGATGTGCGCGGACACGGGCGGCAGAAGGGCCACAAGGAGACGTATCGCGGGCAGGAGTACAACGTGGACCTGCTGCCGAAGATCAAGTTCGAACTGGTGGTGGCGGACGACCGCGTGGATGAAGTGACCCAGACGCTGGCAAACGCCGCGCGAACGGGCAAGATCGGCGACGGAAAGATTTTCGTGTACGAAGTGGCGCAGGCGATTCGCATCCGCAATGACGACCGCGGAGAAGCGGCGCTGTAGCTTCGGAAAGGAACTTACGATGAGTTCGGCGCAGGCGCCCCCAACGATTACGCATTTCCCGGGCGGAGCCGCGCTGGCGCTGGCCGAGCGCGCAGCGGGCGTGGACCAGGCCGTTGTTGCGGCGGCGGAGAAGTGGCTGGCGACGGCGGGGGCGGCGGTTCTGGCCGTGGGCGGGTACGGACGCCGGCAGTTGTTTCCGTATTCTGACGTGGACGTCCTGATGCTGTTTGAGAGCGAGCGGACGCTGGCGGCGGCTCGGGAGGCGGTGGCGGCGTTTCTGCAATCGCTGTGGGACGCCGGGCTGCGGGTGAGCCACTCGGTGCGCACGCTGGCGGAATGCCTGGAGGTGCACGAACAGAACGCGGAGCTGAATATCAGCCTGTTAGACCAGAGGTTCTTGACGGGCGCGCGCGAGTTGTACGCCGACCTGGCGGCGCGATTGCCGAAGTTCGTTCGCAGCAATCGCGAGGCGCTGGCGCGCAACCTGGCAAAACTGGCGCGGGCGCGATATGCGCGGTTCGCGAACACGATTTATCACCTGGAGCCGAATGTAAAGGAGGCGCCGGGCGGGCTGCGCGATTACCAACTGGTTTGCTGGTTTCATCAACTGCGGCAGCAGGAGCCGGAGCGCGGGCTTGAGGCGGCGTTTTTGCACTTTTCGCAGATACGGCTGCATCTGCACGCGCGGGCGGGGCGCGACGTGAATGTACTGACGTTCGATGCCCAAGACGCGTTGGCGGAGCAGTGGAGCGAAGACGACGCAGCGGCGTTGATGCGTGAGTATTACCGGCATGCGCGGGCCGTTTTTCGCGCGGCGGCGCAGGCGGTGGAGGCGGCGGAATCGCAGAACAGCTCGCTGTTTTCGCAGTTTCGAGACCGGAAGGGGCGCCTGGAGAATTCCGAGTTCAGCGTCCATCGCGAGCGGGCGCATTTCCGCGCGCATCTGCAAATGGAGAACGACCCGGAGCTGGCGCTGCGGCTATTCGAGTTTACGGCGCGGCATGGGATACGGCCTTCGGCGGAGGCAGGCCGGCAGATTGGTGAGCGGCTGGAAAGACTGCGGCGCGCGTTTGAGGACTCGCTGCCGTTGTGGCCGGAAATAAGCCGGATACTCTCGCTGCCGTACGCAACGCCGGCGGTGCGGGAGATGCATGAGCTGGGCGTGCTGACGGCGATCTTTCCAGAACTGGAAGCGATGGATTGCCTGGTGATTCGCGACTTCTACCATCGCTACACGGTAGACGAGCACACGCTGGTGGCGATGCAGAATGTGGCGGAGGCGCAAGGAAGTTTTCAGGCGCTGAAAGGCGAATTGGACCAAATGCCGGCGCTGCTGTTTGCGCTGCTGTTTCACGATGCAGGAAAGGCCGACGCGGAGCGGGGGCATGTGGAGGCGTCGGCGCAGTTGGCGGACCGGGCGATGGCGCGCATACAGATGCCGCAACAGGAGCGGGAGCTGGCGCGATTTTTGATTCTGCACCACCTGGA
>DATAUH010000575.1:0-6354 GCA_036268375.1 Bryobacteraceae bacterium | reverse complement strand
GTGACATCCGGCATCTGCCGGTGGATCTCGCCGGCCGTGCGCTCCTCGCTCCAGACCAGGCGCAAAATTTCGCGCCGCCGCGGAGAGGCCGTCGCTGCGAAAACGTCCAGTGTAGTGGCCGTCAAATTGATAATTTAGAATAAACTAAAATGTCTGTCAAGGAGTTTCTTGAATGCCGCTGACGCACAACGAAGTCGCACGCAAATTTGGGTTTATATGTTTGACTCATCAGGCCGAGGTGGCGTATGCCAGGTCTTCCTCAAGGTGGAGCGAATGCCGACGCAACTCGTAAATCTTGATGCCATGACTCCGCGCGAAGACTTTGAAGAACGAAAGGCGAGCGTAGCGGCTGGCGTCCGACGATCGATAACGGTAATCGGGTGGAGGATCTAGTCTAGAGCTTCTTGGAAAACTCTCGCAAACACGATCTCTCTGAAATGTTTCGATCGTCCTAATCACATGCTGGGCAATGACGATCAACTGCAGGCCGGAATGTTCAGCTACGTGTCGCTTAAGGAGCGGATTTCGACCGCACACCCCTTGCGCGCCATCCGCAAACTTGGCGGATGCGGTGCTGGCGGAAATATCGAAAGACTTTGACGGGCTGTATGCCAAAGTGGGCCGCCCTCCCATCTCGCTGGAGCGGCTGTTTCGCGGGCCGTTGTTGCAGATCTTCTACTCAGTGCCCAGTGAACGGCTCCTGCTGGAGCAACTCGACTACAACCTCTTGTTCCGCTGGTTCGTGGGCCTGGAGATTGACGAGCCGGTTTGGAATCACGCCGTGTTCAGTAAAAACCGGGACTCGCTGTTGAATCAGGACGTGACCCAGCAGTTCTACGCGACGGTGAAGAAGAAGGCGCAGGGACTGATGAGTGACGAGCATTTCACCGTGGATGGAACGCTGATTGAAGCATGGGCACGTCACAAGAGCTTCCAGCGGAAGGATACGGATGAAAAACCTGGAGCAGGAATAGGCGGCGATTTCCATTGGAGAGAAGCGGACCAATGACACGCATGAATCGAAGACGGATCCGGAAGCGCGTCTATATAAGAAATCGGCGGGACGTAAGCCAAACTGAGTTATCTGGGGCATGTCCTGGTCGAGAATCGGAATGGTCTGATCGCCGCGGCGATGACGACGCAAGCGGACGGGTTGGCGGAGCGCGCCGCTGCGCTGCTGCTCATCCAGGATCTACAGAAAGATAGCAGCCGGCACATCACAGTGGGCGCGGACAAAGCATGCGATACGAATGATTTCGTCTCTACCGTCAGAGAGTTGCGCGTGACGCGCCATGTAATGCAGAACAACAGGAACCGGCGCAGCGCCATTGATGGTCGCACCACTCATCACCCCGGCTATGAGATCAGTTTGAGCAAACGAGGCTGGCGGGGAAGCCATTCGGATGACTGAAACAAATCGGGCCACTGAAGAAATGAAATTATGCGGGCCGGCGAAGGTGGATTGGCTGTTCGTGTTCAGTTGTGCGGCGTTCAACCTCTTTCGCATCCCGAGACTGCGGGAGCGGTGTGCTGAGGGGGCCGCCGGGGGACTGCGTGCCGCCTCGATGCGGCGACACGGCGGGCACTCTAGTCGGGGATAGGGCTCGATTTCAGGCTAAACAAGCTTACAGAGAGGAACGCCGTCGATCAAAACGCGTTTTTCAACGCGTTTTTCAACGAGTTCCTGAGTCAGGGAGTGATCACGATGCGCCGAAGTCCGGAATATGCGCTTAGCTTGCGAGCATCACGCGGCCAGGGCCAGGTTCGGGCTCCGGGGTTTCGGACCAGCCGACGCTGGCGATCACGCCCATCGCCGCCAGATAGAAAAGGCCGCCGATAATCAACGTCTGCGCAAGTCCCAGATAGATACCGCACATGAGGGCGCCGACGGAGCCCAGCACGCTCGACGCGGCATTGAGCGACCATGCCCATCGCACGGAGGCCGTGTGCCACTCCTCGAGGCGGCGCAACGCGGCGGGGAAGGGCATTCCCATCACGAAACCGAGCGGGGCGATCATGGCGACCGTGAGCGCGATCTTGAGTTGGATGGGAAGCCACAGCAGCGAGGTCATGGTTTGAGTGGCGACGAGCGCCAACAGCGCGGCCAATAGCGCGACGCACCCGAGAACTTTGATGAGGCGCCCTTCTTGAGCGCCGACCACGCGGGAGCTGAAGGCGCTGCCGACGCCGCTCGACGCGAGCATCGTAAAGATGACGACCGTGAGCGCGTAGACCGGCTGGCCGAGGAAGAGTACGAATTTTTGAATAAGCGCCATTTCGACGAGAATGTAGCCCGCGCCGATAAAGAGGAAGTAGAGAAGAAAGATGCGCACGCCGGGGCGGCGGGGCAGGCGCGTGCCGAGCACCAGCGGCGGCAGGATCAGTATGAGCATGGTCGCCACGATACTGATGCCCATGAGACCGAAGACCAGCGGGACGGCTTTGTTGACGGCGTTGTAGTCGGCGGCCGATTTGGATGAGGCGGCGCTCATGAAAGCGAGAAGGTCGCGGGGCTGGACGGTGTAAAAGAAGAAGGGCCGATTGTCGGTAACAGGTGAGATATCGAAACGGTAAGTGCGCTCGTAAGATTCGGGGTCGGGACTTAGGAGTAATTCGCGGAAGGGATTCTGTTGGGAACTGCCTGGGTAATAGACGGCCTCCATTTTGGATTCACGGAGTCGGGTGAGCGCGCGGTCGACGTCGTCTTTGCTGAAGGGCCGTCGCGAAATCAGCACGGTATCTTGCGCGCCCCAACCCTTTACGCTGCCTTTGCGGCCGACGATGATGTGACTGGCCGGTCCGCTCTCGGATAATTGCTCAAAAGCTCGCATGGCGAGGGACACCAGACGGAGGGATTCGCGGGGCGGATCGAACCCCCAGCGGGTAAAGGAGACCATGCCGTCGTCGGTAAGATGCGAGAGGTAGTCGCGCATGGCGTCGCTGGTGTAGAGGTTATTCTCCGTGAGCGCGAAGGCGCCGGCGGCAGTGGACGCCCACGTGTCGACGAGTGTGGCCTGGATTACCTGATATCGATCCTGACTGCGGCGCACGAAGCTACGGCCATCTTCGACTTCGATGTGAATATCGGGACGCAGATAGAGGCCGCCACTCAGGTTCGGGAAGCGTTCCTGCATGATGGTGCGCGCGATGATGGGATTGATTTCTACGCCGGTGATATCGTGGCTGCCCGTGACAAGCGCGCGTGAAACGTCCCACCCGCCGCCGGGTCCGATGATCAGGGCTTTGGCGCCGGGGCGAATGGCATAGGCTAGCGCCGGGCCGTCGAGCAAGAGCCAGCCTCTCTGCTCATCGGTGAGGTGATCGAAATCGAAATCGGCAATACCGGTCTGGGCGTCGCCATCGATCCGGATTGAGTTGGAGTTGTCGTTCTTGTCGTGCTCAATGGCGATGCGGGAAAAGCTGTTCCACTTTACGAAAGTTTCGCTATCCAGCGTTTTGTTCTTCGCGTGACGGATGCCGATGAGACCTTGATGCTTGTTGTAAGTGAGAAATGCAACCAGAAACAGCGCCACGGCGACTGAGATCACGCGGCCGCGCAGCGAAGACGCAAGCGTAAACCAGATGGCGGCCGCAGCGGCGAAGATAGCTCCGGCTGCGACGACCACGCTCTGGCCATCAAGAACATTGAGAAGCGGCCACAGGAGCATGCAGCCGCAGGCCGCGCCGGCGAGGTCGAAAAAGTAGACTCGGTTTACGCGCTGGATGGTTTCGGAGACGGCGAGCGACAGAATTATTCCCGAGGCGACGAAGGGAAGGGAAGTGGTGAAGTAGATGAGGGCGTAATCCCAGGGGCCAACCTCATTGCCCTGCATGAGTATGGCGGCGAGAGCGACGACGATCAGACCTGCATTGGCGAGACTTAGGCTGCCGAGCTTCGAGTGGAGAGGCCCGCGCCATCCAGCCACCACATAAGAGAGAACCCCGCCCACGCCGAGCCCGAATAGCGCGATGGAGATGGCAAGGAAAGCGAAATGGTAGTAGAAGACGACCGAGAAGATGCGCGTGAGCGAGAGCTCGAAGAGCAAAGTTGCTAACGAGGTCAGGCCCACGCACAAATAAATTTGGGGCCAAGAAGCGGGTTGGGTCTTCACCGACCGCTACTTTACCGCGATTTGCACGGGGTTGCTAAATGTCCCATCGGGGAAGCGTACGGAGACGGGAACGGTCCCGGTGACGCCTGCGGGAATCGTGACGTTCACCTGATAAAGGCCGACAGACGCGGGGCTAAATCCGGCGTAGATGGGCTGGGCGGTTTGAAACGCGAACTGGCCGAAGTAAACCGTGGGCGTGGAATTGAGCGAATCCGCGGTTGAGGCGGAAGCGCCAGTGGCGATAGCGGTGTTGGTCGCGCCCATGCCAATGGCGTAGATCGTGAGCGTGTCTCCCACTGCGGCGGGATGTGTATTCACGCCGGGAAAGGAGCCGGTAGGCATGGGAATGCTGCCGTCCGTATTCAAAATGGCGCCGTAAGCTCCGACGCCAATCTGAAGTAAGCGCGGCGCGCTACTTGCGATCGGAAGCGATACGATGTTACTCGATTGGCCGTCACGAACTACCTGTACCTGGGCAGTTCCGGTAGCGGTATTTACCGGAATTTGTAAGTTGATCTGGCCGTAAGAGTTGTAGAACAGCGGAGCGGCTGCGCCGTTGACTAATACCTGAGTGGTCCCAATGGTAGTTCCAAGCGGTGAGCCGCTTCCGAGCGCCGGCGCATTGAAAGAAAGCTGATCGCCAAACAGCGCCACGATATCGCCGGGCGAAACGGCGTCACCGGCATTGAAGATCGCGTCGTCGACCACGCCGCTATAGGGTATAGAAGGCGCGCCCTTGGTTTCCACCGTGAAATTGACCGGCACGGTGGCGGGGCTGTTTACCGCGTTGGAAGTAATGGTGAGTGAACCGGTGTAAGAGCCGGGCGCCAGTGAACCAGGGTCAAACTTTGCCAGCGCGACGCCTGAACTTACGCTTCCAGTCACCCCCTGAATGTTAGAGCTGACGTTCGAAACGGTAAGCGCGCCTTGTCCCGCATTGACCAGCGCGATGCCTTGCGTGAGCGCGGGCGCTCCCTGCGCCAAGGTTGCGCTGTATTGAGCGGGTGTGACCTGTGCGATCGGCTGCGTCGTTACTTGCATCGTAACAGCGATGGTTTTGTTATCCGCGGGCAGGCTGGAACCGCTGGTTGTAATCGTTCCGGTGTAAGTGCCGGACGTCTGATTTGCTTGGGGAGTTACCTGAATGTCATAAGGCAGCACATAGCGGAAGCTGCCGCTGCCGTCCAGAAGCAGGTGTAGCCACGGCGCGCCGTCAGAAGTCTTAATGCTCTCGCCAAGCATGATGTTGGAGGTGAACGTCGAACTCTGCTTCGACCCGGGCGCGACATAGAGAGTAACGCTGGAGGGCACCGTACCGCCTACAGCCGCGGTGACGGTGATCGTCTGCGGCGCATCAACCGTATTGGGCGAAGTAATCGTAACAATGCCGGTGTAGGGCGTAGCGGAAGCCGCGAGCCCGGACGCGCTGATCTGAATATTGATGGGAAAGCAGCTAGATGCGGCAGTGGTGGTTTTGCACGACGCTTGGGAGCCGATGGAGGCGGTAAGCCAGGTAGCGGAGGATTGCGCCGAAAGCGAGAGCGCGCCATCGCCGGCGTTGTAAGCCTCAACAACGGGCGGCGTCGCGGTGGCGCCGGCTGCGATGGAGACTGGTCCGACGGTGGTCTGTGTCAGGCGAAGCATGGGGGCCGCGGAAGCCAAATTTGCGCATGTTACAGCGATAACAGTTAGGAAAAATGTACGGATAGACAAGAAACTCCTCCTGGCTTGTGACGGGGAAATCGCGATTATGGCAACACTATAACATGTGGAGACTCGAAGATAGGAGTTAGAGGCGCTTGCTCATCAATTCTTCACGACGAAGGTAAAAAGGCTGCGTAAGTCGGGTAAGTTCCCGGGAGGTTGCCGAAGCAATTTGGCGGGTGAGCGCTCGGAGCGTGTGCGGCCTCAGTTTATCCGCGGAACAGCCGAGGAACGCGCTTCGGAGCGCAATCGCGAGAGAATGAGAGTGCCTGTGACCAACGATCCTTCCGAAATCTATGCGGCGCGCCTTGAGCAACGGCGGCGTGAGGTTAGCGAACTCGATGCGAGCAACGCGCGTTTCGCATACGCACGCCTGGCTATCTTCATCATCGCCGCAGTAGTCGTCTGGTTGGCGTTGTCGAACGGTTTTTCGATTTTGTGGGTGCTGGCGCCGGTTGCGGCATTTGTTGCGCTGATGATGGCGCACGAACGGCTGACGCGCCGGTTGGAACGACGGCGGCGGGCGGTGAAGCACTTT
>DATAUH010000574.1:0-21669 GCA_036268375.1 Bryobacteraceae bacterium | reverse complement strand
AGGCGGCAACGCGACGTCTCATTCGTCGCAATCGCTGGAATAGTGTACAGGAAATGTGCCGGCGCCGGATAGATCTTTCGCTCGCAGCCTTCGTGTTTTGAAGTTACCTGATGTGGCCGAGCCTGCGTACACATGAGTAAGGGCGGATTCGTGAGTGGCGAGAGGACACCCGGCGATGTCTACGCCCGCTGCCGCCTGGAACTTAGTCGCTGCAGGAGGCGGCCGGACGCGCAGACCGCGAATCCCACTCAGGAGGCCGGGAACAGCCATGGATTCCACCATGCCTCGATGGCCATCAAGAATTGAACCAACCGAGCGGTCGCGCCGCCGCTAGCAGGGGCGGTGAAGGCAATCCAGTCGACACGCTTTGGCGTCGTCACCTTCTGCGTCATTTATGAAGTCGGCGGTTAGGATCGCGGCGGTGATGACAAGGCATGTGCTGAACACGCTGAGCGCATCGGAAAGCGTCGCGTCCGTCGAGATCCAAAATACGGCGGCGGCGAGACCGGCGAATAACGTTCTGCGGAGCAGATTTGCGATTGAAAAAGCGGGCGCGCTTGTCGCGATTCGGTTGAATCCGAAGCGAAGGGCTCCCAAGACCGGGATGCTCGCGAAAACCATGCGAGGTGGCCCGTACATTCGCGAATGATACGTCGCCACGCTTACCATGTCTGTGAATATCCTGGTTGCGAACAGCGGTCCGCACAAGTCGGCAAGCGAGGTGAGCGCCAGCTGTTTGCGGGTCTCGATACGGCCTGCGAAATCGCTAGCCACAAGCATCAGAGGCGCAAGTTCCAGTGACATTGATGAGAAGCCCTGCAGAATCCGCGGTAGCGTCGGGGCCAGTTGAATCGAAAGGTCGCCGGCCGGAAGCTCTGAGGTGAATCCATCTGGGGCCGCAAGCCAACCGGCACGGACGCGTAACATCGCAGCTAACAGGATCGCGACAGCCAGCTTATTTGAGAAAATTGCCAGCTTGGCTTCGGTTACAAAGCTGGTTCTGCCTGTGACGACTAAGAAGGCACACCACGACCATGATCAGCTGTGACTTTGACTCGTAGTGCAGAGCGAGCAACATTCGGATTACCGGCGCGACGATGCCTGCCGCCACTCAAAGAGCGAGGAACAGCAGGTAACTTGGTCGCAGCACTATCGCAGGCGCCGTGCCGAACGAGTTTTCGATCAGACGGAAGAGACTACGTCGTGAGGATTGCGTAGCCAGTGCAGGCCCCAAAAGAATACGAAAGTCAGGAGAAACGACCCCGTTTCCACGATCGCAACATAGAGCGGGAGCGGCAGGTCCATTAAGATAGCGCTCCCTTGTTGATCCAAAATGGCAGATTCAGGAAGAGAGTCGCTGCAATGCGAGCCACCGCCCGCCAATCGAGCGGCGTTCCGGGGTCTTCGGTTTCCGTATGCCGCCAAGTGAATCGGATCACTGATGTTCCGGCACTTCGAACGCGGCATAAGTTCCCGAAGAGCGCGGGAACGGATCGAAAATCGGCCTAGAACTTCGCGGTGCAAATCAAGCGCAATCGGCGTGGAGTTTTTATAACCTGCGCGTTCACCGGTTAGCGCGTGCTCCTCGCAATCCTCGGCAGCCAACGCGCGCTTCCTACCAATAAAATTTGATCCCGAACTGCAGATACCGCGGCGTGTTGTTGTTATAAAGCGAGCCGAAGGTCGTACTGTACGAATTGCGCAGTTGATAATTTTTGTAGCCTTGCAGCGTGGTGATGTTATATGAGTTTGCGGCAGTGCCGTAGAAGTTCGCAGGCAATGGCACGCTGTAGAAGTTCGCCGGTAGCGCGCCGCCGGCGGTCTTCTGGGCGTTGATCATGTTCACGATGCCGTTGTAAATGGCCGCGCCGGCCGTGGTGGCGTAGAGCGGCTGTCCGTTCGCCGTCGCCCAGGTATTGTAGGCCGCGGTTGTCAGGGTGGCGGTGCTGGGCGCGCTGCCCATGAAGTCGCTGCCGCCCCCATTGTCGGGAGTGAAAGCGAAGGTCGGGTGGTTGAAGACGTTCAGGGCGTCGACGCGAATCTGCAGCCGGCGCTTGCCGCTCTCGTCGAGGTTGATGGTCTTCTGCACCGAGGCGTCGATGAAGGTATTCCATGGGCCACGCAGGCCATCGAGCGTGCGTGGCGCGTTGCCCAGTGCGCCCAGCGGTGGCCGCAAGAACGCGGAAGGATTCACGTATGGCTGGCAGTTGGCGCCGATCGGGCAGTTATTGCTGTACAGCGGATTCTTCAGCGGCACGCCGGTCAGGATGTCGGGACGTACGCTGTGCGTCAGGTCGCCCAACTGGTTGGTGTCGCCAATATAAGGAACATAGGGAAAGCCGCTGTTGATGCGCACCAGTTCGGTCGTTGTCCAGCCGCCCACGATATAGTTCGCCCAGCGCGGCATGTTGGCGCCGAAGCGTTGGCTGCGGCCGAAGGGCAAGTCGTAAATCGTGGAGCCGTGAATGACGTGGCGCTGGTCGTAAGTGGATACGCCCCGATCGGCCGCGCGCGTGCCGCCGAAGACCACTTGTCCGCCGACCTGGCCATTGACCGCCGTCAGGACATTCTTGTCGCCGCCGGCGCTGGACGCGTCGTCGATCGATTTCGAAAGCGTGTAGTTTGCCGTGAACGTAAGGCCGCGCGCCACGCGGCGCACCACGTTAACGTAGCCCGCATGGCGTATGCTGTTGCCGGCGGCGTCGAACCAAAGGTACAGGCTCGAGTAGCCGAGGTAGGGACTGCCGAGCGTTCCGTTCTGAATGGTGAGTACCTTGCCGGTGATGGGATTGACGCGGCCCAGGGGGTCGTTGATGGTGCCGGTGGTGTTGACGTTTTGAGCCAGTTCGGCGGAGATATTGTTGGAGTCCTTCGGATTCAAGTCTTCCTGGCCCATGAAGAGGTGGATGCCCATGGAGCCGCTATAGGCGAACTCTACGGTTGTGTCTCGGTTGACCTGCCAGGACATGGTGGCGTTCCAGTTATTCACGTAAGGCGTGTGATAGTTCTGCGAAATCGCAAAGCCGCCGAACGATTGCTGGTAGTAGAGCGCGTTCGCAAAGCTGAGTCCATTTGAGGGCGGACCTTGCGGACCGTAGATCTGACCGCTCACGCTGGTGGGTGTGAGCAACGGCGGGTTCTCGCCGAGGCGCATCACGTTATTCGGATTCGCGGTGGCAGAAGGCGCGGTAGGCGTGAAATTCGCGGTGGCGCCAAAATCGGGCTGAGGGAGTTGCGTGAAGCCGCTGATCGGCGCGTGGGACATCCCCCAGCCGCCGCGCAACACGATGTGGTGTTCGGCGAAGAAGCCGCCGGGAGCGTACGCGAACCCAAAGCGAGGCTCGAAATCGGTGTATTGAGGCGGGGTGAGATAGGGCGAATTTCCGCCGATACCGGAGAACTGGAATGGCGCGGTTGTCGCCGAGGTGAGCACTTCGCCATCCGCGAGCGTCAGAGGCGCGGAGAGGTTCTGTGTTGTAGCAAGATCCGGGCGGAAGACGCCCTGGTGATTATATTTTTCGGTGCGGGGCATTTCGAGCGTCCAGCGCACGCCCAGGTTCAGCGTCAGGTTCGATTTGATGTGCCAATCGTCCTGGAAAAACACATCGCCGGACTTCCAGCGGTAGTAGTACGGCACCTCCACGTTGCGCATCACCACGTTGGTGCTCGGCACCCCCAGCAGGAAACTGGCGAAGACGGAGCCGCCGGTACCCGTGGTCGTGCCGGTGGAGTTGGTTTGGGTGGCCGCGAAGGTGTAGACGCCGCCGAAGGCGCCGTAGAGCGGGATCACGTTCTGGAAGGCCTTGGACACGTCGCCGCCGAACTTGATGCTGTGCGCGCCGATGGTCTTATACATGATGTCGGTGATCGCGTAGCGCTCTTCGCGGTCGTCGACGTTGGTAGAGCCTGCGCCGCCGAACCCAGTGGCTGTGCTGCCGCCGCCGCCGAGCGACGATCCGGGGAACAGCGAGGCGAATGTAGGCAGACCGCCCTTGGTGATGCTGGGCAGGCCGAGCAGGGTGTTCAGATTCTGACCCGTAGAGGGATCGTACTGGGGATCAATGGTGTTGCTGAAGCGTCCGCGCGTGTAGTTCAGGCGCAGATCGTTGATCAGCGTGGGCGTGAACGTGTGCGTGTCGCTGATCATGGCCTGCTGGCCCCAGCTATATTGCGCGCCGTTGTTGGTGGGGCTAACGGGCGTGCCTTGCACCTTCACAATCGGGGTAGCGCTGTAGCGTCCGTAGAGATGGTTCCGGTCGCTGATATTTTCGTCGATGCGGACCGTGTAGCGCTTTTCATCCTGCTGCAGAATGCGCGGCGCGTTGATATTCGAAATCAGGCCGTTGCTATTCAAGAAGTAGGGGCCGGCGGGAGCCACGTACTGCTCGGATTTGAGCGCCGTGGAATCCAGCATATTTTGCGGAATCACGTTTCCGGGGAAGGGCGCGAAGGATGTTTGTCCCGTGGCCAGCGTGGCGGCCTGCAGTTGGTTACCGTTGACCAAATTGTAGATGTCGTAGATGTTGCTATCGCCGTTGACGGCTGCCACCGCATTGGGCGCGATCGACTGAAACTGATTCACAACCGATTGCGGCAGCCAGCCGCTGTTGGTGTTGACGAGGCCGCTGAAATCGCCGTTCAGCATTCCAGGCGTGGGCAGGAGGCCGTATTGATCCAGATGGTCGCGGCGGTATTGCGGTTCAATGGCGGCGAACCAGAACGTCTTGTTTTTGCCGTTATAAACCTTCGGAATGTAGACGGGTCCACCGGCGGCGAGCGAGAACTGGTTGTACTTCAGCGTGGGTTGGGGCCGGTTGGAACTCGCGAGCGTAAAGGGCGCGGCCGCCGCGTTGGGGTTGCGGTTGTACCAGAGCGCAGTGCCGTGAAAACCGTTAGTGCCGGCTTTAGTAGTGGCATTGATGACGCCGCCGCCAGTGCTTCCATACTCCGCGGAGAATGCCGAGCTTTGGATCGTGAACTCCTGCACCGTCTCCGGCGTGAAACTGACGATCGTGCGTGCGAAGGAGACGCCGGTGTTGTTAGTGCCGTCCGCCATCAGCATCGTGCTCATGGGGCGGCCGCCGCCCACGACCAGATTGCAGCCCGGGCAGGGAGTACCGGCGGTGATCGTGGGGTCTTCGCTGCCGGCGTCACCCGCCACGTTCGGAAGCGTCAGCGCCAGGTCGAGCACGCTGCGATTTAGCAGCGGCGCGTCTTCAATCTGCCGCTGCGTGACGGTCGCGCTGAGAGTTCCGGACGTCGTGTCGATCCCTACGGACGAGGCTTCGACCGTGACCTTCGTGTCCACAGAACCTGTTTCGAGGTGAACGTTGACCGACGAAATGGACGCGGTATCCACCTTGATGTGATCTACGACTTCCTTCTTAAAGCCTTGCGCAGAGACTTCGATGCGGTATTCGACCGGTTCAAGACCTGCGACGGTAAAGACGCCGTTATTCGCCGTGGTTGCGTGCCGCGCTTCGTTGGTCCCAAGATTGGTTACCGAGACTTGCGCACCGGGCACCAGAGCGCCGGTTGGGTCTGTAACCGTTCCCGTGATACTGCCGCGGTTAGTCTGAGCGAACAGGACGGACGCGAAGAGAAAACCGATCGCGACAAGGCGATGCATAGTGATAAAACCCCCCTGACGAGAAGCTGTTTGCGAGAGTGATCCTGCGGGTGATGTTAGTGGGTATCGGATGCCGTCGCCAGCGAATCCAGACACGGGTTTCGAGTTTTGCAGATCAAAACGGTGATGGCTTGAACACACCGCGACAAGGTGCGGCTATTGAGCGTCTTGTTCATCCCAATGTAAGCTTACGGCGGGACTGTTTCATTATTTGGCGGCGGTGTTGTTACTCAATGCGAAACAAATTAAAAAGACTGAAAAGGAAATGAGGCGCTTGAGAAAGAAAAAGAGGCAGACCGAAGTCTGCCCCTTTTTGAGATCGAACTGTTAACGCTGCGTTTATTTGCCGCGGCTGCCGCCGCCACCGCCACCGCCACCCGCGCGTGCAGCTCCGCCGCCGCCACCGCCGGCGCCCGCGCTTACTCCACGGCTACCACCGGCGAATCCGCCGCCACCGCCGCCCGAGGAAGCGCCGCTACCCCCGGCAAAGCCACCGTTGCTGGAGGCCATTGCGGGAGCCACCGCGCCAACCCGTCCCATGTTTCCGTTGTTACCAAAGGTTGCGCGTGACGAACCGACTTGCGCGGCAGGAGAGTTCGCGCGATTGCTGGCGGTCGCTGCTGGACGGGCCAGCGATGCAGAGCCAGAACCCGAAACACCGGTGCGCGAAGCCCCGCCGCCCCAGATTCCCGGCGCGTATCCGTTGTATCCATAGATGGCCCACGGGCTCCAGAAGCGGTAGCCGTACGGGCTGTAAAAGCTTCCAGAACAGGGCATGTAGGTCATCATGCTGTAGTAAGTGTTCCACGCCCAGGCGGAACTGCAGCCGTTCATGCCCCAACCGGGGTAGCCCGCGCCATAGCCGGATCCAACCATCAGACCGTTGGCCGCCGAAGTGTTCGCCATCGCGAGATAACTGCCGCGGCGGTGGCTCCAACGATCGAGCGGGTCGGTGTTATCGGCATCGAACTTTGCGACCAGCGTTTTATCGCCGGTGAGAGATGTCAGGTGTCCGCTAGAAACGGAAGTCGTGTTTCCGGCCATTTCGACGTCGGCGTCACCCTTATAAACTTTCATCTGCGCCGGTTCGGTATCGAAGCGATACAGACCAGCTTTTGGCAGCGTCACGGTTGCGTCTTTGCAGACGATGGTGACGCTGGTGTCTTTCGCGATTTGATCTGCTTCCACGACCGCCGACCCGGTGAGAAGTTCAAGTCGCGTGTCGATGAGGCGGTTACGGACCATTCGCAGAGAGCTGTTCTCGCCCAGGCGCAGCACAACGCCGGGGGTGAGCAGCATTTCCGCGCGACCGTCCGTTGTTTTGACAACGGAATTTTCTTTCACTTCAGAGAAATGAACGCCAGATAAATCGACCGGAGCGGCGTCAATTGTGACGTCGCCTTCGGAATAATTCAAGAGTCCAGATTTAGCAGAAATGACTTGTTGCGCGAAGGAAGGAACAGTAGCAGCTAAAACCGTTACAACTAGGCAGCATAGCCCTAGGGGCTTCATGGGATTACGCCTTTCTAAGGTATAGAGTGAACTGAAATCACAGTGAAGTCAAATAGCTCTTTCGATTCTGGCGCATGGATTCACATTTACTAACAGGATTTACGTGCACAATGGCGGTCTTCCGTGTCTTGCCGGATTTGCCGGAACGGGCCTAGCATGGTGTTTGGAAGCGGCCCCAGTTTGGCCGTAACTGTATGTAAGGAGGCAACATGGCAGAGCGTAACGATTGGGACAGAAACCGCGATCGGGAACAGGAAATGGATCGGGAACGAGGCGGTTCTCGCATGGATTACGGGCGAAACCGGGAGACCAGAGGCTACGAAGCCAACCCCCGGGGCTATGACGCTAATCGGTGGGAAAACGAGGGCGGTCGCGCCGAAGGTGAACGCGAGGGCCGCGGAAATTTCCCGCGCTATGAAGACCGCAACCGCGATTATCAACGCGATTTCCAAGATGAAAACCGGCGTGATCGCGGCGAATACTCTGGTGCGTCCCGCAATGCCGATTTTGGGCACCGCGGCGACTGGGGTAGACAAGGTAGTTGGGGCACGTACGGCAACCGTCCAAGCTACGAACGGCGGGAAGAGCAAGGAAATCGCCGGGACGATTCCGAAGGCCGGCGCGAAGAGCACGGCAATCAATATTTAGGCGGCCAGTATCGCGGCGGAAACCTGGAAAGCTCGCAATTCGGCGGCATGTATGTCGGCGAATATGGCGGCCGGGCGACCGGTTATAGCGAAGGGCAGCACAACCAGATGGGCGGGATGTCGGGCGGCCACAGCGGCGGCTGGTCCGGAACCGGAATGCCGAGCGGTGGATACGGCGGCGGCATGGGTTCCTATTCAGGCGGCTTGGGCGGCTCCGGCCGTCATTCCGGCCGGGGACCGAAGAACTGGCAGCGCTCCGACGAACGGATCCGGGAAGATGCCAACGAGCGGCTGACGGACCATCCGCACGTCGACGCCACGGAAATCGACATTCAGGTGAAGAATGGGGAGGTGACGATCACCGGAACCGTCGAGGACCGGCAGAGCAAGAGGATGGTGGAGGACCTTATCGAGGGCATTTCGGGCGTGCGCGAAGTTCACAACCAGTTGCGCACCGGCAATCATGCCGGCCAGCAGGAACATGAAACCGTGAAGTCCGGCAGTGCTCAATCCTCAACGCAGGTAGGAAGCACGACGAGCCCGCAATCCCAAACTGCGGGAAGTTCAAGTCGCAAGTGATTTAAAAGCGAAAAGGGCGGACGCCGCTGGCATCCGCCCTTTTTAACTCAAGATCAGTAACGTTCAGGGCCGCGGCGGCGGCGGAAACTGTCTTCCATCTGGGCGGCCGTCGCGGTCGTGCTGCTGCTTCTTTTGCTTTTTCCGTTCGGCATCCCGTGCAGCCAAATCCGCCCGCCATTTCTCATACAGCGGAACCTGCTCCGGCCGGAGTAATGCCTTTATCTGCGCTAAGGCTCCCTGATGAATCCGGTCGCGCTCGCGGGCCGATTCGCCGTGAGCTTTGTCGATCAGTTCCTGGTAGTTCTTGTTAACTTTGTCAAAACCCTCATGCTGGTCCTGATAAACCCTTTGAACCGCCGCCACTTGAGCGTCATCCAGATTCACCTTCTCCTTCATACTGTTGACCAGCATGTTGCGGACTTCGTCTGGCGATCTGCGAGGCGGAGCCGCGAGAGGGCTGGCGACGCTTCTTACCGCGTAGAGACGGTATCCCACTGCACCCATGGCCAGGCCGCTCGCAAACACAAGTAGAACGGACAGGAATGCTGACGCTTTGGATCTAGGCATTACCTTCGGCTCACTTGCCGGTTTCGAATTCGAGGCGCGCGGGACTTAGAAGTTCCGGCGCAACCAGCGGATGAGCGTCGGCAAGGACGTCCATATATGTCTGGCTGGGCATGGCCGGCGTGTGCGGAACGTACATGTAAACGCTCAATGCGACGGTCAGCGCCACCGCGGCGGCGGCAAACGCATTGGCCATACGGCGGAAGGAGAACGTGAAGCTTTGACGTGCCTCGATTTTCTGCCACAGTGCCGGCATGAAATTCGCGCTGGGATCCGGAGTGGGACATGCAGCGAACGCCCGGAACAGGGCGTCCAGCTTTTCTTCGTTATTGCCGCGCATCGGGGTCATTCCTTTTTCCCTCGCCGGGATACTCCCGGGTTCGTTTGGCTAAGATCTTTCGCCTGCTCCGAAGGCCTTCAGAACCCGTTGGCGGGCCCGGAAAAGCCGAACCTTAAGAGCATTCTCGTTGACTTTGTAGATCTTTTCAAGTTCTTTCAACGAAAGGCCTTCAACTTCCTTCATCATCAACAAGATCCGATCAGCCTCAGATACTGAACCCAACAACGCGTCGACCGATTCGCGGATCTTTTTGTGGTACTGGTCGTCCTGTTCCGCTTTGCCGCCTGCCATGGCATCGGCCATGGTGACCTGTTGCTCAGACAGGTCGGACATCCGGAACTCCTGGCGCCGCTTCTGCTTCCGCAAATAATCGTAGGCGGCGTTCTTCGTCAACTTATACAGCCAAGGCTCGAACACTTCAGCCTCGCGGAGCTGATCGAGAGAATAATACATCCGCACAAAAACTTCCTGTGCGACGTCCTCGACATCTTCTGTACGGGCAATCAGATGACTGATCTGCCCGAGGATGCGCTTCCGGTACGCCAGAACGATTTCGTTGAACGCCACGCTATCGCCCTTTTGGGCGCGCTTGATGATCTCGAAATCGACCAACATCTATGCCGCACCACACAGGGTTCGAACATAGGGAAACGCCACTCGCTCCGAACGTATAGGCGCAGTTGGGTTAGTGAAGGTTACAACTTGCTGAGGAACAAAGGCAAAGCAGAGATCGGGTATAACACCCGCGTCCCCGTTGGAGGTAGCCCCAAGAGGCTTCCCGACAACGGCTCGCGGAAGCCGCGTCGTGGTCTCCTGAAAAACCATTGTGTACTTATTATCGCCCGATGTGCTTGGAAACGCACGCTCTTAACATGGCTTAACGTGGCGGGGAAAGAAATAGTTTCTCAGCCATCAGCTTTAGCGATCGCTATCAGGGGCAGCTTCCAACTTTGCAGCGGCTGCGAGAGCACGCATGTCAGCGGGAAGCCGATAGCCGAGCGGACTATTGGCCGAAGGCCGAACCTGCTAACTCGCATTGCCAGCCGCATGAACTCTTCCATGTTGCGGTTTTCGGTCTAGCGAACGTAGGGCAGGGGCCGCGCTTTTCGTGAGAGCCAGTGAGACTACTCTGCTTTTGAATAGTAATACGTGTATTTGCTGTAAAGCTCGGAAGCCCGGGCTCCGTTGGCGACAATGCCCAGCACGTTATTTTCACACAGCGACTGTATGGCGCGGGTGACGTTGTCGAACGTGGTGGAGCCGATCTTGACCACCAGAATCGTTCCGTCAGCCAGCGTGGAAAGCAGATTGGCGTCGGCCGAGAAGAGCAGCGGCGGAGTATCGAAGATCGCCCAGTTGAAGCAGCGGGGAAGTTCCTCGAACAGGGCCTTGCACTGGCGCGTGTTCAGCAGTTCCAAAGGGTTTTTAACCGGGGTCCCGGCAGGTAAAAGGTATAGATTCATACCCTCAACTTTGCGCAGGGCCTGCGCGAACGTGCACTGGCCGGTGAGGTAGTCGGAAAGGCCTGGCGAGCGATCCACCTGGAACAGATTGTGAACGATGGGGCGGCGGAGGTCGAAGTCGCCTAGCAACACAGAGCTTTCGGCCAGATGCGATTCCGCCAGCGCGAAGTTTACGGCCGAGAACGTCTTGCCCTCAGCGGGCGACGGGCTCGTAACCACGATCGTGTGCAGCGGCTGAATCGTCTGCAGGTGATTCATGCGCGTACGCAGTGTGCGGAACTCTTCCGCGGGCGTTTCGTGCGAGTTATTGAGGTCGAGGAGG
Source organism: Bryobacteraceae bacterium (assembly GCA_036268375.1). Taxonomy (GTDB): domain Bacteria; phylum Acidobacteriota; class Terriglobia; order Bryobacterales; family Bryobacteraceae; genus PALSA-243. The sequence goes on along the minus strand of DATAUH010000574.1, from coordinate 10,613 downwards.
TGCGATTCCGGCGCGGGCTGAAAGGGGGTAACAGCCACTTCCTCAAGCATCGAAGGATGCAGGTTAAGCCGTATAGCGCCGGCCGCGTGGCTCGTCAGCGCGCCGTTGATTCCGCCAGGCACTGAAACCGGCGGCGGAGCCGAAAAGCCGGTCGTTGCGTTTCCGCTTGCTCCGGGCGGGAGCAGTTCCAGCGAGTGGTCCGGCTCGGGCGCCGGCGCTTCTTCTGGTAACGGATAACCGCCCTGCTCGGCGCGGCGCAATGCATCATGTACGCGACTCATCTGACTTCCCTCACTTCTGGCCGGAGTAATAGTAATAGACAGAGATCAACACTGCCAATGTTCCCAAGATGAAAGTTCCCGACCAGGCGAGCCAGAAGAGGCGGCGCTTACGGCGAACCAGCAGAGCATTTTCCAGCAGTGGAATGCTGCTCAAAACGGGCAGATTGGTATAGGCGCGAACGTCTTTAAGGTTCTTCAAAGACGTATTCTTCATTTCCTTCGCCCCTGCCAGCACGACGCCTAACAGCAGACCCAGACCGGTGCCGACCGCGGCCCATTCGGCGCGCTTGGGCTCGGTGGGCTGTTGCGGGTCGCTCGGTTGATCGAGGAGTTCCAGAGATGCGCCGGCCTGGTGCTCTTCCAGGTTTTGGGCGGTATCGGCCATCTGGCGCTTCTTCACCTTTTCGTCGTAGTCCTGCTGCGCCAGCAGGTGATCGCGGTTGAGCTCTCCCCAACGGCGTTCGTTGAGCGGCGCGGCTTCGATGCGCCCCTGATACATCGCGATCTGCTTGTTGATGTTTTCGCGATCGTTCTGCAGCGCCTTGATGTTTGCCTCCGCTTCGGCGATCAAGGTGCGCGTCTGATCGATCTGCTGCTGAACATTGATTACCTGAACTTCGGCGTTTTTATTGCGGATCTTCTTGTCGGCCGGCGCCCCGGCTGTCTGGTTCGGAGCTGCAGTTGCAGCGTCTTTCTGTTGCTGGTCCTTCTCCAAACGATCCTTGTGTTCCTGCGCCGCCTTGATTTGCGCTTCGATGCGCCGGACTTCCGGGTTCTTGGCGCCTAAGGTCTGCCTGACCCCAGCCAGTTGTTCCGTCAGACCCTGTACGCGCGCGGTGGCGCTGGCAAGTTCCTGATTCTGCACCTGAACCTGCGCCGATTGTTCCGGCGTGAGCGTCTCTTCCGAGTTGTCCTTGTAATACTGGAGTTGATTCAACTGCCCGTTCAGATTCGAGTCCAGCAGATTCTTGCGATCGATCGCGTTCTGGATCTGCTGCCGATACTGGCTCTGCTGCATCAGCAGATTATTCAGCATGGTGCTATTGGAGGTGACCTCTTCCGGCAGTTTGCCGTTGTTCTCCGTCTTGAACTTGGCGATCTCTTCCTCAAGCTTGGTGAGCCTGTCCTGCGCCTGCTTCACTTCGCTGTCGAGGAAGTTGGCCGTTAGTTGCGCGGTCTTTTTCCGGACCTGATGATTCTGATCCATGAACTTCGAAACCAGGTTGCGCACCACGGCCTGCGCCTTGTAGCGATCCTGGTAGGTGAACGCAATCGAAAAGGCGGTAGCCAGTTGCCGGTTATCCGAGTTGCTGGATGTCGATGTCGAAACCGCTTTGATGGCGATATCCTTGCGCATGTCGGCGACGATATCTTCCATCGGTTTCTGGCCTTGTTCGCGCTTGTAGAGATTGAGCGACGGATCGGTGATGATGGCCTCGAGCGTGGTGCGGCTGAGGATCTCCTGCTCCATCTCATTGATCTGATCCATCATTTGGGCGGTGAATTCGGCAGGGACAAGCCGTTCGGATACCTGTTGCGGAGAAATCCTCATCATGGCCGTGGACACAAACGTATCCGGCCACAGGAACGCGATGACAGTGGAGCAGACCAGCCCCAGGAACATCGGACCGATGATCCATGAGCGGTAGCGCCGCAACATGTCGATGTAGTCTTCGATGTCTGGCGGACGCCGTGAAACGCTCACAAAACTTTGTGGAAGGGCCATATTTGCTTCTTAAAACCTCACTACGAGAGCCGGTGGGGGCTGCTAGTCGACGTAGACCTGGTCGCCGGGCTGAAGCAGAATGTTTTGCTCCAGATGTTTGCCGTGGCTGACCTCTTTGTGGTTGTACTTGAATTGCGTGACCTTGCCGTTTGGACCCATACGGATGATGCGGATGTTCTTCTGATTGGCAAATTCGCGAAACCCGCCCATCAAGGCGATAAGTTCGGAGACATGCGTCGGTACCACCAGGTCGTACACGCCCGGGTGCGTGATGCCGTCGCCAGAAATATAAACTTTTTTGCTGTGCACCTGCGTCACGTTGACGGTGACGTTCGGGTCGATGATGATTTCGCCCGCCTTCAGCTTCTGGGTAACGAGCGCCTCCACCTGCGTGGTAGTGAGACCGCCGACCTTGATTTCGCCGATGAGCGGCACCGTGATCATGCCGTCCGTACGAACTACCCACTGATTGATCATGCTCGGCTGCTGATACACCCAGATGCTGATCACATCTTCGGGACCGATCTGATAGTTACTGTCTATGGCAGAGCCGACGACCGGGGTTTTGGAAGTGGGATCGACTTTGTCGTTCGACATGGTGGCGGGATTGGTCAGATCGCCGGTCGAACCCGTAGGGGGTTTGGTTTGCTGATCCTGCGCTACCGCCCACCCGGAGAGGCAAAGAAAGAGCGTGGGGAGGGTGGAATAGATCGCGATTCGCATATACCTAGTAAATCCTAAGCGCGGGTTTGCGGCTAACACGCATGTCGGGCCCAACGCATAGACTGTATTCTATCGCAGCCTTACGTGTTTTCGACCATATTCGTAATAGTACTTGAATTAATGATAGTTAATTGCAGTTAATTCATTCGAATTCGATGTGGGAGAGATCCGCCTCTGGTTTGGGCATCTGCAATTTCATGGACTTAAGCGTCTCGACCAAGATGTGAGCGATGGCGTAGTTTCGAAACCATTTCTTGTCCGCGGGGATTACATACCAGGGCGCTTCCGGAGTGTTGCACTTGCGTAACGCATCGTTAAACGCATCGATATACTGGTCCCAAAAGCCGCGTTCGCGCAGATCGGCTTCGGAGAACTTCCAGTTCTTGGATTTGTCTTCGATCCGGGCGCGAAAACGGCGCGCCTGCTCCTCCTTGGATATGTACAGAAGGAACTTCACGATCGTGACGCTGTTTTCGGTCAGCATGCGCTCGAAATCGTTGATCTGCTGGTAACGCTTGGACCACACCGCCTTGGGAACAAGGTCGTGAACGCGTACCACCAGCACGTCTTCGTAGTGCGACCGGTTGAAAATGCCGATTTTGCCGTATTCGGGCACAGCATTGTGCACGCGCCAAAGGTAATCGTGACGCCGCTCGGGACCTTCCGGCTGTTTGAACGCGGTGACGGCGACCCCTTGGGGGTTCATGCCGGTCATGACGTGCTTGATCGAGCCGTCTTTGCCTCCGGCGTCGATACCTTGGAGCACCACCAGCAGCGAGCGGCGGCCTTCCGCATAGAGCATGTATTGCAGCGCTCCTAGCCGCTCGCGAATACTGTCCAGCTTCTGCACGGCTTGTGCTTTCTCAATCCCGAAGGTGTGGGCCGGGTCCACCGACGACAGCTTGTAATGCTTGCCCGAGGGGACGGCGAGTTGGTGCTCCAGATCTTTCATATCGTGACTCCCAAAAGTGCGTGCTCGATGCGGATGCGCGAACCCGCTGTTTACTGGAAAAACGTCGCGTCGTAGGTTGTTTTGGCCCGCTCCGGATAGACGTACGCGGAGACGACGCTCTCCGTGCCGTCGTTGCCAATGGCCTTAACGCCGAAGCGAACGTCGTCAACCGAAACGTCTTTTAGCGTATAAGTATTCACCTTGCCGACGTAGATTTCGTGTTCCCATAGCGGTGCAGTGGTGGGTCGCATGACCACCGAGTAGCCTTGAATGGAAGCTTCATTGCCTGCGGGACGCCATTGCAGAACGGCGTCGTAACCACCGCCGCGCGTCACCATTGGCAGAGGACCACGGGCTGCTGCGGCTGCTCCGGTGTTGCCGGCGCGTCCGCCGCGTCCGGGAGTGGCGGTGGCGTTGTTGGCGCTGGGTCCAGCGGCGTTGGATGGAGTGGTTGCGCCGCGTCCGGCTCCGTTGCCTCGACCCGCGCCGGGCAGACGAGCAACTGCGGGGGCTTTCGGCGAGAGTCCGAGCGATGCCATAGCGGCCGCGTTGATCTTGGCGACGCGCGTGGTATACGGAACGGACATATTGTCGAGCGTGTCGGTTTCGTGGTGTTGGTTGGCGTAGATTTCGTTGGGCGTCGAGACGCGCACCGCGGCGAAACCTTGCTGCTGGAACGGCGTATGGTCGCCGCCACGGCCCAGGCGATCCTGCATGAACTGAATATCGACGCGCATGGAGGGCATGTAGCGTTCACCCATCAGCTTGACGTAGCGGGCAAGGCTTTGCGCGGGCGAATCCATCACTTCGTCGCTGTATATGGCGACGCTGCTCGAGTCGCTGCGGCCGTTGCCGCTGACGTCAGTGCCGATGATGTCGTTGTTAAGGACGGCCTCGATGTCCACCTTGTCGGCCTTCATCTTTTCGGCTTCGAGCGTGCTGCCGACCAGGCCCTGCTCTTCGCCGGCGAAGGCGATGAACACCAGTGTTTTGTCGAACTCATACTGACTCATCACGCGCGCGAGCTCCATGGCAGCCGCTACGCCGCTGGCGTCATCGCATGCGCCGGGCGCCGGCAACTCGGCGTTCGCCTCCCAGTTGTTGTTTTGGGCGGGACGTTCGCCGCCGGCGGCGGGAGCTTCGGCTCCGCCAGGTCCCGCGGCAGCGCCACGTTGAGGACGGCCGAGATTGATGGTGTCGTAGTGGCCGCTCACGATGATTTCAGTTTCCGGCATAGTTTTGCCGGGCAGCACAGCTACGACGTTATACAAATCGACGTCTTTGAAAATGCGCTGTCCATTAGCTTTCAGATGCCACTTATCGAAGCGGACCTGCAGGCGCGGGCTGTAGCTTTTCATCTCGTCGAGAATCCACTGGCGCGCGGCTCCGATGCCGTAATTGGGCATGTTGGCGGGCGACAGCAGATGCCGCGTCTTGAAGGTCGTCAAATGTTCGATTGTGTTTTTGATGCGGGTTTCGGAAACTTCGTCGACAATTTTGCGGATCTGAGGGTTGATAGCGAACTCGTCAGCAGGGGTGTAGGACGCGAAGGCCAAAACGCCGGCCAACGCGAAGACTGGGGTTTTCATGTTTACGTTCAGGATACAGCGGTTGGAGCGCGCCCGCGAGCTCTGGGGAAACTCGCGGGCGCAGCGCGGACTTGCCGGTTCTGAGGATAACTATTTTACGGTGAAGGGTAGGGAGGCAGAGACATTTTCCCAAGCAGCCGTGAGGGTCCCACGATTCCCGGCGCCCTTCGCAAGCGAGATTTTGAGGGTTTCGACTGGGCTGGGAGCCTTCGACATCGTCATAGCGGTACGTCCAAGCTCATCGCCCGGCGTGTCGGTGGTGCTGTTATCGTTATTGACGCCCCACTGGCCGGTCTTCTTGTTTACGATAAGTTGCCACTTGCCCTTGTCGAGAAATACGTAGAGGCTGTACTCGCCGTGCGGAACATTGAGACCGTGCAGGTCCAGGTCGGCATCGGTGTGCAGGACCGTAGCAAAATCCGCGCCTAAACGCCAGACGCTGTCTTCCGGCTGAAGCGAATCGGCAGCGCCGAAGACCTTGCGGCCTCTGACGGACGGCGCGTGATAGTAAATCCAGATCTGTTTATCGTTAATCGACACAGAGGTCTCCGAGCCGGGACTCTGGTCGTTCTTGCTCATTAGCTTTTTCTTATCGATGCCTTGCGTCTGGCCAAGTGCGGCGGCAATCACCATGCCCGCGACCAGAGCGTAGTTAACAATTTTTTTCATGTTGGTTGGACTCCTGAGGCGAGTATAGCGCCCGACTGGCGCGGAGCGTGTTAGGCGCCGGCGAGATAAAGAGGCCTGCATTTGCGATCGGCGTTCATCAGCGTTTATCTGCGGCCTACAATTACTTGCTTGCTTAACCTCACATACCAAAACCTAGCCTGCATTTCTCACACAGGTTCGTCGCGAGGCGCGTGAGAAGGCCGTGGATACGAGGCGCGCGAAGGTCGGCGCGCGGAGGCGTACTTGAACAGTACGTCGAGCACGCTGAGCGAGCGCAACGAAGTAGGCACAGCCTTATCGCGCGCCGGAGCAGAAGGTGTGTGAGAAATGCAGGCTAGATAGGCCGCAGATGAACGCAAGATGAACGCCGATCGCAAATGGAAATTCGTCGACCAAGACGGCTCCTGGCGACAAGTTACGGGCCTAGATGTCTGCTGCAATCAATGGATCACCGGCTGCGAACCACCGAGCCCATCCAAAAACTCTGCCGCCACTTTGCGCTCCGACCCGTGGCCGACATCGACTTCGTAGTTTAGCCGCCGTATCTTGTCGTCGGTGATTCTGCCAGAAAGTTCATCGAGTGCGGCGCGCAGGCCAGGCAGCTTGGCTTCCGCAGCCTGGCGCACGATGATCGCGCACTGATACGGCGGGAAGTAATGTTTGTCGTCCTGCAACACCTTCACGTCCATGATTGAGATCTGACCATCGGTCGCGCTCGCCGCGATCATGTTGGCCTGGCCGCTGTGGAGGGCCTGGTAGAGAAGGCCCAAATCCATGGTCGCGGGCGCGGCTGCCATACGGATGTGGTACGTCGCAAGCAGACCGTCCAAGCCATCCGGGCGGCTGGCGAATTCGTAGCCTACTCCGAGATGCCAGGGATGCGCGGCGGCCGCGTCGGAGAGCGTCGCCAGGTGATTTGTCCGCGCCTCCGAACCACTCACGATCATCGCGAAGGTGTTGTCGAATCCCAGCGGGTCGAGCCAATCGAGCTTCCATTGCGATTTGTAGGCGGCGCGCACCTGATTGAAAGCGGCGGCGGGATCCTGCAATGGCTTCTGCTTCAAAACGGCTGTAAGCGCGGTGCCGGTGTACTCCGGGTAGAGATCGATTTCGCCATTCAGCAGCGCCTGCTGCGCCACCAGGGTGCCGCCGAGATTCAGTTTGCGGCCGACCTTCACATGCAGGCGACGCTCGATTTGTTGCGCCAGGATTTCGCCCAGGACCACCTGTTCGGTGAGGTTCTTCGAGCCCACGACAATAGCCGACGGTGACGAACACGATGCCGCGCATAGCGAGGCCGCGAGGAGAGCAATCAGGCCGGGGCGAGTCTTCGTTCGATCCATTCGAGTACCTCGTCCGCGGCAATGGCCAAAATGGCCGCGGGCACTGCTCCTGCCAGGATAGTATGGCTGTCGACCATGGCGATCCCGCGAAAGATGAACGTGCCCAGCCCGCCGCCGCCGATTGCGGCCGCGATAGTGGCCGTCCCGATTGTCGAGACAGTTGCGATGCGGACGCCGGCCATGATGGAGGGAGCTGCCAGTGGCAGTTCAACCTGGCGCAGGATCTGGCTGGACGTCATACCCATGGCGATGGCGGACTCGCGCACCGCCGGGTCGACGCCGGTCAGGCCGGTAAGCGCGTTCCGCAGGATCGGCAGCAGCGCATAGAGGCACATGGCTTCGATGGCGGTGTGCTGTCCGATGCCGCCGATATAGTGAATCGGAATCAGAAAGCCGAAGAGCGCCAGGCTGGGAACCGTTTGGCCGATGTTGGCGAACCACAAGGCCCAGCGCGCCCCGGACGGCCGGTGCGCCAACAGCGCGGCGGCGGGAATGCCTACCGCGGACGCCACCAGAATCGTGATGGCGACCATTTCCAGATGTTCGAGCGCGCGCGGCAGAAGTTCAGGAGGCATTCTCTCTCCAGGCCTCCTCAAGGCCGGCAAGGAAGGCGCGCGCCTCATCGGACTTCGCCTGCAGAAATTCGCGCGGCGTGGCAAGCGTATCGATCGCGCCGTCTTTCAAGAGCGCGATCCGCGTGCCGAGCAACAGCGCTTCGCGAATGTCGTGCGTGACGAAGAGCGCGGATTGATGCGTAGCGCGGCGCAGTTCGAGAAACTGGCGCTGCAGATCGAAACGCGTGATGGGGTCGAGCGCGGCGAAGGGTTCGTCAAGCAGCAGCAGCGGCGGGTCGGCGGCAAGGGCGCGCGCGATGCCGACGCGCTGCTTCTGTCCGCCGGAAAGCTGGCGTGGGTAGCGCAGGCGAATCTCTTCGCCCAGACCGGCGGACTTGAGCAACGCGCCGGTGCGTTCGGCGATTCGCTGCGGTTCCCAACCGTCGAGGCGCGGCACCAGGCCGATGTTGGCTTCGACCGTCCAGTGCGGGAACAGGCCCGCATCTTGAATCACGTAGCCCATGCGGCGGCGTATATGGATGAGGTCTTGCGAATGAATCGGCTTACCTTCGAAAAGAATCTCGCCCGAGTCAGTATGGATCAAGCCGTTGGCGGTCTTGAGCAGCGTCGTCTTGCCGGAGCCGCTGCGGCCCAGCAGGACGACGGTTTCGCCCTGTTCCACGGCGAGCGAAACGCCGCGCAGCACTTTGCGGCCGCCCAAAGTGCAATGAATGTCGCGAAATTCCAGGATGGAAGCCAAGATTCATCTTACGCGGGGCGCGGGTTGCTTCTACTCCATGCTCTCCCACATTCGTCCATACCACCACAAAGACGCGATCCAGGCAGCGGCGCAAGCGATGGCGACCCAGATCGTATGCATCACCGCGGCGGCGGCCATCGCGATCAAAATGGCTTGCCATAGGCCTTCCATAAGCGGAGCGCCGGCGGAGAAGCGCCAGCGGGCTTGCGGCTTTTGATGGCGGACGGTTGCCGAGTGGCCGACTGCGAGCGCGACCAACGCCGCAGATAGGCCCGCCGCGGGTACGACGCTGAACGAGAGCGGAATAGCGAGCGTGAGATAGGCCGCGTCCTTCGCGGCCAGCACTTGCCACCCGCGCAACGGTAGCAGGCGGTAGCGCTCCAGCCCGCTATCGCCATCCAGACCGAAAAGACACTGCGCGTAGCTCGAAAGCGCAATGGCAACTAACGCTGTCATGGGGAGCAGCGCTTCCTCCGGCAGACGCGCCCAAATGCGGAAGGCGATGACGCAAAGGCTCAGAATGAGGGCGCAGTAAAAATCCAGCGTGACCAGCATTTCGCGCAGGTTTTTGCGAATGAGTTGATTGAGTGCGCCGGGAAAGTGGGGAATGGCGCGCCATGCTGTGCCGCGCGTGCCCAAGGGCAGTGAAGAGATGAGAAAAACGCCCGCGATCAGACTGCCCACAATCGCCCACAGCCCAACAGAGACGCTTCCACGGGCGACGAATATGGAGCCGGCGGCGAGCAGCCACGTCATGGGATTGATCCAAGGGCTGAGCAGGCGGAGCGACCAGCGTTCGCGCCGGTCGAGAGGCCAAAGCGCGCGCCGCGAGGCAGGGACCTTGCGCAAAGGATCCGTGCTGAGCGGGAACAGCAGGATCAGCGCCAGCAGCAGATAGATAAACGTACCGGCGCGCTGCAACAAAATCACCGTGACCCAGAAAAAATTGTTTCCCGCTATGGATTCTATGGTCTTTTGATCGCGCCGCAGCGCCCGGGCAACAGCTTTTAGGATTGCGGCTGTCCGAGCCATTCCAGTTCCTCTACCACGGGCGATTCCACCATCTCGAAGTAGTGCTCTTCCAGGCCGCGCTCCAGGCCGGAGGCGGGCGAATTCCACACCAGGCGGCCCTTGCTCAGCATCATCACCTGCGTGGCGATCTCTTCGGCCACCGGAAGAATGTGCGAGGTGAGAAAAACCGTGATCCCATGCGCGGCCGCGCTCTGCAGGACGCCGCGCATGATTTTGGAGGTAACGGGATCGATGGCTTCGAAGGGCTCATCGAGAAAGAGCACGCGCGGATTCGGCAGCAGGGCCATGGCGAAAGAAGTCTTTTTGCGCATGCCGTGGGAGCAAGCGGAGGCAAAGGTGCGGCGGCCATGTTCCAGGCTAAGCGTGCGAAGTAATTGGGTGATGCGCTCTTTGGCTTCGCGCTTCGGAAGGCCGTAAACGCCGGCGGTAAGTTCGAGATGCTCTTCAACGGTGAGGTCGTCAAAAAGGCCCAGGTCTTCCGGAAGGACGCCAATGCGACGCTTGAGTTCGATAGGATCTTTTTGTGGGTTGAGGCCGCAGACTTCGACTTCGCCCGAGGTGGGGGCGAGAAGGCCGGTGAGCATTTTGACGGTGGTGGACTTGCCGGCCCCATTGGGCCCCAGAAAGGCGCAGATGGCCCCGGCGTCGACTTCAAACGAAAGGTCGTTGACGGCGGTGTGTTCGCCAAATCGACGCGTGAGGTTGCGGCAAGTGATCATTCTTTCCATTGTGCGGGAAAGGCGCCGGGTTTTGCGCGGCGCAGTGTGGAATAGGGACTTTCCGGCGGGAGCGAAAACGCGGAAACGGCGGGACAGAATGGCGGAGAGGAACGTCACAAAAGAGGCATGAGCATCGTTTCAAGCATTGTGCATCCCGCAAAGGAAATGGGATTGAGCCTGGCGGAGAGTCCGGGGGAGAAGCGCGGTCAAGCTGCGTTTGACGCCACGTTTCGCGAGCACTATCCACGCATCGTGGCGATGCTGG
>DATAUH010000573.1:0-9818 GCA_036268375.1 Bryobacteraceae bacterium | reverse complement strand
CTGCCACTCGTTTGTCGTCAGCACCCACGCCGCCAGAATCGCATTCGTCACCGCGTGCGCCAGAATGCAGTCCGCCAGATTGCGCGTGCGCACCAGCCACCAGTTGTAGATCACGCCCGCAATCAGCCCCACTTCCCAATATGGCCCGTGCTCCGAAGCAAATAGGAACGCCACAGCCCAAAACGCCATCGGCGCATACTTTCCCAGCGGAACTTTCTCGAAATGCGTGTCGATCAGCCAGCGCATCATCCAGCCCCGCCAGAACAGCTCTTCCGCCACCGGCACCAGCGCCATCGATCCCAAGATCCGGATCGCCAGGAACCCCGCCGACCGCCGCAGATCTAACGGCACCGCGCTCGACGCCACGCCAGTAAGCGCGTTGTGAAACAGCCAGAACTGGCGGTAGTGAAAGAGCCGGTCCGGAGCCACCCAAATCACAAACACCGCCGCTCCAATCGCAATGCTCGCAATCGGCTTCGACGGCCGCCAATTCAGATATGGCCACGAAAGGAAGACAATGGCCGCGAGCGTCGCCGCAAACCGCACCGGATACCAGAGCTCCGGATTCGGCGGAAATGCGTGCTCCAGCGCCATCACGCCGACGAACACCAAAAACGGCGCGACATATCCGGCAGTCGGATTGCCCGCCAAGCCTTTAAGCATCATTCTTTTTGTACCGCGCGGAGCCAACCTGCGCTTAGCCGATCTCGAGCAACAGATCCTTGGTTTCGACATGCTGCCCCGGCTCCACTGCCAGCCTCTTCACCAAGCCCGCAAGCGGCGCGTAGACCGTGCTCTGCATCTTCATCGCTTCCAAAATCACCAGCGGGTCGCCTTTGTTCACGCGCTGATTCGCTTCCACTGCAACTGACGAAATCACGCCCGGCATAGGCGCGCCGATTTCACCTGGCCGCGCCGGATCGGCCTTCTCGCGCGTGGGCTGCTTCACATCCAGGCGCCGGTCTCGCACCACCGCTTCCCGCGGCTGGCCGTTCAATTCGAAAAACACCGTGCGCGTTCCATCGGCGTGCGGCTCGCCCACGGCTTGAAACTTGATCACGAGAGATTTTCCCGGTTCGAGTTCTACCGCAATTTCCGCGCCCGGCTCCATGCCGTAGTAAAACGCAGGCGTCGGCAAAACACCAGTGTCACCCCACATCTGGCGCGTGCGCGCGAACTTCACGAACACATCCGGGTACATCAGGTAACTCAGCGTCTCGTCATGCGAAGGCTTGCGGCCGATGCTTTTCTCCACGGCCGCGGCAGCCTCCGCCAGATCCACTTTCGGCAGATGGGAGCCAGGCCGTCCGCGCACCGGCTTTCGGCCCCGCAGGATCAGATCGCGCACTTTCTTCGGCCATCCGCCGTCCGGTTCGCCCAGCGAGCCCATAAACATCTCGATCACCGAACTCGGCAGCGTCAGGTTGTGATCGCGCGGCAGGGCGCAAAATTGCGCCATCGTCATGTTGTGATTCACCAGGAAGATGGCCATGTCGCCGACCACTTTGCTCGAAGGCGTCACTTTGACGATGTCGCCGAACGCCGTGTTCACATCGGCGTAGGCCTTGGCAATCTGTGGCCACCGCCCGCCCAGCCCCATCGACTCGGCCTGTTCCTTTAAATTCGTGTACTGGCCGCCCGGCATTTCGTGAAAGTAGACCTCGGCCGTTCCCGCTTTCGGGCCGGTATCGAACGGCGCGTAGTATTCGCGCACGGCCTCCCAGTAATCGGAGTATTGATTCAACGCCTCGAGATCCAGCGCAGCGGCGCGCCGCGTGTGTTGAAGCGCGGCCACCATCGAGTTGAGATTCGGCTGGCTCGTCTGCCCGCTCATCGAAGCCACCGCTCCATCGGCTATATGCACGCCGGCCTCGGCCGCCTTCAGCACCGATGCCGCATTAATTCCACTGGTATCGTGCGTGTGAAAGTGAATCGGGATGCCGATTTCGTCACGCAGCGCGCGTACCAGTTTTTCCACCGCGTAAGGCTTGCAAAGCCCAGCCATATCTTTGATGGCCAGCATGTGTGCGCCCATGCGTTCGAGTTCCTTCGCCATGCGGACGTAATACGCCAGCGGATACTTGTCGCGTTTGGGATCCAGAATGTCCCCCGTGTAGCAGATGGCCGCCTCGCATACCGCATGCGTGCGCCGCACCGCTTCCATCGCAACCTTCATGTTGGGAAGCCAGTTCAGCGAATCGAAAATACGGAAAATGTCCACCCCCTGCGCGGCCGATTCGCGGATGAACTCGCGCACAACATTGTCCGGATACGCCGTGTAACCCACCGCGTTCGATGCCCGCAGCAGCATTTGAAAGCAGATGTTGGGAATCGCCTGGCGCAGTTGGCGTAGCCGCGCGAAAGGGTCTTCGTGCAGGAACCGCATGGCGACGTCGAACGTCGCGCCGCCCCACATTTCCAGGCTGAACAGGCGATAGAAACGCCGCGCTACAAATCCAGCCACCGCCATCATGTCGTACGTGCGCACGCGCGTCGCCAGAAGCGATTGGTGCGCGTCGCGGAAGGTAGTATCGGTGAACAGCAGGCCCTTTTGCGAAAGCGCCCATTGCGCCAGACCTTCGGCGCCTAGCCGGTCGAGTATCTGCTTCGTGCCCTCGGGCGGCGCGCTCGCGGCTTCGGATGCCGGCAGTATGGGAACGGGCGCGGGCCGCAGTTTGGCCGGCTTCGGCTTGCCGGCCACGGAAGGGTTTCCGTTCACGATCACGTCCGCCAAATACCCCAGCAGTTTCGTCGCGCGGTCGCGGCGCGCGGTAAAGCGGAACAGCGCGGGCGTCTCTTCCAGCCACCGCGTCGTGGCGCGGCCCGCTTGGAATTCAGGATGGTTGACGACGTTTTCGAGAAACGGAATATTCGTCTTCACGCCGCGCACGCGAAACTCGCGCAAGCTGCGATCCATACGCTGGCAGGCGTCCCTAAACTCGCGTCCCCAAGCCGTGGTTTTCACCAGCAACGAATCGTAATAGGGCGCAATCACGGCGCCGGAATACGCGGAGCCGCCATCCAGGCGAATGCCGAATCCCGCGGGCGAACGGTACGTCGAAAGCTTGCCGTAATCGGGAATGAACTGGTTCGCCGGGTCTTCAGTAGTGATGCGGCATTGCAGCGCGTAGCCGTGAAGCGGAATCGCTTCCTGCCGCGGAATTCCGGTCTCCGGCCCGTGCAGCGTCAGACCTTGCGCGATCTGAATCTGCGCCCGCACGATGTCGATACCGGTAACCATCTCCGTTACCGTATGCTCCACCTGTATGCGCGGATTCACTTCGATGAAGAACCACTCGCCGGAATCGGCATTCACCAGGAACTCAACCGTGCCGGCATTGTAGTATCCCGCGGCACGCGCAATCTTCACCGCGGCCTCGGCAAGCGCCGCGCGAATCACGGCATCGAGCTGAACCGCCGGCGCGACCTCCACCACCTTCTGATGACGTCGCTGCACGGAGCAATCGCGCTCGTAAAGATGGACAAGCGACCCGTGCCGGTCGCCGAGTATTTGCACTTCAATGTGCTTGGCGCGGCGGATGAATCGCTCCAGGAAGACCGCGCCGTTACCAAACGCGGCCTGCGCTTCGCGGCGCGCTTCCTCGAGAAGCGCCGGGAAATCCGCAGCCTGTTCGACTACGCGCATCCCGCGTCCACCGCCGCCGAACGCGGCCTTGATGATCAGCGGAAATCCGATCTTGCGCGCTACAGCCTTGGCTTCGCCCGCCTCTTCCACCGCCTCTAATGTTCCAGGAAGGACCGGCACGCCCGCGCTTTCCGCCAAACGCCGCGCGGCCGTCTTATCGCCGAGAAGTTCGAGCAGCCGCGGGCTCGGCCCCACGAAAGCGATGCCCGCCTCCTCGCAGGCGCGCGCCAGCGCAGGATTCTCGGAAAGAAACCCGTAACCCGGATGGATGGCGTCGATGCCCTTCTCGAGCGCCAGCGCCACAATGCCCTCGATATCGAGATAGGCTTGCACCGGCCCCTTGCCCGCGCCCACAAGGTAAGCCTCATCGGCCTTGAAGCGATGGAGCGCCAGCCGGTCTTCGTGCGAATAGATCGCGGCCGTGCGCAACCCCAGCTCTGTGGCAGCCCGCAGGATGCGAATCGCGATCTCTCCGCGGTTGAGGGCCAGGAGCTTTTTCATGGACACGAGAATAACAAGCTTGACGAAGCCGCGGCCTGCTTCAGCGCCGGGTCCCGCCTCGGTCCACGCCGCCGCTCACTTCCGTGGCGACCGAATCGAAATCACTGGCACAAGCGAATTTTTCGCGGTCGTCTGCGGCATTTCCGTCCCGCGCGCCGCAAACTCGCGGTTCATCGTCGACACGAACTCCTGGATCTGCGACTGCATGCGCCCCATCTTCTCGCGCATGTTCAGAATGATCTCCACTCCCGCCAGGTTCACTCCCAAATCGCGCGTCAGATGCAAAATCACTTCCAGCCGCTCGATGTCGCTGTCCGTATATAGCCGCGTGTTGCCGTCGCTGCGCGAAGGCTTCAGCAAACCTTCGCGCTCGTACAGCCGCAATGTCTGGGGATGGATCTCGTACTGTTCCGCAATCGCGGAAATCATGTAAGCAGCTTTTGATTTCTTCGCCATGGGATCCAAACCTCAGCTATTCTTCCGGCCACAGCCCTGCGCGCGGATCATCCGAGTGCAGCTTGGCCATCTCTTTCAGTAGCTCGCGTGTCTTTTCGTCGCGCGGGTCGGGGGCCTGTATCGAAATCTCGACAATCTGGTCGCCGCGTTGCCCAGTGCGTGAATTGGGCACGCCCTTCTCGCGCAGCCGGAACTTCTGGCCGTTCTTCGTGCCCTGCGGGATCTTCAGAACCGTCCTTCCGTCGATCGTCGGCACCTCAAGCTTCGACCCCAGCGACGCTTCCCACACCTGCACCGGCGCCTCAATTTCGATATCGTCTCCATCGCGCTTGAAGTAGGGATGCTCGCCCACCTTCGTGGTGATATAAAGGTCTCCCGCCGCGCCGCCCATCGTGCCGGCGTTGCCCTTGCCTGGCACTCGCAACCGCGAACCGTTGCGCGCTCCCGGCGGAATTCGCACTTCCACCGTTTCCGTTCGCGCCACGCGTCCATCGCCGCCGCAAGTCGGGCAGGCATTCCGCAATTTACCCGTTCCATTGCAGCGTGGGCACGTCAGATTGAACTTCATTGCGCCCGCCATCTGCGAAACCTGTCCCGTGCCCTTGCACTGCGGGCAAGTCACTTCGCCTGCGTTCGACGTCCCGCTTCCGTGGCAAGTCCCGCAAACCTCATACCGCGTGATATTCAGCTTTACCTGTGCGCCGCGAATCGCCTGCCAGAAATCGATGTCGAGCACGTACTCCAAGTCCGCGCCCTTCTCCATCTCCGGCGCCTGCTGCTGCGCCGATTGACCGCCGCGCCCAAAAAACTGCGAGAAAATGTCGCGAAACCCACCTGATTCGCTGCCGCTCGTCCGCTTTCCTCCGCCCGCCTGCCCTTCCTGGAAGGCATCGGAAAAATCGAAGCCGCTGAAATCCATGTTGGGCATTGGCCCACGCCGCTGCCCACCCGCGCCCGGCTGCGGCCCCGCGAATCCATTCTCCGAATAGAATCCGTACTGGTCGTAAACCTGCCGTTTCTTCGGATCGCTGAGGATATCGTATGCTTCCTGTACGTTCTTGAAACGGTCCTCCGCCGCCTTATCGCCCGGGTTCAAATCCGGATGATACTTGCGCGCCAGCTTCCTGTAAGCTTTGCGAATTTCGTCGGACGAAGCTTTCCTCTCGACGCCCAGCGTTTCGTAATATTCATGTTTCGGAGGCGACATAGGAAATCCGTCAACACCCTTCAGTTCCAGTCAGTCATCACGCAAAGCGTCCGGCCGGCTGGTAGTCACCTTCGCGCTACCAGCCGCCGGCGCCTTCTAACTCCTGACTTCTAACTTCTAACTCCTACTTTTTATCGTCCACGTCGACGAACTCAGCGTCGACCACGTCGTCCTTCTTGTTGCTGCTTCCGCTGTCGCCACCCGAGGGACCCGCTCCATCGCCGCCCGGCGTCGGCCCTGCGCCCGGTTGCGGCGACGATTTGTACATCGCTTCCGCCAGTTTGTGGCTCGCCTGCGTCAGCCGGTCCACCGCCGCGTTCATGCGGTCCGCGTCGTTCTCCTGAATCGCCTTCTTCGTGTCCTCAATCGCAACTTCGATCTCCTTCGCCTCGCTCTCGCCGATCTTCGAACGGTGCTCCTTCAGCGTTTTTTCAACGTTGTACACCATCGCGTCGGCGCGATTGCGCGCTTCGATCTGGTCGCGCTGTTTGCGATCGTCCGCTGCGTGCGATTCCGCGTCCTTAGCCATCTTGTCCACTTCGTCTTTCGAGAGGCCGGACGAAGACGTGATCGTGATCTTCTGTTCGTTATTCGTGCCGCGGTCCTTGGCCGTCACATTCAGGATTCCGTTCGCGTCGATATCGAACGTCACCTCAATCTGCGGCATACCGCGCGGAGCCGGCGGAATGTTGCCCAGTTGGAACACGCCCAGCATCCGGTTGTCCTTCGCCATCGCGCGCTCGCCCTGGAATACTTTGATCTCTACCGAAGGCTGATTGTCCGCCGCCGTCGAGAACACTTCGCTCTTGCGCGTCGGAATCGTCGTGTTACGTTCAATCAGCTTCGTGAACACGCCGCCCATCGTCTCGATACCCAGCGAAAGCGGGGTCACGTCGAGCAGCAGCACGTCCTTCACTTCGCCGCCCAGCACGCCGCCCTGGACCGCGGCGCCAATCGCCACCACTTCGTCCGGGTTCACGCCTTTGTGCGGCTCTTTGCTAAATAACTCGCGCACGATCTGCTGTATGCGCGGCATGCGCGTCTGTCCGCCAACCAGAACTACTTCATCGATCTTTTGCGGCGTCACTCCCGCATCCTGCAGCGCCTGCTTGCAGGGACCAGTCGAGCGTTGAATGATGTCTTCCACCATCTGCTCGAACCGGGCCCGCGTCAGCTTCATCTGCAGGTGCTTCGGACCGCTCGCATCCGCCGTCACGAACGGCAGGTTGATCTCCGTCTCGAGCAACGTCGAAAGTTCCATCTTCGCCTTCTCTGCCGCTTCCTTCAGGCGTTGCAACGCCATCTGGTCGCGCGAAAGGTCGATGCCGTTCTCTTTCTTAAACTCGCTGACAATCCAGTCGATAATGCGTTGGTCGATGTTATCGCCGCCCAGGTGCGTGTCGCCGTTCGTCGACTTCACTTCGACTATGCCGTCGCCCACTTCCAGGATCGAAATATCGAACGTACCGCCGCCGAAGTCATACACCGCGATGGTTTCGTTCTTCTTCTTGTCCAACCCGTAAGCCAGCGCGGCCGCCGTCGGCTCGTTGATGATGCGAAGTACGTCCAGGCCCGCGATCTTGCCCGCGTCCTTGGTCGCCTGCCGCTGCGCGTCATTGAAGTACGCCGGCACCGTGATCACCGCCTGCGTCACCTTCTCGCCCAGATACGCTTCCGCGGCTTCCTTCAGCTTGGTCAGAATCATCGCCGAAATTTCAGGGGGCGACATCTTCTTCCCGCTGACGTCCACGCGCGCATCGCCGTTGTCCCCGCGGACAACCTTATAGGGCACCATCTTCAACTCTTCCGAGACTTCGTCAGAGCGGCGGCCCATAAACCGCTTGATCGAAAAAATCGTGTTCTCCGGGTTCGTGATCGCCTGGCGCTTGGCTACCTGGCCAACCAGGCGCTCGCCGCTCTTCGTGAATGCCACCACCGAAGGCGTCGTTCGCGCGCCTTCCTGGTTCGGGATCACCGTCGGCTGCCCGGCTTCCATCACCGCCACCACGGAATTCGTGGTTCCTAAATCAATACCAATAATCTTTCCCATTGCGGAACTTGCTCCTCCCTTAAGTTCAAATCCATTATCAGATATGAGTGGACCGTTGTCAACTATATTGACGCTCCACGCAGTCAATCAGATGCAGGTTTCCGAGCCCGGTCCAGGAGCGCCTGAACCAATGCAGGGTGGCCATCCAGCGGCGCAGCGACGCGAATCCCTATGCCAGGATGTGCAAGCGCGATGCCATCAATCAATCGGGGTAAATCACGCTCAAGGTGCAGTCCTAGCGTGAGAAAGTACGGGATGACGGTAATGCTGCGGGCCCCATTCGCCACGGCCTGTCCGGCAGCTGTGCCCAAATCCGGGGTCCCTAACTCCAAAAACGCCGGTAGCACATGCTCAAAACCTCCGGCGCGCGCCAGTTCCGCCGCAACTTTGCGCACCGCGTCGTTCGCGGACTCAACGCGCGAACCATGAGCAAAAACAATAATATGGGGCTGGTCGGACGTACCTCCACCTTAGCACCGGCAGCCTGAGAGAAACCGCGATCACGGCCCTTCAGCCCGATTTTACCTAGTGCTTTCAGCGACCTACAACCCGACCTGCCCCAAAGGCTGGTTCCCGTGTGCTATGAAGCGGCACGCAAGCGCCACGGAGGCCCGCCGAGTTCGTTTTTTCGCCTTATACGCCCTTTTTCCAGGCCAGACCCGCTCGGCAGTTCGTTTTTTCAGGCCGAACTCTCCGGACGCGCCGCCCCAAAACCCCACGGCGCGCCCGGATCGGCCGACTCCCTCCAATCAGCCGAACTCCAAAAACCGAGCTACTTGCCGATCATCACGATCGAGAACGAATCCGGGACCATCGGCGCCCGGCCACCCTTCTGTCCGGGCGCAGGCGCAGCCGGGGCCTGGCCGTACTCGGCGGCGATCACGAATATGTGCCCCGTCTTCTCATCGATGGTCATCGTCTTCGCCCGCGGCATCGTCTTCAGGCTCTGCTCCGGTGCGAAGCTGGTCGGTCCGTTCGATTTCACAACCGTCAGCGTCCCATCCCCGCCGTTCGAGCTGAACGCTTCGCTCGTCTTTGGATTGAACCCGCCGCCATCGCTGCCACCGCCAATCGGAAACGCGTCCAGCACCTTGCCGTCCTTCGCGCTCACCGCCACCATCATTGCGGGTTGGCGGCAGGTCGCAAACAGCACCTCGTTCTTCGGGTCATAGCCCAAGCCGGCCGGACCTTTGCCCTTCGAAGAAATGTCGTAGGTCGTGGTCACCTTGAGCGTCTTCGCATCCACTGCAGCAATCGCATCCTTATCTTCCAGGTCGATCCAGACGTGGCCTTTTCCATCGCTTGCGGCCTGTTCCGGCGCTCCGCCAAGATCGTCTATCGTGCCGACAATCGATCCATCCTTCGGCTCGATGATCGTCGCGTGAGGTTTCGCATGGCTGAACACCCAGACGCGCGCGTTGTACGAATCATAGAAGATGCCGTCAGGATTGCCCTGCACCTCAATCTTCTTCATCTCCTTCAGCGTCTCGGTATCGAACATCAGCACCGGCTTGCTCGAAGCGAAGCCGTGATGCGATTTCGGATCCACCGCCACGCCATGTCCGCCTAAGCCCGTGATCTCACCCAACGGCGCCAGCGTGTCCAGGTTGAAGACCGTCACCCGCTGGTTGGTCCCGCTGCGCGGGATGTAGAGCTTGCGTCCATTTGAGTCGGCATACACATAGTCGAAGCCGCCGTCGCCGCCCACCTTCGCGACTTTCAGCACTTTGTAAGGTCCGTCTTGCGCCAGGCCGAGCGTGGCCAGCGCCAATCCCGCCACTGTTGCGATGCGAGCTTTGTTCATCTCCGTCACTCCTTTTCGAAACTGTTAATGTCTTCCAGCGAAGTAGTAATGCATCGCCGGCGTAACCACCAGGGACAACACCATGGACGCGAGGATGCCGCCAATCACCGCGATTGCCAGCGGCTGTAGCATTTGCGATCCTGCTCCCCATCCC
>DATAUH010000572.1:0-6043 GCA_036268375.1 Bryobacteraceae bacterium | reverse complement strand
AGCTCGTGTCCTCAGTACCGGCGAACGCGAATGTCGCGGACGAGGTGATGTGGCTGGCCGGCGGGTTGTTGAGAAAGCTGAACGGAGATTGGCCACTCGAAGCCAAGCCGTTCGGCGTGCAGGTCTGGCCAGGCGCCGGTGCTGCTGTGCAATCAGCAATCCCGAACACTCCGGCGAAAATAAAGTTGATATCGAGCGGCGCGAGCGTTGGCGCGGCGTCGAACGAAATGAACAGCGTATCCGCGAACATGCTACCAGTCGGTTCGGTAGTCGAATCGAGGTTTTCAATGGTCACTGTAGTGCCATTCAAGCCAGCGTAATCACCCGTTGCGCCTGAGATCAAAGCCTTGTTGGCGACAACTGTGCCACCAGGTTCCGTTAAACTCCACGAAATTGTGCTGGCAGTTGCCGTAATGTTGCCACCCAAATCAAAGGTGCCGTTAATTGTGGCGGCGCTCAACGCGCTGCCGGATAGGGCCACACATGCGGCCGCCAGAATGCTTGCTTTCCACTTCATCTAATCACTCCCTCTCTAAGTTAACTACTTCCGAGGCGTAGTCCCCGTTTCGGGATTCGCCCTGTGTATGTAGTGATGTTATGGGATATCAGGGTGAAAGTCAGTAGTTCTGCAAACATTTGGGTAACAGTTTGGTACTACGCGTCGCCGCTAGTATAGGCTTACCAAAGTACTAATCTGTGCGCGGGTGGGTGCCAAAAGGCAGCCCGCGCCGACCCCGAGAGCCGTCGTAAAGAACCCCAAACCTCTGTCCTCCCAATGATCGCGGCAGCCCATTTAAATAACTAAAAATAAAAGGCGTCGTGTCTCGTGCTTGCCTGGAAGTAGATTTACTTTGTGCCGCCGGCAAGTGCTGCGGCATCCGTAGTCGCCGTATACCGCCCGGGGGCCAAAATGCCGTTGGGGTCGATGGTGCGCTTTAAGTCACTCAAAAACCTAGTGTAATTATTTGCACTGTCGCTGGCTTTCATGCCGAGAGTGCTCAGCCGGTAGGAGTGGTAGCCGTTCTCCGCGAACGCCTGGAGCAAATCCGCTTAACACGCAGCCGCCTTCTCGTCTTCGCCGGGGACAGCGCGATCGTAAGTGATCGAAACGATGCAGGAGAGCGTACGATCTGTGAGTACTGTGAGAGAGATGACAGGTTCGAATGTGTATTTAAAGATTCTTTCTGCGGCAATCTTAGAGATTCGCGAAGCGTCTCTGCCGGTATTGGGGGCGATCGGACTGCACCACAGCAGGCCGCAACCATCTCTATCCGGATTCATAGACGATGGCGGCGGGGTGCGCTTACGCCAGTAAGTGCTCGCCAAGGGGTGATCTGTAGGAATACCCTTCATTAACCCGTAGACAGGCTTGAGTACGGCCAGGGTTCGACGAAGGTCCCAGCCGCTAATCTTCTGATATACGCCGGCGAAGCGGGAAGCCAACGCCAGCTTGGCGTCGTCCAGGAATTCCAGTTTGGTCGCTTTTCCCTTGAGGGCGATTCGCAGCAGACGCCGTGCCTCCGCGACCTGCGCCTTGGTCCCGTAGAGTGCTCCCGAGCCGTTCCACACCCCGATCTTCAGATCCTTGCGGAACTGCGACATCAGCGGTTCGCGGAGCGGCGTTGCGCCGCCGGTCTCTTTCCAGGGATACTGCCCGAGCGCCGACAACACTTTATAGTCGTTGGCAATGTGCGAGGAGCTGCGGATCGTATTGTTCATGCGCAGCGGACGAAGCGCGTCGATGATTGGCCCCAGCCCCTCTTCACTCTCGCACTTGAAATAGTAGGCCTGAAAATACTCCGGCTCCGGCATCAGCCAAATGGTCATGCGCGTCACGATGCCGAAGTTGGATTGAGAAAACAGGCCGTCGATGGTCGGTCCCACTCCCCAGCGGTATAGCGGCGCGGCGCTCGCGCCCGGATACCTTGCGAAGCCGGTTTCAATCACCTCGCCATCCGGAAGGACCACTTCAAGGCCACAAGAGGACGCGAAGTGATCGCCGTAGGGCGTGTGACCGAAACCTCGCTCCATCGTATTGCCCAGCAGGCTGCAGAGCGGACTGGCTCCGGTACAGTCCAGCCATAATTTGGAGCCCCGCTCTTGCAGGAACTGGTATGCCTGCGCCTGTGTGACTCCGGGCTCTACCGTTATATATCCCAGATCCTCGTTGAAATCGACGATCCGGTTCATTCGGCCCAGGTCTAATAGGATGCAGCCGTCGTTTACCGGCACGCGGGACCCGTAACCCCAGTTGCGTCCGCTACTGATAGGGTAGACGGGGACGCGCAGGCGATTCGCCAGGCGCACGCACTCCTGTACCTGTTCGCGATTCGCGGGCCGGACAATCGCCGGAATTCGCGCCGTGGTGGCGAACGTCGCGGTTTCGGCCTCGCTGAGAGCAGTGTCGCCGGTGATGACGTTTTCGGGCCCGACTATCCCCCGCCATTCCTGGAGGCATACTTCGTCAACAGTCGCTCGCATACATTCACTATCCAACCGTTGCGGCCCCGCGGCAAGCGGGGCTTAACCCGGCGTCAGGCGACTGCCGCCATATTACGCGACGCCGTCGCGCCGAAGGAGGCCGCCTCGCGGCATACCACGGGGGCGGAGCACAACGTGGACATGAAGTGCTTCACCGTCTCGCGGTATTTCGGATTCACCTGGCCCGAATCGAACTCCAGGATCTCCATATCGCATCCGTATTGAGGATCAAAGTAGGAGGGCAGTTCGGTTCCGCGCCAGTTCAATCTTGTCAGGCCAATCTTGCGCAGAATTGTCGCTGATTGGTGGCGGAACGTCGCCGTTGCTGTACCGATACAGCCGCCCAGCAGTTCCAGAAGTCCAAACGTCGCCAGAATGATGGAAACCGGACCGGTAGTGCGGCGCTCCGTCGGAGCCGAAGCCCAACCGCCTACGCTGCCGAAGGCCATCTGCGCGGCCTGCGCCTCGATCATCCTGGTTTCGACCGCTTTGCGTAAAACCCATCCCATGCTTGGGCTGTGCGCCATCGCCGTGTGACTTACCCACAGTCTGTTAAACGTTTTGGAGTCTCGCTCGTCTATAAAGCGGAGACAAGTGTTTACCTCGCCATTGGCATCGGTAGACAGCACGTGCCACGCGTGCTCATCTGCCGGGGTTTGATGCCGGCCATCTTTGGCCAAATCTTCCTTGCGTATGGCGCCATCTTCGAGATACGTCTTGCCGCGTAGCGTCTGCATGGATGCCAGTAAACGGTTGTGACGCAACGTATCGTACTCGATCCGTCGGAATGCCTCGGGAATTATAGCGCCTGTCGGAGGTAATATGACAAACTCGCTACGGTTTCGCAAATGCAGGTGGAGCATTAGCTTAGCTTCCTCGTTTTCACTGGAATTAACTGCTTCTGACGCCCAGCGCGAGGCAAGCATTTTTCACTGATTCGGTACCGCATAAATACACCTCCGCTAGGTTCCCTTTTCTATCGAAAGGGTTTTGTTAAAACTGAATTTCCGTACTCATTCGCGACCTCCGCCAAGATCGGGAGGAACTCTGCGGCGTCGCTGAACAGCTATCGACCTGTTGGCCGCTACACTTTATGAAAGTGCAGATATTATCGATCGGATAGTCTGATTCTATACGGCAGGAACAGTAAATTAAACAACAAAAATGCGGGGTGGCTGGGGACGCCCAATAGTTGGGGTAAGTTTTAGTTCTCAGGTCTAGCAAATACCATAGTACCCGCTATATAACTTGCGATTGAAATAAGTGCAATCCACAAGTGATTCTTTGTCCCGACTGCAAGTCCCGCTCCCACAGCCACTTGCAGAACTCCATAAACGAGTTTTCCCGTAAGAAATCGCCAGAGGTATTGAGCACTTCTTCGTCGCGCCTCGGAAAAATGTCCAATTCCCAAAGCACTTAGTCCAAAAGTAATCCCGGAAAATGGATCGAGCGGTGACGTCAAGGCTATAAGCAAACCCAGGTATGCCGCGTCCTTGGTTAACAGGATGGGGTACCAGTCGGTTGGGAGCAGATTGTAGCGGGTGAGCGCCGATTCCCTCTCTAGTCCAAAGAGGTTTTGCGCATAGGTGCTGAGCGCCAAGGCGATCAGCAGTGAAAGAATAGTATATGCTGCGGGATCCGGAAATTTATAGGCAAATCGATAAATAATTCCGCTAATCGCGATAATTATCGCGATATACGTATCCAAAACGCTGAAAAGTTGTCGCAGCGTAGCCGCCGCGATCGGGCCGAATTTGCCGGGAAATGCAATTCGAATCGGAATTGTCGCGCCGGCCGATGTTGTACGCAATACTGCGAGCAGAACCTGCATTGCTATTGCGAGCCCCACGAACGCCAACGCCAAAGACGCGGACGTACGCAGCAGCAGAGCCGCCGTAATCCACACGACCGGGCTCAGCGCGGCGCTCGTTAGGCGCAATCCCGCCCGCTGTTGCAGGTCAAGCGGCCATAAGGCGCGCCGCAACGGCGGTATTTTGGCCAGGGGATCGGAAGAAAGCGGAAACAGCAGCAGGAAACTCACCAGAAGCAGGAACGGGTAGGCGCTGCGTGGCGGCAAACCTGAGACCAGGTTGCCCCAAATCAAAAGCATTACGAAAAGAAAGAAATTGTTTACTTTGAGCCCGAAAAACGTGCCGACATCACGCCGCATCACCCGCGCTACCGCGCGCAGGATGGCAAGAACCGGCTGCATTCGGCTTCGGGTTCCAGCGTCAGCGAGTCTGCAGGCTGGTGTCGCGCGCGTAGTTCAGGAAAAGCTCCATTCCTGCGTAATCGCGTGGCTTCAGCTCATGAACGATGTGACGCGTCAGGTATTCCCGCACCAGTTCGGGCGCAAACTCGCGCCGCGCCGATTCTGAGGTCACGATCGCATCCATCTGTTCGCGTCCGAAACGGCATGACCCCACAAAGGCTTCGGCGAGTTCCGGCGTCGCAATCCCCGGCCGCGCCGCCCACACCGCAAACACCATCGGGCCGCCCGTCATCTCCACCCATTCCGCGCCCAAGTCGTAGGAATGGTACGGCAGCCGCGAGGGTTCAATGCGCAGCGCCGGATCGCCGATGATCAGCGCCGCATCCGCGCTCTGCAGCATCGCGTCCAGGTTGGGGCTCAAGCGCATCACCGCCGGTTTCACTCCGTATTTCCGCGCCAGAATCACCCGCGCCAGCTCTACCGAGGTCCGCGAGCTCGAATCCGCCGCGAGGGTGCGAATCTGGTCCGCCGGCCGCGACGAAATCAACAGAATGCTCCGCACCGGCCCGTGTGTGGCAATACCAGCGCCCGGAAGAATCTCCAGATTCTGTTTGGTCAGTTCAAACGAGGGAACAATGCCGATATCGGCTTCGCCGCTAGCCAGCTTGTCCGCACAAACGGCCGGAATCGCAAACTCCAGGTCGAACAAATCCCGCTGCGGTCCGTGCATCATCCCCCAGACCAGCGGCGAAGTGTTCAGATAGCTGACGGCGCACACGCGCGGACGGCGGGATGTAGTTTGAGGCAAACCATAGTTTAACGTGCGAGCTCTGCCTGCGCCTGCGCCAGTTCGGATCCCAGAGTCCGGAAGGGCGAGTACACAGCCAGCACACACCGCAGGGCACTGCGCTTTTGGAGGATGACCAGTGTTTAATTGTGTGAATTCATGATTGTATTCTGAAGTTGGCCGCCTTTAGCCTCGCGCTGCCTGCACATCGGATATACCGATGAGAAAAGATAGCTGACAACCAGTCAGCGGTTCTTTCACCCATCGACCACTATTTCCGAGAGCGCGCCACGTGGATCCAGTATCGGGGCATCCGCTCGTGAATTGTCATCGTCATATGAGCGCCTACGTGCGCGTTCTGCTCGAACAGGGCTTGCGGCTGGTGTACTTCGATGATCCAGTGCGCATCGCGGACGCGGCTGCCCGCGGCGTCATTTCACCGCCCGCCCGTACCAGACGGCTCGCGATATCGGCGAATTCCGCGCGTTTGTCCCCGTCCGATGACTGCGCCGCGCGATCGAGTGGCGTCTTATCCGTCCAGTTTCGACCCTTCGCATTCACAT
>DATAUH010000571.1:0-3194 GCA_036268375.1 Bryobacteraceae bacterium | reverse complement strand
TTTAGTTCAATCACCCGGTCTAAACCCACCGCCTTTAGGCGGTGAGCTTCAGCATCTGTGCTAGATTGAGCGATTATGGCGGAGTATCGCAAGAATGCGCATTCTGTTTGGGACGTCAAGTAGCACATGATCTGGGTGACGAAATACCGCTACAAGGTGCTGCGTGGAGAGGTGGCGACGCGAACGAGAGATCTTCTGCGGCAAATCTGCGAGGGACGGGACGTGGTAATCGTGCAGGGGGCGGTGTCGCCGGATCATGTCCACATGCTGGTGAGCGTGCCTCCGCAGTTGGCTGCGGCGAAGCTGGTGCAGTATCTGAAGGGGCGTTCGAGCCGGATGCTGCAGGACGAATTTCCGCAGTTGAAGAAGCGTTATTGGGGTCAACACCTTTGGGCCAGGGGGTACTTCTGCGCGAGCGTGGGCGCGGTGGACGAAGACACGATCCGGCGATACATCGAGAACCAGCAATGGGACGACCCGGGCGAAAACTTCAAGATCACCGCGCCCACCGAGCCTTGAAGCCGGCTCTCAGCCGGGAACCTTTCAGGCGGCTTCAGCCGCAAACCGGCGACTTTCAGTCGCAACTCAACCCACCGGCTTTCAGCCGGTGGTCGTTTAGGCTCTCGCGAACTGTAGGTTTAAACCGACCCTCTGCCGGGATTCTCTTCCCTCGGCGTGCAAATCCTGTACCCATCGCTCCTGTAAAGTTGAGTGAGAGCGTCCGCGTTTTCAACCCGCATTCCCAGGTGGATGTTTGCGCTCCCAATTGCGTCCATGGCTACCCTCTCCAATTCGATTTCCCTTGCCGCGCTGCTGCGCTCGACTTTTGGTTTCGCGCAGTTTCGCGCCAACCAGGAAGAGGTGTGCCGCGCGGCGATTGAGGGGCGCGACCTGTTGCTGGTCATGCCCACCGGCGCGGGCAAAAGCCTGTGCTACCAGCTGCCGGCGGTTGCGCGTGGCGGAACGGCGCTGGTCATATCGCCGTTGATCGCGCTGATGGAAGACCAGGCGGCCAAGCTGTCGTCTCTGGGGCTGCGCGTGGCGCGGATTCACTCCGGCCTGGATCGCGCGCAGTCGCGGCAGGCCTGTGCGGACTATCTGCAGGGCGCGCTGCAGTTTTTATTGGTTGCGCCGGAGCGGCTGCGCGTGCCGGGCTTTGTGGAGATGCTGGCCAAGAGAAAGCTGGCGCTGATCGCCATCGACGAAGCGCACTGCATTTCGCAGTGGGGACACGATTTTCGGCCCGACTATCGCATGCTGGGCCAGCATGTGCCGGCCCTGCGCGGCGCCGCGGATCCAGCCCCGGTGCTGGCGCTCACCGCGACGGCCACGCCCGCCGTGCAGGCCGACATTGTTGCGCAGCTCGGCATGGTGCGCCCGGCCAGGTTCATTCACGGATTTCGCCGTGAAAATCTGGCGATTGAAGTGGTGGAAATCTCCATTCCGCAGCGCGCGGAAACCATCCTGAATCTTCTGCTCGATGCGAGCCGGCGGCCGGCGATTGTCTACGCGACATCGCGCAAACAGGCCGAGCACCTTGCCGAGGAGCTTTCCCGCAGGATTCGCGCCGCTGCCTATCACGCGGGGCTCGACGCCGAGACGCGCGAGCGGGTGCAGCGGGCTTTTCTGGCCGGCGAGCTGGAGGTTGTGGTGGCCACAATCGCCTTCGGCATGGGCATCGATAAAGCCGACATTCGCACCGTGATTCACGCCGGACTGCCGGGCACTCTGGAAGGCTACTATCAGGAGATTGGCCGCGCGGGACGTGACGGCGCGCCAAGCCGCACCTATCTCATGCACAGCTACGCCGACCAACGCACGCATGGGTTTTTCCTCAATCGCGACTATCCGCCCGCCGACCATCTGGACCAGGTGTTTGACAGCCTGGGGGAAGAGGCTGCGCCGGTGGAGGAACTTCGCGAGGCATCACGGCTGAGCCAGGAGGAGTTCGACAAGGCGCTCGAAAAGCTGGAGATTCACGGCGGCGCGCGGGTCGATTTTGGCGGCGGCGTAAAGCGTGGCGCGCCGGGATGGAAGAAGACCTACACGGTACAGGCGCAGTTTCGCGCCGAGCAGTTTGAAAAAGTGCTTCGGTACACGGAGCTGAGCGAGTGCCGCATGGCGGCGCTGGTGCGGCACTTTGGCGATGAAGAAGATGCGAGCCGGCGGTGCGGCAACTGCGATGTGTGCGATCCGGCAGCGGCGGTGCTGCGGCAGTTTCGCAGAGCCACGGCGGCGGAACGCGATCTGGTGCAGCGCATGATCGAGGAACTGCGTCCGGTGGACTACAAGGCTACCGGAACGCTGCAGCGCAATCTCGATCCGCAGGGCCGCATGACCCGCGACGAGTTCGATGCGCTGCTGGATGCGCTGACGCGGGCCGGGCTGATAGCGATTGAAGACGCGGTGTATGAGAAAGACGGCGAGGTACGGCGATTCCGCAAGGTGCGGCTGACGGCGCGCGGGCTGGCAGTGCGTCCGGCTACCTCGCTGGAGTTGCTGATCGACGATGGCGTGGTGCAAGAGCTGAGCGCGCAGACCCGGTCGTCTTCCCGCGCGAAAAAACCGAAGGCCATGGCGGCAAACAGGGCCGCCAGCGATGCGCCTGTGGTGAAGCTGACGGCCGCGCAGGAAGCGCTCGCGGCAAAGCTCCGGGAGTGGCGCGCGGCGGAGGCGAAGCGGCTTGGCGTGCCGGCGTTTGTGATTCTGCACGACCGCACGTTGACGGCGCTTGCAGCGGCGCCTCCGGCCAATCCGCGGCAACTGCTGGAGATTGACGGCATCGGGTCGGCGAAGGTAGAGAAGTTCGGCGCGGCGATTCTCGCCTTGTGCGGCCCGATCGGTTGAGCCCGCGTTACTCGGCGCCGATGGCGGCCAGTGCCTCGATGACGGCGATGTTCTGCATCAGCTCCGGCGGCAGGTTGTGGCGTTGGCGCAAATAATCGGGCGCGTTGTAGGAGAGCCATACCTTTCCGTCCGCGTCTTCCCACACCAGAATTTTGAGCGGCAGATCGATAGCCAGGCTGGGCGCGACCAGCATGAGCGGCGTTCCGGCTTTGGGGCTGCCGAAGATGAGCAGCTTGGTCGGCCGCATGGTCATGCCGGCCTTTTGCGCTTCTCCGCTGTGATCGACAAGGGCGAAAAGCTTGACGCCTTTTGCATCTAGAACGGCTTCGAGCTTTTCCACTGTGGCG
>DATAUH010000570.1:0-12079 GCA_036268375.1 Bryobacteraceae bacterium | reverse complement strand
CGCCTCGCGCCGCCAACGTCGCGAGCGCGGAAACTCCGGGAACAACACCGCGATCGCGTGCAGCACCATCGCTTCGCCCATCAGGTGCGTGTTGGGCGAAAAGTACACCGAAAGATTCCCTGAAAGGTGCCGCCCATGCGCGTAGAGCGAATCGAGCAGTTTGCGCCTCACCCTGTCGCTCAGCGCGTCGCCCGCAATGTGAAACACCCAGATCCACGAGAACGCCCGGAAGGCGACCTCGAGAGCGCTGGTCCAGTTGATGCCATGCGCGAATGGATTCGCGCCCCACCAGCCTTCGAGTTCCGCTTCGATTTCGCGGAGAAACTCCGCGCGGCCCGTGAATCGCCAAGCCTGCGCCAGCAAGACTAAGTGCTGATGCCGGTTCAGCTCCCAAATGATTTTGTGGTCGCCCACCTGGTTGAAATCGAGGTACGGCATCCGGCGAAAGTAGCCGACGTCGCTTGATTTCCCGCTGATGTAGTCCTGCCGCCAATCGATATTGGGGCCAGTCTCGATTTCGATCCCCATGATGGGAAATCGATGCCGCAGGATTTTTTCTGCAATGCGCACCACTTCAACCGCATATGTCGAACCGGCCAGCGAATTTGCCACGGCGCTGGGGTCCGGCAGTGCGGCAAGCGGAGGCTTCTTCGCGCACTCGACATGCGGCTGATGCACCACGCGCAGCAGATTGCCGCCCTCCTGCCGCAGACGGAAGACTATTTCTTGAGGACTACGCACGGGGTAAGGGTTTCCGTTGCGGACAGGGGCGCTTCCAAATTGCGGCGCCAGAGCTCCAGCATCAACAGGCCGTAAATCTGATGGTGATTACTGCGGCGGCCGCTCTGGTGTTCCTCCAGCAGATAGCGAACAAACGCGGGATCGACGATGCCGCGCGCCTTAAAGCGCTCGCCGGTTAGCGTATCCCACGTCAGTTCGCGCAGCGGGCCGCGGAACCAGTCGTCGAGGGGCACGCCAAATCCCATCTTCGGGCGAGTGAGCAGCGCGGGCGGTAAGCGGTCGCCCAAAGCGTCCAACAGAATCTGTTTGCCGACGCCGTTGCGGCGTTTCCACGCGAGCGGAATGCCTGCCGCAAAACCGGCGAATTCATGATCGAGCAGCGGACAGCGCACTTCGAGCGAGGCCGCCATCGAGGCGCGATCTACCTTCACCAGCATGTCGCCGATCAGGTTCGCGGAAGCCTCCCAGTACTGCGCCTGCGCCAGAATATCGCCACCCGGCGGGAAACAGTGCGGCAGCATCTTGCGCAGGCGGTTCGAACCTGCCGGCAGCATCCAGTCCGGCCGCAGCATACGTTTGCGCAGGAAGTGCATCGTGTAATTGCCCTCGAAATACCGGTCGAGTGCGTTCGACGCGCCCATCACGCGCAGCCGGTTTTTGCCGTATGCGGAATACGGCAACGCCGAAGCCGTCCACCACATCAGCTTTCGTATGGGACTCGGGATGCGGTCGTAGGATGCGAACTGTTCCACATTGCCGAGGGTCGTGTAGCCTGCAAAAAACTCATCGCCGCCGTCGCCGCTCAGCGCTACTTTCACGTGGCGCGCCGCGAATTCGGAGACGATGTAGGTGGGAATGGCGGAAGAGTCGGCAAACGGTTCGTCAAAATGCCAGGCCAGCTTGGAAATCAGGTCCACCGAATCCGGCTTCACGAGGATCTCGTGATGTTCCGTGCGGTATTGTTTCGCGACCATCGCCGCGTATTCCAGCTCGTTGTATTTGGCCTCTTCGAAGCCGATTGAGAACGTCTTGACAGGCTCGGCGGACTGCTTCGCCATCGAAGCCACAACCAGGCTCGAATCGATACCGCCGCTTAGAAATGCGCCGAGAGGAACATCGGCGATCATGCGCAAGCGGACCGCCTCGTCGAATCCTTCGCGCAACCGGGGGCGCGTGGCCTCTTCGCCGATGCGCGCCGCCTCGCCCGGTTGAAACTCCGGCATGCGCCAGTAGCGGCCTTCACGCATGCTGCCATCCATGCTGTACTCTATCCAGCAACCGGGCAGCAGTTTGCGTACGCCACGAAACGCCGTGTAGGGATCGGCAATGTAGCCAAATTGAAAATAGAGGCGCAGCGCCTCTCGATCCTCTTCGAGAGGCACGCCGGCCGCGCGCAGACACTTCAGTTCGCTGGCGAAATACAGGCCCTCGGGAAGCACGGCGTAGTAGAGCGGCTTCTTGCCGAAGCGGTCGCGCGCCAGCAGCATCTTGCGCCGCGGAGCGTCCCAGATGCAAAAGGCGAACATTCCCCGCAGCAGCGCTAAGCCCTCGGCGCCGTGTTCCTCGTAGAGATGCACCAGCGTTTCCGTATCGCTGTTGGTGCGGAACCGGTGTCCGCGCGCGATCAGGTCCGCGCGCAGTTCCTGGTAGTTGTAGACTTCGCCGTTGAAGACCACCCAGACGGTGCCGTCTTCGTTCGAAACCGGTTGGTGCCCGGTGCTCAGATCGATGATGCTGAGACGGCGCATCCCGATACCGCAGCCGCCAGCGACATACACGCCTTCATCATCAGGACCGCGATGGCGGATTTGCGCGCACATGGCCCGCACAAGTTCTTCGCGCGCGGGCTCTTTACGCAGCAGATAACCGGCAATTCCACACATAAGCGACTCCTAACCGCTAAGACCCCAACGAAAGCAAGACCGTCTTGACGGTGTGGAAGATGATATAGAGATCCAACCCCAGCGTCATGTTCTTGATGTAATACAAATCGTATTCCAGCTTGGTGACCGTATCTTCGAGCGAATCACTGTGCTCGGAATGAATTTGCGCCCAACCCGTAATTCCGGGAAGAATCGAGAGGCGCTGCCGGTAATATGGAATCTTCTCCGCCAGCGTTTTAAAGAACTCGGGACGCTCCGGCTCTGGACCAACGAGGGACATGTCGCCCTTGAGCACATTGAAGAGCTGCGGCAGTTGATCCAAACGCGAATTCCGAATGAACCTGCCCACGCGCGTTACACGCGGGTCGTCCCGGCTCTGCCAGCCCGCCGCTGCTGCGGCATCCACGTCCACGCGCATTACGCGGAATTTGTACAGCGTGAAGGGGCGTCCGTTCCATCCGACGCGCACCTGGCGGTACAAGATCGGCCCCGGCGAGCTCAGACGCACCGCCAGCGCCGTCAGGAGCATAATCGGAAACGCGAGAATCAGCACGACCGACGCCAGTACAAGATTCAAGACGGTCTGGAACATAAGCGACCCGCTGCCGGGGCCCAACTCGCCTGAATAGATCAACTGGGAAGGACGGATTTCGGTGAGGCAGACGCGCCCGCAGACCCGTTCGTAGACGTTGGCCGCCTCTTCGATGATGTTCCCCGCGAAACGGAGCTCCAGCAACTCCTCCATCGGCATGTGCCGGCGCCGGTCGAACATCCCAACCACGATGCGGCCCGGCCTGCAGGCAGAGACGATCTCTTTTAGCTGCGGCAGCGCACCCAGAACCTTGCCGCCAGGAAACTCCATCGCGCGGCCTTCCGGATCGCTGACGTACCCCGCCACTTCCAACCCAATTTCCGGGTGCTTGCCGACGTGTTGAGCGATGTCCACCAGAAGCGGGCTGGTGCCCACCAGCAGCATGCGTTCGCCGCCCACCGCGCGCAAAAGATATTCGGAAAAGAACACGCGCCAGGCGAAGACGGCCCCCAGGGAGAGGAAGCTGCCGATCACCATGACGCGGATCGGAACACGCAGATTGGGGTCTACATAGGCGATGAAGCCTTGCAGGAGCAGGCCAAGTCCCACCACCATGCAGAGCTGCTGCAAAAGAACAATGCGCGATTGAACGCGAATGTTGGTATATAGATCGTGAAAATGAATTCCCGCTATTAAACTAAGAATTACGACCAGCAGGCGAACCCAGCCGCCGTCCACTCCGAGCCACAGCGAAGGGTCGAAAGGCAATGCAATGAAGCATGCCAGGACGAATGCGCAGCTCAGCAAAAGGAACTCGCATAGCAGGACAGTCAGCGTGCCTACGGGGATGAAAACCCGAAATAAACGAAACATTAATGGTTAAGTGCAAAGGCCGGTATGATTTTTTATTATAACCGGAGATTCAGAAAAGCCCTGCACGGAACCGTACTGCGGAAAGGGATAGCCAGGGGAGTGTCGGCCGCGCGAAGTGGACGGTGAGATGCCCGAACGGTCTGAGACGGCGAAGCCGACCGGGCGCTCACCAAAAAGCTCGCCGGTGGCAAATGGCGATCAAGTTTTATTCACAGGCGAAAGCCCGCGGGTACGGCAACGGCCTGCGCTTCTACTTCGGGCTTACGACGTAATCTTTGAAATAACTGGTGCTGTCCGTCTTCGTCCACAGACCCACCTTGCCCTGCACCGGCGGACGCAGCACCGGATTATTGGCGGGCATCAGGTCGGGATTCGGCGGTCCCTTTTTGCCGGCAACCGGCTCGCTGCCCAGCGTGTATTGAATGGCCGGCACTCCATCCACCCAGGATTGGAAGTCGGCGCCGTCCACCGTCATCTTCAGCTCGTGCCAAGCATTGCGATCCAGCATAAAGGGTTTGGTTCGATCGCTAAAGCGCACGTTGCGGCGGATTCCATTGTGGAACTCCCAAAGGCCCACATTGTTCTCAGTATCGTTGTAGCGAATGCACAACCATTCGCCATTTGGCTTCACGTTAAACAGAATGCCGGAAGCGCGGTCGGCGTCACCGGCGATGGTCTTGAACTTTACGCTGATCGTCCCATTCGAAAAGTTGTCCAAGCCCTGCAACACGGCTACCGGATAGTATGCAAATTGCTTCGCATTGTCCATCAACTCTTCGTTGCTGGTCCCATAGAGCTTGCGCGCGGACTGCACCAGCAGCTTGGTGTGATTGTCTCCAGCCGCAACCCAGGGGCGGCCATCCGATTCAATCGCCTTGTCGGGACCGTCCTGCACCACAAGCCACGTTCCTACTATTGGCTCAAAAGTAACTGGCGGCTTGCCCACCGTCTCCTTACTTAGATCCACCTTCGTATCTGCGGCATAAACGATTGCCGCAATAAACGCGGCCGATAGTAATATGCGGCTAAGTCGAGTAACTTGCGTCATACAAACCTCCGTCGCACCAATAAGCCACTAACTAGGACTGTAAATGGCCAGACGAAGTAGAATATCGCGCCGGCGCCTTTGGGCGCAATAGCCAATGGATGGCCGCGGAAGGTTTCGTCATCCTTATCTTGCGGTGGCGTAAGTCCGGCTACGGAATAAATGGATTCCAAAATCGCTTCCGCGGTTACTGCCCGGTCCGTAATTCGCTTTCCGGCCAGTTCAAACCAGATTTCGCCGTAGTTAGGCGAGGTCTGTTCAAATAACCCTGTCGAGGTCAGAGCGACGTACTGTACTTGGACTTCAGGCATCGCCCGCCGCAACTTGGAGAGCGCGTTCCGCTCCAGGTCTACGCGCCGCGGATCTTCCTGCGCCAGATGCACGACAATCTTCAGCGGCCGATGAATCTGCCGAAGCGCGCGTTGGTCCGGTTCGGGAAACGAGTTGGCGCGATTTTCAGAGGCATCCCAACTTGGCGTAGTGAAACTGCAAGTAAAAATCGCGAGCGCCATCGCAAAGGTTAAACCCAGCGACTCGAACACGCGTCGCCGGACGGGAACGCCCAGGCGCACCCAAATTGCGGCGACGCCAGCTCCGAACGCGATCAGCAGTAATGCGATGAGCGTCACATCGAGTTGCACCAGTCCGTGCTGAAATTGCGCCACGACAGCAGAGGGCGTATAGCCGGCAGCCTTTTCCCACCACCCGCCCTGCACCGCGGCCACGAAATCCAGGATCCACGCGCCGACGGTCACGCCAAGCGTCACAATTGCCGCGGTCGAAGGGTGCTCCGTCAATGAAGACGCGGCCGCGGCGAGGGCAATCGAAAGACCAGCGTTCAACAGATGTCCGGCCATCAGTACGGCGAGTTCCGGCGGATAGAGCGTGCCGCCGTAGCTCTTCCACAATGCCAGAGCGATCAGCGGCGCGAGCATTGCGATCAACCAACCGGCGAGCAGAGCCAGCATCTTCGCCGCGATGCGCACGATTGCGGGCATGTTGTGCTGCAGCTCGAGTTTCAAGGCGCCGCTCTGCCGATCGCCGGCCATCACGCGAATGGCCACGAACGGCAGCAGAAAGATCGCCGCCAATTCGCACGCGCTGAACGTAGGGCCCCACACGCCGATGAGCGGCGCCATCGCTTCGCCGACTCCCGCGGCGCCGCCATTGAGCCCGCTTAATTCCGCGTATGTGCGCATGGCGCCGATGAAAGAAAAGCCCACCAGTGGGCCGATCGCGAGCAGTAGCGCCCACCAGGCGCGCGAGACCAGGAGTTCGCGCCATTCCTTTTCCAGCAGCCAGAAAAACGGCCGCCTCTTACGTGATGGTCGCTTAGGTGAGGGCAAGAAATACCTCTTCCAGGCCGCCCGAGTTTTTCGAAGCGCCACGCGCCTGCGCGAGCGCCGCGAGTTCCTGCACGGTGCCTTCGCCGCGCACGCGTCCGCCGCTCAGCAGGACGAAACGATCGCAGAAGCGCGCCGCGTCGGCAATCTGGTGGATGGAGAGAAACAGCGTCCTGCCCTGTGTGGCGTGTCCGCGAAGCGCCGCCGCAATCTCACGCGATTGACGCAGATCCAGCCCCTCAAAGGGTTCATCGATAAGCAGCGCGGGCTGCGGAGAAAGCAGTCCGATCGCCAGCATCGCGCGTTTGCGCTGGCCCTTGGAGAGCGTACCGATGCGCTGGCGCAGCAGACGGCCGAGGTCGAGTTCTTCCACGACCTGGCTCAACATGTCCGCCCGTCCGCCGAAAAATCCGATGGTGAAATCGAGCGCCCAGCGCACCGATTGTTCGGGCCACGGCGCGACGCCATCCGGAACATAAAACATCAACGAGCTGCGTTCGCGTCCGTGAATTGCCCGTCCCCCGGCGCGGATTTCGCCGTTGTCGCCGGGCAAAACGCCGCCCAAACATTCGAACAGCGTCGACTTCCCTGCGCCGTTCGGTCCGATGAGACCAAGCACCTCTCCCGCCCGTACTTCAAACCCAACGTCCGTCAGCGCCGCAATCGACCCGAAGCGCTTCGAGAGGCCCCTCACCTCGAGAATCTGCATGCTCCTATGCATGGTCGCACGGCGCCCGTGAGGTTCCGTACCTGGGCGCCTCACATGCACGATGGGCAACGGAGGCAAGTATGTCGTTTGGTCTTTATATCGTCGGGTTTTTCATTCTCATCGTCGGACTTGCCATTGGCGCTCATCTGCTGCACATCTCGAATCAGTGGATCGGCGTAGGCGTGATTGTCATGGTCGGCATCGCGATTATTAGCGGAGTTACATCCACGCGTCGTCCCGATCCCTCGTAGAATGGAGGGTTGATCGTCACTCTTACGCTTAACCCTGCGCTCGACCGCACGATCAGCGTCGACCACCTTGCATTTGAAGACCGCGCCTATATTCAGTCCTCAAGCGAATCCGCCGGGGGCCGCGGATTAAACTCGTCGCGGCTGATCCATTCGTTCGGCGGCGAAACACTGGCGCTGACGGTGGAAGGCGGCGAAACGGGCGCGAAACTGCGCGAGCATCTGCGGCACGAGCGCTTCAAGCACCGCGCCGTGCAGATCCGCAAAGATATTCGCACCAATCTCACCATCACCGACGCGCGTGGACTCACCGTGAATCTGAATGAGCGCGGGCCGGAGCTTTCGCGCGGCGAGGTGAACAATCTCGAGCGCCTGGTGGAACGCACGCTCGAGAACGCAAAGTGGCTGTTGCTTTGCGGCAGCATCCCGCCCGGCGTGCCTTCCTCGTTTTACGCCAAATTGATCGCCAAGGCGCGTAAGCGCCGAGTGCGTACCCTTCTGCATGCATCAGGCGATGCGCTGCGCGAGGGCGTGGCCGCCCGGCCGACCGTGGTCACGCCCAATCAAAGCGAGGCCGAACGCCTGGTGGGACGCGCGCTGCTCACGCGCCTGCAGTGGATTGAAGCCGCGGCCGAAATCCACTCGTTTGGTCCGGAATCGGTGGTGCTTTCGCTCGCCAGCCGCGGCGCCGTCGGAGCGTTTGCGCGCGGTCTCTTCGAAGCGGTGCCGCCGCAGATCGATGCCGTGTGCCCGATCGGTTCAGGCGATGCGCTGACCGCCGCTTACGCCTGGCGGATGCACAAAGGGCGCACGCAACCCGAGGACGCGCTGCGCTGGGGCGTCGCGGCAGGTACGGC
Organism: Bryobacteraceae bacterium; assembly: GCA_036268375.1. Lineage (GTDB taxonomy): Bacteria > Acidobacteriota > Terriglobia > Bryobacterales > Bryobacteraceae > PALSA-243. Next base: position 3,848 of record DATAUH010000570.1, on the reverse strand, counting down.
TTCGGCGCTGCTGCCCGGGATGAATTTCGCGAACCTGGAAGATACCCAAAAGATGTACGATCGCGTGGAACTGCGGCGCGCCGAGTGACGCATGATAAACTCGGAAAAGAAATGCTCCCCGACCTGAAGCTTGCTGTCCGTCTCCAGGAAATTGACAACCGTCTAGGGGATCTGGCGAAAGACATCGCCACACTCCCTAAACACATCGCCGAAATTGAGAAGAAACTGATATCGCATGAGCGCAAGCTCGATGCAGATCGAGCCGCGCTGACCGGCAATCAAAAAGAACGCAAACTTGCCGAAGGCGACATTCAGATGCAGGAGCAAAAGATCTCCAAACTGAAAGATCAGATGCTCCAAGCCAAAACTAACGAGCAATATCGCGCTTTCCAGCACGAAATCGAATTCTGTGAAAACGAGATTCGCCGCAACGAAGATCGCATTCTGGAATTGATGGGTGAAGCCGAACCGCTCGATAAGAACGTCAAAGCGGCCGAAGCTGCGCTCAAAGTGGAAAAGACGCAGGTAGACGCCGAAAAGGAGCAGGCGCGTCAACGCACCGGCGCGGACGAGAAGTCCGCGAAGGATCTCGAAGGCGAACGCGCCTCTATCGTGGCGTCGATGTCCCGCTCCGTTTACGACCGCTACGAACGCACGCGCAAAGCGCGTAAAGGCGTGGCCATTGCGGAAGTCATCGATGGGCGGTGCAGCGCCTGTCACCTGGGGCTTCGTCTTCAGTATTTTCAGGATTTGAAACGAAGTACGGAAGTCATGACTTGCGAGAATTGCCAGCGAATTCTCTACTACAATCCGCCGGTGAAGGTGGAAGATCTGACCAACCAGGTCCTCGCCTAAGTAGCGCGGACAAACTTATCCGCGCCACTTAGACGGCTGTAACTCTTACTGCCCGCCGAAGCTATAACCCAACCAAACCTTGGCTTCGATCGGAGTGCTGCGTCCAAACTGGCTCAGGTTGTGTACCCAATGCACATCGACTTGCGGCCGCACGAAGATGTGATCGGTAAGATAGATCTGCACGCCGGCGCCGCCATGAACTTGAAAGTGATTGGAGCTGCCGAAATACTGGTTGTAATTCTGATTGCCGGTTAACGCAGTGCTGGCGCTTTGATTCTCGTAAAACTTGAGATTCATGCCGCCAAAGCCGGCTGCAAGTTGCAACGAGGCTTTCTTTGCGCGCACAGGCACGAAGATGCCGTTGAAGTCGTAAAATGTGCTGCGAGATTGAATCTCATCGGCGGATAAGCCAGTGCCGGCAACCGGCAGGGAAACATAATCCGATTTCCCGGGCTCAAAGCTGACTTCCGCGCCGACTCCGAAATGCTTCCAGAGCATCAGATTCCCGCCGACGCCCATCATAAATCCGCTCAAATTCGAGGTCTTTGAGCAACCGGCAAACGCCCCAATGCTGCAACTGCCGAGATAGTTCGTATCTAGATAGTTTGTGTCAATGCCGGTCGACGCCGATGAATCCTGCACGGCCCCGAAACCAATGTTGATATCGAAAGTACTTTGCGCACTGGCAAACGGGATTGTAAAAGCGCCGGCAAGAACCAGCGGTAGGTAACGGCGAATATGCTTCACTTTGAGATTTCTCCTCTATTGGTACGAAATTCGCACTTTCTTTTAATTATCCATGAAAACAGACAGATGCGGACCTAATTGTCCGTTGCACCTGAGGACGTAGTAAGCCTGCACACGGTTTCAATTGTATGTCGACTAACGTTTTTGACAGCGCGGGCAGAAGTGCGAAGAGCGTTGAGCGATAACTGCCCGCTTGATTGCGGCGCCGCAATTTACGCAGGATTCGCCGGTTCTTTGATAGACGCGGTGCTGCAATTGAAAGAATCCTTTGCGCCCTTCCGCGTCCACATAGTCCGAGATAGAAGAACCACCCGCTTCAATTGCTTCAGCCAGCACTTCGCGAATCGCGGCGTGCAGCTTGCGCGCGCGTTCCGGTCGCAAGCGCGCGGCTATCGTCTGGGGGTGGATCCCAGCCCGAAACAGGGACTCATCCGCATAAATATTTCCAATGCCGCGCAGGAACGTTTGATTCAGTAGTAGAGCCTTGATGCTAGTCCGACGGCCTTTCATCCCCTGGATGAACTTGTCGATCTCCACTTCGAGCGGCTCCGGGCCCAATCTGGCGACGCGCTTGGGGAATTCATCGGAGTACTCGATGCACCCGAACTGTCGGCTGTCATCGTAGAGCAGGACGCCCCGGCGATCCAGAGTGAAAATCGCGTGTGTATGTTTGCCTGTCGGACCGCCTAACAGCAACCGCCCTGTCATTCCCAAATGGATGGTGAGATAGCCGCCGCCCGCCAGGCTTACTACGATGAATTTGCCGTACCGCTTCACGCCCGCGATCTTCTTTCCAGCAAGCGTTGCCGACATATGATCGGGGTCGCCGCCGCGCAGAATGCGCAAACAGCGGAACTCGGCCGACAGGATGCGGCGCCCTACCAGGGGCGCGATCGATCGTGTGACGGTTTCGACTTCGGGAAGCTCTGGCATCGGCTAAGGAAGCTCTGCCAGCACGTCTTCGCCTTCCACTTTCACGGGAAAGACGGGCACGGAGACGGTCGACATGTAAGGGTTCTTTCCGGTGGCGCAATCGAATTCCCATTCGTGATAGGGACAGGAGAGTCTTCCGTTGGAGCTGACTCTCCCCTGCCCTAGCGGTCCGCCCACATGCGGACAGAGTCCGTAGAGCGCAGTGATTTGGCCGTTTACATTGCAGATCGCATAGGGCTCATCCCGCACCACGACTTCGATTGCCGAGTTGGCCGGCACTTGATCGAGGGAACAGATTCTTTCAAATGCCATTATTCGCTAACTGCAACTTCGCGCTTCACGCCGGCGCCATGCAATGGGCGGCCGACGCCGGCGTAATCGAACCCTGCGGCCCGCGCTTCGTCGGGATTGTACATGTTGCGCCCGTCGATCAGCACCGGGGTGTTCATTGCGCCCGCCAATTTCTTCAAATCGAGCTGCCGGAATTCGCTCCACTCAGTTACCAGCACCAGCGCATCGGCCTCGCGGACACATTCGATGGCGGAATCGCAATAGCGAATTTTGAGATTCGGATTCTGCGCCTTGCACGCATCCATCGCAATCGGATCGTAGGCGTTGACGCGGGCGCCCAGTTGCAACAGGCGCTCGATCAAGTGAAGACTGGGCGCATCGCGCAAGTCGTCGGTGTCGGGCTTGAATGCAAGGCCCAGCATGCCAATCGTGCGGCCCTTCAGGATGTAAAGCTTCTCTTGAAGCTTCTGCACCGCAACCAGACGCTGTGCGGCGTTTACATCGAGCGATGCGGCCAGCAGCTTCGTTTCGTAGCCGTACTCTTTCGCCGTGTGCAGCAGCGCGCTGACGTCCTTGCCGAAACAACTTCCGCCCCAGCCCACGCCCGCGCTGAGAAACTTCGCGCCAATGCGGCTATCGAGCCCGATTCCGCGCATCACCTCAGGACCTTCGGCGCCCACGCGCTCGCAGATATTCGCGATCTCGTTTGCGAAGCCGATCTTCATCGCAAGGAATGCGTTGGCGGCGTATTTGATCATCTCCGCGCTGGTGAGGGAGGTTTCGACCATGGGCGCGGAAGTCATGAACTCGGGACGCGGCACGCCATCCGGCGCATCAAACGACTGGTTCACCAAAGGCGCATAGAGGTCACGCATGACGCGTAGCGTATGCAGGTCGGAAGCGCCCACCACAATGCGGTCCGGATAGAGCGAATCGGCGACAGCGCTGCCTTCGCGCAAAAACTCCGGATTGCTGGCTACGCCGAAGTGCGCGTCGTGCTTGGCGCGGGCCGCTCCCCCTTC
>DATAUH010000569.1:0-6500 GCA_036268375.1 Bryobacteraceae bacterium | reverse complement strand
TTGAACGGAAATCATGCGCCGTGGCGGTTGCTGCTTCGCGAAATAGAGGCCAACCACGGTCTTTTCCAGTTCCTCTTTGCCGACCGGGTGGAAATGTTCCTGGATGATCAGGTCAGAGCCTTTTGGAAACGGCCGCGCAATTCCATCCGGCATAAAATGCGGCTGCGTGCCCCCGGCCCACACGCCCAGCGATGTTGTTCCTTCCGGAAAACTGAGCCCTGCGAAGCCGGCCGCGCCGGAGGCCGCGTCCTGGTCGCGCATCGAATGCGTCGGATCGCTGTAATACAGCATGTGGTGCACGGTTTTTAGCGCGGTTGGCCGCACCTCAATCGCGCGAATCCACTTATCCTCCGGCAAATTCACCGGGATGACGAAATTGCGGTAAATATCGGGCCCGTCTGCGGGCACGCGATATGCTTTCGGAAAGCTCACCACCAGATCCGGCTGGCCCAATTGCCAACCCTCAGAGAACGCCGGCAACTTGGGCGCCTTGGTGGGATCACCCTCCGGCGTTCCTTGATCCACCCACGCCCGCAAGAGCGCAATCTGTTGATCCGTCAGTCTGCGTTCGTCGCGGTACGCGACCGAAGCCGGCGCCGCATGCCATGGCGGCATGTACCGTTTCTCTGTCACGGCCGCGATCAGCGCGCCTCGCTTTACCACCTCTTTGTAACTGGTAAGTGGAAAGGGCGCCGATTCACCAGCACGGTGACATCCGGCGCAGTTGTTGTAAATGATCGGCGCGATCTGTTCGCTGAAGGTGACGCGCGGCGCCGCGCTCGCCTCGCCTGCGAGTGACGCCAAACATGCCAATGCAGCAGGGACTACGCTTACTTGAAAAAACGAACTCATGAGTGTCTTTCTGTTTATACGGGCGGGAAGATCCCCGTGTTCCGCCCAGGATCACCAGGAATACGCCCAGTATATCGTGGCCGGAGAACGTGTCTTCTGGCGTTGTGGCTTGCAGGCCGAGCCGAATGCGGCCGGTCTTTGTGCGGGCAATTTTCGGATGTTCTTGACAACCCGAGTTTGCCGCCTTAGAATTTAACTACATGGTTAATTAACCATATAGTTAAATATTAACTGAGATCGCCCATGGCTTCCGATTCGCTCTCGAATACGTTCTTCGCCCTTGCCGATCCCACGCGGCGCGCCATACTGGCGCGGCTCGCCGATGGAGAGACTTCGGTTACGGAGCTCGCCCAGCCGTTCGACATGAGCATGCCGGCGATTTCGAAACACCTCAAGGTGCTCGAACAGGCCGGACTCATCACGCGAGGACGCGATGCCCAATGGCGCCCGTGCCGTCTTGATGCCGGTCCCCTCAGACAGGTGGCTGATTGGGTCGCTTTCTACCGGCGTTTTTGGGAAGAGAGCTTCGAGCGCCTGGACGATTACTTACGCGAACTGCAATCCAAGGAGAAACATGCCGCAAAAAAACGCAAACGCTAGCGCTGTTGCCAGCGCCGCTTCCGAGCGCGAGCTTGTCTTCCAGCGCCTTTTCGACGCTCCGCGCGAACTTGTATTCGAAGCCTGGACCAACCCCAAGCACCTTCCGCACTGGTGGGGTCCGAACGGATTCACCACCACGATTCAGGAGATGAACTTGCGTCCGGGCGGTGACTGGCGGCTGACCATGCGCGGCCCGGATGGACGCGAGTACAGGAGTCACATCGTGTTTATGGAAGTTTCAAAGCCGTCGCGCCTTGTCTACCGTCACGAGTCTGAACCCGGAACTGAGCCGGTGGTGAGCTTCGAAGTCGTCGTAGATTTTGCGCAACGTGGCTTGCAGACCGAGGTAACCATGCGCATGACGTTCGACTCCGCTGAAAAGCGCAACGAAGTTGTAGAGAAATACCACGCAGACGAGGGCGGCCGGCAAACTCTTGCGCATCTTGCCGACTATCTGCCCCGGATCACGGAGGGCGTGCTGATTACGGAGGGCGAAGCCGTTAAAGGCCTGGTGCTCGAACGGACGTTCCAGGCGCCCCGTGAGCTTGTGTTCCGCGCCTGGACCGATCCCGCGCACCTGCAGCGCTGGTGGGGTCCGAAGGATTTCACCAATCCAGTTTGTGAATTCGACGCGCGTCCGGGTGGCTCCATTCTGATTCACATGCGCGCTCCGAATGGCGATGTCTATCCGATGAAGGGTGAGGTGAAGGAACTCGAGGCGCCATCGAGGTTAGTCTTCACCAGCATTGCCTTAGGTGAAGGCGGGCGCGAACTGTTCGAAAACCTGAACGAAGTGGATTTCACTGAGCAATCGGGCACAACAAAGGTAACTCTGCGTACCACCGTCCTGAGGGCAACTGACGTCGCCCCTCAATTCCTTGCCGGCATGCAACAGGGCTGGGGTCAATCGCTCGACCGGCTGGCCGACCTTTGTCAAAGCGAGGCGAACAGAAGCTAGCCTGCATTTCTCACACACCTTCTACTCCGGCGCGCGATAAGGCTGCGCCTACTTCGTTGCGCTCGTTCAGCGTGCTCGACGTACTGTTCAAGTACGTCTCCGCGCGCCGACCTTCGCGCGCCTCGTATCCACGGCCTTCTCACGCGCCTCGCGACGAACCTGTGTGAGAAATGCAGGTTAGCAACCGGGTGTAGTCACTTGGGCAGGGCGGACAGCGGGTCCGCCCTACTTGACTGATCTTCAGTTAGCGCGAAGTTGTCTTCTACAGGCGAACCTCTGGACGGTAACTCAGGGTTTGTAACTTTTCGCGCAGATGCCGCAGGTCCCGTTCGCCGCGCGGCGGCAGCGGCGCTATCAAGTCAATCGTCATCGTCCCGCGGAAAACAATCTCGAAGCGAAACATGACCACTCCGGCGGGTTGCGATTCTGTCCACGCGCGAGTAAGACGCATGCCGGAATCATTCCACGCCATGTGCTTATCGCCAAATATCAGACCGTCCGCTCCCGCGATCACCTGCGGCGTCTGTTTGGCTAAACTCCGGCTGTGTTTTCCTTGGCGCTGCGCGGCAATCCGCCGCCATTCGGCTGGATCGTACTCCCAGCGCACCCACGGATTCGCCAGAATCCACATCGCGCGCCTATCTTCCCGGCGGGCGACAAAGTAGAAGCCAAGCAAAATGGGAATGGCCAGCAGGAGCGCGAAAACGCAAATGAATGGAACTCGGCCCGGCTCAATCAGCAGGCTGTCGGCAGCGGCTAAAAGGAACCACAGTCCCGAACAGATCACGACCGCGCGCAGGATGGCCCGGCGTCTTGTAGTCAATTCCACCACGTCTTGAGGGGCGCTCGGCGTCGGGCCTTGCAGCACGCGGAAGACGACGATTGAGATCGCGATGATGACAGCGACGGTCACGCCAAGGGCCGCGAACGCCATCACGGCGGGCGAGAGCCTGCCTTCGAATTGAGCCAGCACCAGCATTGCCGCCACTGCTATCGCCGCGCCGGCGAAGCCTACGCCCAGAACTATGCCGAGTTGTTTTCCGGAGCTAGGTCGCGGTCTCAAGGCTTCTATGCTCTCACAAACTTTTCACATCAGACTTCAGCGGCGAGAGTGCGGACTCCGCAGAACGAGTTGCAAAACGGACTGGTAGCGGCAGGCCTCGCGCTAGTCTGCTGTTTCTGAAGTTTCTTGACTGATGCGATCCGCCGGAGTGAACATATACGGGCGCCGATTGGTTTAGGAATTTCGGAATCAGCAGACTAGTCAGTTCTCGGATGGCATCGCAACCGAGTCGATGACGATCACATCGACCGGCGCTTTACCTGACTTCAGCAGCAGACCGAGTTGCTCGCGAACTGCCGAGAAGATGGAGGGACCACCTGGCGCTGCGGGATCGAGTGGCCCGGTTCCTATCCCAGCGGGACGGCCATCGTCGGAACTGTATAGAAGTCTGACAAAGTACGGACCGTCTAGGTTGGTGTTGTCGACAACTGGTCGCCCGAGGCGTTGCGAGAGTTCCGTAACGAAGAGCTTCCACGGGGTAATCGCGCCGAGACCTGGCTTTGCGGGATGGCCGCGGCCCTCAGCTATCATCTTCAGCCCGCCTTTATCGATAGACAGGAGATAGACAGGGCGTTCTCTTTGCTCACGATGCAACTTGAGTTGGAAGCGATCGGCGAGCAACGTTTGCAGGCGCGCTTTCTGATCGGCAAAGAACTGGTTGCCCGACGCTGGCCGTCCCGCGGCAGCGGACTTGGCGTGAATGTCGAACATTGCGGAATCGAGCCATTTGGGTCCGCCAACGATCTGGTAGTCTCGGACGCCGTAAGTAACGAGCATGAGACTCCGGACTGTCATTCCAGTGATAGACACTTCGCCGCCAGGAAGTATGTTCATCGTCGAGACCTTCAATTTAGGATCGTGTGGCCTGACGGATGCGACCTCGAACCGGTCGGCGGCGAGCACATGGGGACAGAGTGCACTCAGGCACGCAACCGCGATGGCAAAGCGGACTTGACGCGCAAACGACATACCGCGCTCCTCACATTGCGTTATTTTCGCAAAGCTTTCCTACGACAGTTACGGCTTACCTGGCACTTAGGTTGCGGTATGTTTGGTAACCATCCTAAAAAATACGACGATGCAGACGCGCGATTGTGAACTTCGCCGTTTCCGCCACCGCCATCACGGCCATCACGCCTGCCTGCACCGGGTCCGTGACGACCAAGTCTGCGGCATCCGGCACGCTGCCGGCCATGTTCAGGCTGATCACCAGCAGTCCCCTCTTCCGTACCTCCTGCACGGCGCGCTCGATGTCGCCGCCCATCAGCGACCCCGCCAGCACCAGTGCCCGGGCGCGCGGCAGTCGCGCCACCGCTCGCACTGCATCCGCCAGTTTCTGCTCGCCAACCAGCGGGATTGTGTCTACCGAGATGTGCTCGCCGCGGATGTTGTGGCGGTCGGCTTCGGAAATCGCGCCTATCGCCACCTGACCCACTTGGGCGCCGCCTCCCATGATGATGATTCGCTTTCCGTACACCGCTTGGAGGGTTTTCACGACCTCCACTTCGCGAACCATTGGCAACGCCCGGAGCGCCTCAAGGAGCGGCGCCACGTCCGCTCCCACCGGCAGATTGATTTCGAAATAAGTGCGCGCCTCCTCGGGACGATTCGCGAGTATCTCGACGGACGCGATGTCGCCATCGAAACTGGCGATTACACCGGTCAAATGATGCAACACTCCAGTCGTTCCCACCGCGTGCGCCACCAGTCCGATCGTCTGCTGCTCCATCAGCGCTAGTGTAACCGGCGTAATCTGGTTGTTATAAACAGACGGCGCGTGTCGTCATTATCTGAAGGAGTAGATTTCGCGAGAAGGAGTCGAACATGAAGCCTCGCTTGTGCATCATCGCGTTGGCGGCTTTTGCGTCCCTCATGGCCGCGCAGTCGCAGCCGCGTTTCGAAGTGGCGACTATCAAGCTCGCCAAAAACAGCATGGGTGGCGTGTGGAGCGGTTGCCACGGCATCGATTCGGTCTACGCTCCGGCGCAGTCCGCTGAGGCGCCGCCGCTCGGCCGCTGCATCATCACCGATGGACGTCTAAGCCATATGGTCGGTATCGCATGGAATGTCACTATGCCCATGTTGAAGAGCGGTCCCGATTGGATCCAGCGCGGCGACGTTCGTTACAACCTCGAGGCGAAGGCCGAAGATCCTGGCCATACCACCGAAAAGCAGCTTCTCGCTATGCTGCAGGCCTTGCTTATCGAGCGCTTCCAATTGAAATATCACCTGGAGCCCGCCGAACTCTCGGGATTCGGCTTGACGGTCGCGAAAGGCGGCCCAAAATTCCACGAATCCCAAAGTACCGATAGCTCCATGTCCTTCGGCCCCGAAGGCAAGCCGAACAAGGGACACGGCATCATGAATGCCCATCGCTGTTCGATGCGCCAGTTTGTCGACATGCTCTCTCTGTTCGGCAACCACGGCCCCGGCGTCGACCACACCGGTCTCACCGGCCTCTATGATTTCAAACTAACCTGGGATGAGGAAGCCGGCCCCACCATCGTTGATGCTCTGCGCGAGCAGATGGGTCTAGTGCTGAAGGGAGAGAAGGTCGCGGTGTCCTACTTCGTCATCGATTCTGCACAGCGCCCTTCCGAAAACTGAGGCGATGGCGGCGGGCGGCAGCACGTTGATCGTGGATCACGTTACGCTTGCAGGTGCGGATCTACGCTGTCTCTGCGACGAATTTACCAAGACGACCGGAATCGCGGTGGAATATGGCGGGCCGCACGCAAATGGCGCCACAGAGATGGCTCTGGCTCCGTTTTTCGACGGATCGTATATCGAATTGATCGGCATTCGGCCGCAGGCGGATGCGGAGGCCGTCGACGTCCATCCGTGGGCGCCGTTTCTGCAGGCGGACGCCGGGCCTTGCGCGTTCGCTCTGGGCGTCCCGGATCTGCGCACGGAAATGCAAAGGCTCCGCCGCGCCGGTATTTCGGTCGGCGAAGCCACAAAAAGCGGCCGTACGCGTCCTGATGGCGTGGCGCTTCGGTGGGAGACGGCTGCGATCGGCGCAGGTCC
>DATAUH010000568.1:0-17792 GCA_036268375.1 Bryobacteraceae bacterium | reverse complement strand
CGGCCGAGTACTTGCGGTAATTATGGAAGCTCTCGTCGTTACGCGTGATGATGTCGTTGGCCGTCATGTAGACCTGTCCTTTCAACGGCAGCAGGAAGGTATGGCCGGAAATTTCGGTGTAATCATAATCGAGAATGGTGCGCGTGGATTTGATCGGGTAACCCGCAGGCAAGGCATCGGCTTCTAAGGTGACGCGCATGATCTTGTGGGTCTTCTTATCGGCTTCAACCAGGCCGTGATAGCCGGCCACGACGTCTAGGTGCATGTCGGTTACTTGCACGTGATACTCGGAGCGCTCCTGCGGCACGCGATAGGCGAAGGCCATGACGCGCTGACCGCGTAGCGTGCCCCAGTGATCCCACTCGAAACGAGCTTCGCTGCGCGGTTCAAAAACGTCGCGCAGCATGGAACCGAAATCGCCGTAGGAACTGGAGCCGCCGACGCTCTTGTAGTCCTGCGCAGTGGGCGTGTTGTTATGCAGGATCAGGTGGTAGTCTTCCTTCTGGTTGAAGTAGCTCAGGCGCATGGTGAGCTGGTCGAAGGCCTGCCAGCGGGGATCGTCGTCGGATTTGCCGCCGTATTTCGTGCCAGGGCGCGGTGCGCCGAAGCGCTTGGTGACTTGGGTGCAGATGAAGTCGGGCAGATTGCCGCTGTAATTCAGCGCATAATCACGCAGTTCATCGAGAATTTTGGCCTGCTCTTCGGACGAAGGCGGCGGGTCCTGCTTTGGGGGAAGCAGCGCGTCGGGCGGCGCAGCGGCAGTGAGGGTTTTGCTGCGGTCGCGCAGGTCTTCGAGCGCATGACGGGTTTGCGGACCGATACTCATCGCCTCCAGGCTTTCGAGGGTTTTGTCATCGAGGCGCTCCGAAAGCTTCAGGTGGTGGACGTAATCGGCGACCTGTTTATCGGGGTAGCGGCCGCGCATCTGGGGATCGGTGCACGACTTGATGAATTGGACCAGTTTGTCGATCGTGAGCGTCTGAGCGGACGCCGCGAGGCTGATTGCGAAAACAGCGGCAAGGAGCCGGGAAAGCATATTTACCTATTTTCGCATGCGGCATGTGGGTGTAGCCGTTCGGCCACAAGAATACAGGTGTCGCGAATGGGGCACAGGGACGGCGGACCCGGAATGACGGGCCAGGCGTGGGCTCGCTAGCGGAGATAAGCCGCGAGCGGGTCGGGCGAGAGCGCTTTGAGGCCCTCGACGACGATTTGCGCGTTGAGTTCGGCGCCGGCGCGGCTGGTGTGCGTGTGCGGGTCGCCGAAGAGCGGGTCGACCTGGTCGGGGCCGAGCGTATCGTAGCGGGCGGCGATCATTTCGTTGAGGTCGATTACGGGCACATGCTCATCGGCGGCCACCTGGCGGGCCCAACCGGCGTAGCTGTCGCCGTTGCGCACGATTTTGCCGTCTTTCCATGTCTTGCGTGGGATAAGCGTGCACATGATCGGCGTGGCCCCTTTGGCGCGCGCGTCGGCGATGAATTGACGCAGATACCAGCCGTAAGTGTGCACGGTTTCGTGTTGCCTGGTGATGGGGTTATCGATCTCGCGGGTCTCATCGCCGGCGCCGCGCAGAGTGCCGCGGGCGCGCGCGGCGTCGTCGAGAGGGCCGCCATCGTTGTGTCCGAACTGCATCGTGACGAAATCACCGGGCTTGATCATGGCCAGAGTATCTTGCCAGTAATTGGTGTAGTAAGTGCGGCTGCTGAGGCCTCCAACCGCGCGGTTGACCACGTTGATTTTCGAAGTATCAAAGAGATCGACGAGCGGCTCGCCCCATCCCCACTGGCCGTTGGCGCCATCGCCGCGACCGTTGCGTACTGTGGAATCGCCGATCAGGAAGAGCGAGGGCAGGCTGGGATCTTTGGGCGATGGCAGCGGAATTTTCGCCGGCAGTCGGGCGGGATAGGCATCGACGGAGTTGGCCTGATCGGATAAATAGGAAGCGAGGGGTAAGTCAGACGCGCCTTTGATGGTGGCAACGATGATAGAAGCTACTAACTGGGCTCCGGCCGGACTGGTGTGGGTGTTGTCTTCGGGGAAAAGCTGCTTCACTTTGTCGGGGCCAAGCTTTTCGTATTGATCGGCGATGGCATTGGTGACGTCAAGAAACGGAACCGCGGCAGATCTGGCAATATCGGCGGACCAGCGGCTGTATTGGCCTGGGCCGCGCTCGATTGCGCCGTCTTTCCAAACATTGCGGACAGTCAAGGAAAGGACGATGGGCATGGCGCCTTTGGCTTTCGTTTCATCAATGAATTGGCGCATGTAATGGCCGAAGGTATAAACGGTTTCCTGAGCGCCATTGGGCAAGGTGAACTCTTTCGACTCGTCGCCCAGGCCTGGCAGGGAGCCGCGGGCGCGGTCTTTGTCGGGAGGGCCGCCATCGTTGTGGCCGAACTGGATCAGCACGTAATCGCCCGGTTGCAGGGCGTCGCGCACGTTGTCCCAAAGGCCTTCAGTGACGAAGGTGCGGCTGCTGCGCCCGGCGCGGGCGCGGTTGGCGACGTGGACTTTAGCGGGATCGAAATAGACAGCGAAAGGATCGACCCAACCGCGATGATCGGTGTTGTTGGCCGTGGAATCGCCAATGACGTAGATGGTGGGGATGCGTTCCTGCGCAGCGAGACAGAATGCGAGCGCGAAGAGCGGGGGCAGACGTCGCATGCATCCGATGATACCGCCGCTGGGCGCCGGAACATTCGTGTGCGCTATAACGTAATGTGAATTAGGGAATGCCTTTCTGTAGCCAATGCGGACAACGGGTAAGCGCGGCGGATGTATTCTGCGGCAAGTGCGGCGGACGCCAACCGGTGACGCCCGGAACCGCGCATCCCAGGGCGGACGCGATGGCGGCGTTCCACCCGCGCACCGCGTCGGTGCTGTGCTATGTGCCGGGGATCGGATGGATTGTGTCGGTGGTGGTGCTGGCGTCGCAGCGCTTCCGCAACGATCGGGCGGTGCGCTTCCATGCGTTTCAGGGCCTGTACCTGTTTGTAGCGTGGCTGATTGCAGACTGGGTGCTGAAGCCTGCGGCGGCGCTGATGCCCTGGATGCGTTTCGGGATTTATCAGATAGTGGAGCTGGTGTTACTGGTGGCTTCAATCTTCATGATGATGAAAGCGGGTCAGAACGAGGCATTCGAGTTACCGATAGTCGGAGAGTTGGCGCAGCGGTCGGCGGCGGGTAATTGAGCGTGCTGGCGGCCATCGAGGCGGGCGGCACCAAATTCGTTTGCGGCGCGGGGACTGGCCCGGACGATCTGGAGACGATTCAGATCCCGACGGCAGCTCCTGCCGAGACCACTCAGGCAGCGATTGCATTCTTCAAAGACAAAGGCGCGCGCGCGGCAGGCATCGCATCTTTTGGGCCCGTAGATTTGGCGATGGGCCGCATCACGTCCACGCCGAAGACGGCATGGCGCGGGTTCGAATTGGCGGCAACGGTGCGAAATGGTCTCGGCGTGCCGGTGGCCTTCGACACGGATGTGAACGGCGCCGCGTTAGGCGAAGCGCGCTGGGGCGCAGCGCAAGGCGTCTCCGATTTCATTTATCTAACAGTAGGTACGGGAATCGGGGGCGGCGCAGTGGTGAACGGAGCGCTGGTACATGGACTCTCGCATCCGGAGATGGGACACGTGCGCATGCCACATGACCGCACGCGCGATCCGTTCCCTGGCGTCTGTCCGTACCACGGCGACTGCCTGGAAGGGCTGGCGTCGGGACCGGCGATTGAAGCGCGCTGGGGCCGCGCGGCGCGCGAGTTGCCGCCGGAACACGAGGCTTGGGCGCTCGAGGCGCACTATCTCGCGCTGGGAGTGGTGAACTGGATCTGCACGCTTTCACCGAAGCTGATACTGATTGGCGGCGGGGTGTCGGATCAGGCGCAGATCTTTCCACTACTGCGGCGCGAGGTGGAGTCGATCCTGAACGGCTATGTGGCCGCGCCGGAGATCCGGCCGCCGCAACTGGGATCGCGCGCGGGCGTGCTGGGCGCACTGGCGCTGGCGGAACGGGCGCTAAACGCTACTTGACGGCGATCGTCACGCCTAGCTGGCTGGTGAAGGAACCGACGCTGAGCACGAGCGGCACAAGGTTGCCGAAATCGATGCCGTCGGGGACGACGGCATTCACCTGCAACAGACCAGCGACATAACCGGGCGCGGCTCCCGCGTACTGCACATCGGCATTGACGCCGCGAATCGCGATAGTGACGTTTTGCGCAGGAACGGGCAGGTTGGGCGGCGCGGGAACGGCTCCATCGGCGAGCGCAGGTGACATCGCGCCGGCGCCCTCGGCGTAAAACGTGATGACGGAGCCGCGCGCGGCGGGATTCGCGATCGAGTTCAACGTTCCATCCTGATTGAGTACGGCGGCCTGCCCGGTTCCCGACTGCGTCGAGGTGAAGATCGCGGGAACGCCGGCAGCGACCGGCATCGTCACCGGCCCATAATATTGGCCGTTGTAGGCGACCGTCATCTGCGTGGTTGGATTCGCGAGGCCAAATGGGACGACCGCGTTGATTTGCGTGTCGCTGACGTAGAGCAGCGGCGCGGGAACACCGTCGAAGGCGACGGCGACGCCGAAAGTGGACGTCGATACATTGCCCGCGGAGTTCAACTGCAGGCCCTGCGGCACGGAAGGGCCGAGGGCGCTGCCGAAGATGCTGACGATCTCTCCGGGGGCGACCGCGCCGAGCGGGATGGACGCCGTGTTGCCGGCCTGGAAGCTGGCGGCATTCAACACGCACGCAGCGAAGGCGGCGGATTGAGTGAAATCGAGGCGTGCCGCGAAGGCGTCGGTGGCGCCACCGGAGTAGGGATCAGCGGGGCCATTCCAGTAGGCGTACTGCGCAGCTCCTGGCGTGGCGAAGAAGACTTGAGAAGATGCCGCGCCCGCGAGATAGACGGCGCCGGTGGAATCGAGCGCAAGAGCAGAGCCAATGTCGTAGCCGAGACCGGGCATGGCTGTGGAGTGCAGAAGCTTTGAGCCGGTGGGGTCAAGGGCAGCAACGAAAGGGCCGCCCGCGCGGCGGCAAGTGGCGACAGAGGGACCGGCTGCGGGTCGATCGTTGATGGACTCGGAGGTCCCGGCGAAGTAGACGTCGCCCGCGGAATCGAGTGCGAGGGCGTAGGCAGCGTCGGGGGAGGCGCCGCCCCAGAGAGTCGACCAGATGGAGGCGCCGGTGGTGGAGAACTTGGCAACGAAGGCGTCACCTGCGACGTTTGGCGCAAGAGGGTCGGCGGGCGGTCCGGCGTTGGTGGGCTGGAACGCACCGCTGGTGACGGGGAAGTTTGCGGACGACGTAGCGCCGGCGATGTAGGCGTTGTCGAGCGCGTCGAGAGCGATCGAATAGGCGGCGTCCGCCGAAGAACCGCCCCAGTATGTCGCATAGATGAGCTTGGAGCCGGTGGGATCGATCTTGGCGAGGAAGGCATCGCCGTAGGGCGGATAGCCGGGAGCGCTTGCGCCACCGGCGTACCTGGATTGCGCAGCGGCGGTGGTGACGGGGAAATCGGTGGACAGAGTTTCGCCCGCGACGTAGGCGTCGCCGGAGGCATCGACGGCGATTGCGTGCGCAGTGTCGTTCTGAGAGCCGCCGAAGATGAAGGAGTAGATGACGTCCCCCGACGGCGAAAGTTTATAGACGGCGATGTCAGTTGAGCCGGCCGCAGGGCGCAGCGGGCCCGTGAAGTAGACGTTGCCGGCGGAATCGAGGGCGACGGCCGTGGCAGACGTGAAGGAGTAAAAGCTCACGCGGAAGGTTGGCTTGCCGGAAGGGTCGAAACGGGTGAGGAAGGCCGCACCCTGCGAAGCGCCGGCTGCGATCAGGTTGCCAGCGGAGTCGAGGGCAAGAGCGTTAACCGTGAAGCCTGGCATGGAGTAAGTGGCGAGTATTTGCGAACCGGTGGGATTGAGCTTGAAGACGGACCCCACGACGCCGACATAGGCGTTACCGGACGAATCGACCACGATGGCGTTGGCCGAAGTTCCGCTGAGATAAGTGGAGTAAGTGAGAAGGGGAGAGGCAGCAAAAGCGGGAACAGAAACAAGTAGGGCAGACCAGCTCAAAAGCCGGTCTGCCCTATGGAAAATACGCACAACAGTTAGTTACTTTTCGTCTTCTTGCGGTTCTTCACCCTCGCCCTCACCGGGTGCGCGGCCTTCGCGCTGCGCCTTCAACCGCTCTTCGCGGCGTTTGGCGCGGTCGGCGGCGCGCTTCACCAGTTCGGAACCGACGAGTTCGATCATAGCCTGCTCGGCGCCATCGCCTTTGCGTGGCCCAAGGCGGACAATACGGGTGTAGCCGCCGTTACGCTGGCCGAAGCGTGAAGCGACGGTATCGAACAGCTTCTTCACGGATGCCGGCGTGAACAGGAACGCAGCCGCCTGACGGCGGGAGTGCAACGTATCCGTCTTGGCCAGCGTGATCATCTTTTCCACCAGCGGGCGAACTGCCTTCGCCTTGGGCACGGTGGTGATGACGCGCTCTTCCAAAATCACGCTGGTGGTGAGATTGCGAAGCAGCGATTGCCGGCTATCGACCGGCCGTTTGAGTTTGTATCCGGCGACTTTATGTCTCATGAGTTACTCCCCGACCTGTTCGGGCTCGTTTTCATCATAGGCTCCGTAGTCGGGTACGGAACCAGGGGCCGGCGCGGGCGGAGCGACCAAACGGCCGTGCGCATCGATGCGCATGCCGAGTGAGAGGCCCATGTTGGCCAGGATTTCTTTGATTTCGTTGA
Organism: Bryobacteraceae bacterium; assembly: GCA_036268375.1. Taxonomy (GTDB): domain Bacteria; phylum Acidobacteriota; class Terriglobia; order Bryobacterales; family Bryobacteraceae; genus PALSA-243. The sequence goes on along the minus strand of DATAUH010000568.1, from coordinate 11,047 downwards.
GCGACTTGCGGCCGAAGTTCTTGGTGCGCAGCATCTCGGCTTCCGTCTTCTGCACCAGTTCGCCAATGCTTTGAATATTGGCGTTCTTGAGGCAGTTGTAGGAACGGACGCTGAGTTCGAGCTCTTCCACCGACCGGTTGAGCACTTCGTTCATCTTGTCCATGCCGCGCTCGGAAATCTCTTCCGCCTGCTCCGGCACTTCCTCGAAGTTGATGAAGATGGTCATGTGGTCTTTGAGGAGCTTCGCGGCGTAGCCGATGGCATCCTGCGGCGAGACCGCGCCGTTGGTCCAGACTTCAAGCGTGAGTTTGTCGTAGTCCGTCATCTGGCCGAGGCGCGCGGCTTCCACCTGGAAGTTCACCTTGCGCACGGGCGAGTGGACGGAGTCGATCGGGATGTAACCCAGAGCGAGATCTTCGTCGAAGTTCTTGTCGGCGCTGACGTAGCCACGGCCCGCTTTGAGGCGCATCTCGATGGAGAGGCGGCCGCCTTCGGAGACGGTAGCGACGTGAACATCGCGATCGAGCACTTCGACGTCGGCGTCGGTTTCAATTTGGCCGCTGCGAACGTCGCCGGGCTTATCGACGGTGAGGCGAACGGTTTTCACGCCTTCGCCCATGATCTTGAAAGGGATCTGCTTCAGGTTAAGAATGATATCGGTGGCGTCTTCGACCACGCCCGGGATGGGGCTGAATTCGTGCTCGACGCCTTCGATGCGTACTGCTGTGATGGCCGCGCCTTCGATGGAGCTGAGGAGCACGCGACGCAGACTGTTGCCGATAGTAGTGCCGAAGCCGCGTTGAAACGGCTGGGCGGTAAACATGCCATACCGCTCGGTGAGAGTTTCGGTATTGGCGACAAGACGCTTGGGTTTTTGGAAGCCCTTGAACATAAAGTCTCCTGGGGATCAGAAGTTAGAAGTTAGGAGTCAGGAGTCGGAATGGCGCTTCGCGCACTGGATTTATTCCGACTTCTAACTTCTAGCTCCTAACTTCTGCTCCTGAATTTCTACTTCGAATACAACTCGACGATGAGCTGTTCGTTCAGTTGAATTTGCACCAGTTCACTGCGTTGCGGCAGGCTCGTGATGCGGCCTTTTAATGATTCCCGGTCGACATCGATCCAGTTAGGCGCGGGGGCGTGAGCCGTGGCATCGCGCGAGGAAAGAATGGCCGGATTGTTTTTGCTGGATTCGCGCACAGAGACGACATCGCCGATTTTGACCTGCGCGGAGGGGATGTTGCACTTACGCCCATTGACGTCGACGTGTCCGTGACGAACGATCTGGCGCGATTGGGCGCGGCTGGCGCCGAAGCCCATGCGGTAAATTACGCTGTCCAGGCGGCGCTCGAGGCCCGACATGAGATTCTCGCCGGTGATGCCCTTGGCGTGCGCGGCCTTTTCATAGGCTCCGCGGAACTGCGATTCGAGCACACCGTAGATGCGGCGCACCTTCTGCTTTTCGCGGAGCTGCAGGCCATAGCCCTGGATCTTTTGCTTGCGATCTTTGCCGTGCTGTCCGGGAACAAAGTTGCGCTTTTCGATGGCGCACTTTTCGCTGTGGCAGCGGTCACCCTTTAAGTAAAGCTTCATGCCCTCGCGCCGGCATTGCCGGCAAACCGGGCCGATGTATCTTGCCAAGTTCTTCTCCTTACCTTTCGTTACTCAGGTGCGGTTTACGGCCATTGGCTGGCTTTCGTCCCGCTTGTTAATTCATTCAGGAGTTAGGAGTTAGGAGTTAGAATCAACGGCGGCATAAAGCTCGCATTCTAACTCCTGGCTCCTAACTCCTAACTCCTTCTCCTCAAACTCTTCGCTTTTTGGGCGGACGGCAGCCATTGTGGGGGATGGGCGTGACGTCCTTGATCGCCCGCACTTCGATTCCGGCAGTGGCGAGGGCGCGTACGGCGGATTCACGGCCGGAGCCGGGGCCGCTGACGCGAACTTCGACGGTGCGCAGGCCGCTTTCACCGGCTTTATTAGCGGCGGTGAGGGCTGCCTGCTGGGCGGCGAACGGGGTGCCTTTGCGCGATCCACGGAAGCCCAGCGAACCAGCGCTCGACCAGGAAATAGTATGGCCTTCCTGATCGGAGATGGTGACGATGGTGTTGTTGAACGTCGCCTGGATGTGGACGACGCCTGAATGGACGACGCGCTTTTCCTTCTTCTTGAAGCTCTTCTTCTTGCCGGTCTTCGCGGGCGCTTTAGCCATACTATGTCTTTCCTGTCGCCTTCTTCTTGTTTGCTACCGTGCCGCGGCGCGGACCTTTTCGGGTGCGCGCATTGGTATGCGTGCGCTGGCCCCGAACGGGCAGGCTGCGGCGGTGCCGCAATCCACGGTAAGAGCCCATCTCGATGTGACGCTTGATGTTCATCGAGATCTCTTTGCGGAGGTCGCCTTCGACGGCGCCTTCCTCTTCGAGGATCTGACGGACCTTGTTGACTTCGTCCTCGCTCAGATCGCGAATCTTCTTATCGAATTCGATTCCAGCCCGGTGTAGCAGCGACTTGGAACGGGTGCGGCCAACGCCGTAGATATATGTCAGCCCGATCTCTGCCCGCTTGCCGGGGGGTAGGTCTACGCCTGCGATACGCGCCATACTTTTATCCTTGCCTCTGTTTGTGTTTCGGGTTCACGCAGATGACTCGCACCACGCCTTCGCGATGAATCACCTTGCACTTGTCGCAAATCTTTTTGACCGACGCTCGCACTTTCATGTTCTTCAGCTCTCAGCTTTCAGCAATCCGCTAAACCAACTCCGCGACGGGCCCGAGGCCCATCTACGGACGCGTTAAAACCCAGGGACCGTTATCGGTGACCGCAATACAATGCTCGAAATGGGCCGAATTCGACCCGTCTTTCGTCACCGCCGTCCACTTGTCTTTCAAAACCATCGTCTCCGGCCGGCCCGCGCTTACCATCGGCTCAACCGCCAGCACCATGCCCGGCTTCAGGCGCGGATTTTCATTGCGCCGGTCGACATAGTTCGGAACCTGCGGCTCCTCGTGGAGCTGCGTCCCAATGCCGTGTCCGACGAACTCACGCACAATCGAAAACCCATTCGACTTCACATGCTGCTCGACCGTTCCGCAGACATCGAACAACCGGTTGCCGTTGCGAATCTTCTCGATGGCGAGTTCAAGGGACTCCTGCGTCACCCGGAGCAGTTTCTTCACCTGCTCGCTCACCTCGCCCACCGCGACTGTGGTGGCCGAATCGCCGTAATAGCCGTCCAGCTTGACGCCGGTATCGATCGAGAGGATGTCACCCTTCTTCAGGGTCCGTTTCGGATTCGGCATCCCGTGGATCACTTCGTGATTCACCGACGTGCACAACACATAGCGGTAGATCTCCCCCGCTGCCGGAACATAATAACCCTTAAAGGCCGGCCGCGCGCCCGCATCGGAGATCATTTTCTCGGCGGCGACCTCCAGATCGAAGGTGGAAACGCCTTCGATCGCCATTTCCTTCAATTTTTCCAGGATCTCGTAGACAAGCAGACCGCTGCGCCGCATTTTGTCCAGCTCAGCGGGCGTCTTACGAACGATCATGACAGTCTATGGCCTGGCAAATCTTTTCAAACACGATTTCCGGCGGATCGACGGAAGCATTCACTTCCAAAAGCCTCCGCCCAGCGCCCCGGTAAAATTCCAACACCGGCCGCGTCTGATGATCGTAAGCATTCAAACGGTGCCGGATCACGTCTTCCCGATCATCGTTCCGGATCACCAGCCGTTCCCCGTCGAGATCGCAGATTCCATCCACTTTAGGCGGCTTGGTCGCGAGGTTGTACAGGGTTCCGCAGCGAGGACACACGCGGCGTCCGGTCAAACGGGCAATAATATTATTGTAATCCACTGCGAGGTGGATCACCACCTCGGCGATCCCACGCGCATCGAGCCACGTGTTCAGGTGAGCTCCCTGATCCACGGTTCGCGGGTATCCATCTAAAATAAAACCATTTACCGCATCCGGCTGACTCAGCCGCTCTTCCACCATCTGGTTGACCACGCCATCGGAGACCAACTCGCCCGATTGCATTTTGGCGGCCGCGCCGCCCATTTCTACCCCGGTCCGAATGCGCTCCCGCAACATGTCCCCGGTTGAGACGTGGGGGATCCGCAGGCGCTCGGTAAGCAACCTGGCCTGCGTGCCTTTTCCGGAACCGGGCGATCCAAACAGTACGATCGCCATCACAGTTTGTTTGTTACGCAGTGGCATTCATCCTGGTAGGGCAATGCTGGGCGGACTTGGCCCCTGCTGCGTCTCCGCGTTGCCGCGGCACTCTCACTTTCCAATCAGAACGAGCTCCTTCGTCCCCGAATACGCCCCGAACGCGGGGTGAAACCCTCGTAGTGGCGCATGATGAGCTGGGCCTCGATCTGGTTAACCGTGTCCATGGCTACGCCCACTACGATCAGCAGCGATGTGCCGCCGAAATAAAACGGAACACCAAGTCCATCAAGAATCGCGCGCGGAAAATGCGCGTCGATGAAGGCGCCTACCAGCGGCAGGTGCTGCAGCTTGACGCCGACCATCATGATGGTCGGGATCAGGCAAAGAATCGAGAGATAGATGCCACCCACTACTGTGATCTTGGTGAGCACGGCGTTCATGTAATCCGAAGTGTTGCGGCCGGGACGGATGCCGGGAATAAAGCCGCCGTACTTGCGCATGTTGTCGGCAGCCTCATTCGGATTGAAGATGATGGAGACGTAGAAGAAGCAGAAGAAGATAATTCCCGCCACAAACAGCACGTAGTAGAGCGGTTCGCCCGTTCTAATACTGGTTAGGGTGTTCATGAGGAACGGAACGTTTTTTACCCAGGTGAGCTGCGTGAGAGTTTGCGGAAAGGCAAGAATCGAAGAAGCGAAGATGACCGGGATGACGCCGCCAGCGTTGACCTTGAGCGGCATGTGGGTCGATTGGCCGCCCATGACGCGGCGTCCGATGACGCGCTTAGCATACTGCACCGGAATGCGGCGCTCGCCGCGCTCCACCAGCACGATGAAAGCGACTACTGCAATCATCATGGCCAGGAGCAGGATGAGCGTGACTGCGCCCCATTCATGGGTTACGAAGACGTTCTGGTAAAGGGCTCCGATGGCGTTCGGCAAACCGACCACAATGCCGGTGAAGATGATCAGCGACATGCCATTGCCGACGCCGCGCTCACTGATCTGTTCGCCCAGCCACATGATGAAGGCCGAACCGGTCGTGAGCGAAATGATAGTCAAAATCATGAAGCCGAAGCCTGGAGCAATTACGATGCCCTGTTGGGCAGCCTCGAGGCTTTTGGCGATGGTAGCGGATTGAATGACGGAGAGGATGATGGTGAGATAGCGGGTCCACTGCGTGATCTTGCGGCGTCCGAGTTCGCCTTCTTTCTGAAGCTTTTCGAGGGTGGGAACCACCACCGTCAACAACTGCAGAATGATGGACGCGGTAATGTAGGGCATGATGCCCAGGGCGAACACCGTGAATCGCCGGATGTTACCGCCCGCGAACAGATCGAAGAAGCCGAAAATGGAGCCTTGGGCGGAGCTGAAAAATTGCTCCCACCGCAGGGTATTGATGCCAGGAGCGGGTATCTGGCTGCCAAAGCGATATACGCCCAGCAATCCCAACGTGAAGAACAACCGCTTGCGCAGGTCGGGCACGCGAAAGATATTCGCGAAAGCTTCAAGAAACTTCTGAACCATGGCTTCCTTCGTTCGTGTCGGCGTGGACCCTATTCGCCGGCGGGCGCGCCGATAATCTGCGCCGTGCCGCCAGCTTTTTGAATCTTCTCGATGGCCGACTTGGAGAAGTGGTGAGCCTCCACAGTGATTTTGCGCGTCAACTGCCCCGTCCCCAAAATCTTCAAACCATCGTGCAACTTCGTGACAACGCCCAATTCTATCAGGCGATCGGCATTGAAGGAGTCGCCTTCGAGCTTCTCCAGTTTGTTGAGGTTGACGACCGCGAAGTGCTTCTTAAAGATGTTGGTGAAACCGCGCTTGGGCAGACGGCGGTGAAGCGGCATCTGGCCGCCTTCGAAACCGCGCTTCTGGCTGAACCCCGAAATGGAGCGCTGGCCCTTGGCGCCACGCGTGGAGTACTTACCCGTGCCCGAACCCATACCGCGTCCTACGCGTTTACGGAGCTTGACTTGTCCAGCCGGTGGTTTGATGTCGCTTAAATTCATCGTTAATCCTCAATTAGCCGCCGATAAACGCGGATAAACGCAGATCGCGCAAAAACCGAATGAGAGCGTTGATCTGCGTTTACCGGCGTCTATCCGCGGCCCATGACCATTACTCCACGATTGCCAACAGGTGCGGGACCTTTTTTACCATACCCCGGAATTCCGGGGCATCCGGCCGCTCCACCACCTGATTCAGCTTACGCAGGCCGAGCCCCTTGACCACACGCTTGTGCTTTTCGGGAGTGCAAATGGGGCTGCGCACCAGCTTAATTTTGATGGTTCCCGCCATTAGAGTTTCTCCGGCGCGAGACCGCGCATCTCCGCTACCGCGGCCTTGTCGCGCAGCGATTCGAGCGCAACGATGGTCGCTTTCACGACGTTGTGGGCATTGCGACGGCCGATCGATTTGGTGAGCACGTTGGGAATGCCGCAGGCCGAGATCACCGCGCGCACCGCGCCGCCCGCGATGACGCCCGTACCGGCCGGAGCCGGTTTGAGCAGCACTTGCGAGCTCGCATAGACGCCGAGCGTCTGATGCGGAATGGTGGTCTCGAGCACGTGGATCTTTCGCAGCGTTTTTTTGGCCGCTTCGATGCCCTTGCGAATAGCCGACGGCACTTCTTTCGCCTTGCCGACGCCGTATCCGACTACCTTCGCGGACGGATCGCCAATCACGACCAGCGCCGAGAAGCTCATGTTCTTACCGCCCTTGACTACTTTGGTGACGCGGTTAATGGCCACAACCTGCTCTTTCAGGTTGAGGTTGCCCGCGTCGATCCGTTTGACTTGCGTTGGCATGAATTAGAACTCCAGTCCCGCTTCGCGCGCCGCATCGGCCAGCGCTTTAATCCGCCCATGGTACTGATACCCGCCGCGATCGAATACCACATGCTTGACGCCCTTTTCTTTGGCGCGCTCAGCCACCAGCTTACCGATCGACTTGGCCGCGGCCACGTTACCGCCGTTGGTCTTGCCGTTCTTGTCGACCGTAGAAGCCGAGACCAAAGTCTTGCCCTCGACATCGTCGATGACCTGCGCGTAGATATGCGCCACGCTGCGAAATACGGCCAGGCGCGGACGCTCGGTGGTGCCCTGAACCTTGCGCCGGATACGCGTATGGATGCGCTTGCGGATCGTTTTCTTTTCGATCTTACGAATCATTTACCACCAGCCCCGGTTTTACCGACCTTCTTGCGCAGCGCTTCGCCCGTATAGCGGATGCCCTTGTTCTTGTACGGATCGGGCTTGCGCAGCGCGCGGATATTGGCAGCCACCTGACCGACCAGTTGGCGATCGTGCCCGCTCAGAACCAGATGCGTCTGCTTGTCGATCTTCATGTCTACCCCATCCGGCAGGAGCACTTCGATGGGGTGCGAGTAGCCGAGAGTAAACGTTACGATCTTGCCCTTGACGTCGGCGCGATAGCCAATGCCGACGATGTCGAGTTCGCGCGTGAAGCCCGTGGACACGCCCTGCACGGCGTTGGCGGCCAACGCGCGGGTCAGGCCGTGCAGCGCGGCGTGGTTGTCGGAGTCGCGCTTCAGCTCCAGCCTGCCGTCCTTCTGTTCGATTTGAATGCCGGTGGGAATCGGCACCATAAGCGTGCCCTTGGGTCCCGTGACCTGGAGTTGTTCGCCGATCTGCACCTTCACGCCGCCCGGCAGCGGGATCGGTTTTTTGCCAATTCGAGACATAGTTAAACCTTTGCGCTCTCGACTCTTTCTACCAAACCCTGCACAGAATTTCGCCGCCCACTCTTTCCTTGTGAGCATCGCGGCCGGTCATCACGCCGCGCGCCGTGGTCAGGATGTTAATCCCGAGTCCGCCCAGCACGCGCGGAATCTCCTGCTGGCCGACATACACGCGGCAGCCGGGGCGCGAAACACGCTCGATGGTCGAGATCACCGGCGTATTGCCGTTGCCGTACTTCAAATAGATTTTGATCGTCTTCTTCACGCCCTCTTCCGCCACTTTGAAGTTGGCGATGTAGCCCTCTTCTTTGAGGATGCGCGCGATTTCCGTCTTCACCTTGGAAGCCGGAACGTCCACCTTCGGGTGCCGCGCCTGAATGGCGTTGCGCACCCGCGTGAGCATATCGGCAATGGGATCGCTCGTCATAAATCTCCTTACCAGCTCGCCTTCGTCACGCCGGGAACCTCGCCGTTCAAAGCGAGCTGGCGGAAGCAGAGACGGCAAATGCCGAACTTACGCAGAAACGCGCGGGGACGCCCGCAGCGCCAGCAGCGGTTGCGGTGCCGGCATTGCAGCTTCGGCGTCTTGGCCTTGCGGGCCACCTCAAGTTTGATATCTCGCGCGATCTTTGCGGTAGTCGCCATGAATTCCTCTATCCTCTATTGCCTGAACGGCATACCCATCTGGCGCAGCAGCGCCAATCCCTCGGCGTCGGTGCGCGCCGTAGTCGTTATGGAGATGTTCATGCCCTTCGTCTTCTCGACTTTGGAGTAATCGATCTCCGGAAAAATCAACTGATCCTTCACGCCCAACGTGTAGTTACCGCGCCCATCGAAACTCTTCGACGATACGCCGCGAAAATCGCGGACGCGGGCCAGCGCCACGTTGACCAAGCGATCGAGGAACTCATACATGCGGTCGCCGCGCAGCGTGACCATGCAGCCGATCGCCTGGCCTTCGCGCAGCTTAAACTGAGCGATGGACTTGGTGGCCTTGGTGATCACGGGCCTCTGTCCAGCGATCTGGGTGAGTTCGTTGACGGCGCCGTCCATTAGCTTGGCGTTCTGCGTGGCTTCGCCCAAGCCGATGTTGATCGAGATCTTCTCGACCTTCGGCACGGCCATGACGTTTTGATAGCCGAACTCCTTGGTGAGAGCCGGTATCACTTTCTTTTGATAATGTTCCCTTAATCGCGCCGCCATAGATTCCTCTTACTTTTTGTCCAGCGTCTGACCGCATTTGCGGCAGACGCGCGTGCGCCGGGTCTTACCGCCCGCCACGTGATCGAGATGATGTTTCATGCGGACGGCCTTATTGCAGCCGGGACAGACGATCATCACGTTCGAAATCGCAATCGAGCTCTCGCGCTCCATAATGCCGCCCTTGCTCTGCTGTTGCGGGTTCGGACGCATATGCCGCTTGATCATGCCGACGTGTTCGACCAGGATGCGGCCCTTTTCGCGGTTGACGCCCAGCACGCGGCCGGTCTTGCCTTTGTCACGGCCGGCGATCACCTTTACCGTGTCTTCTTTCTTTAACTCGATGCGCGCCGGCGGGGGCGCGAGTTTCTTTGCAATGCCCATTAGATAACCTCTGGGGCCAGCGATACGATCTTCATGAATTTTTTGTCGCGAAGCTCGCGCGCCACAGGCCCGAACACGCGCGTACCGACCGGCTCTCCCACATCGTTGATGAGAACGGCCGCGTTCGAATCGAAACGGATGTAGGTGCCATCCTTGCGGCGCGTCTCTTTGCGCATGCGGACGATCACGCAGCGCACCACTTTTCCCTTTTTAATGGCCGAATCCGGCGCGGCTTCCTTCACCGCCGCCGTCACCACGTCGCCCAAACCGGCCCGCAACCCGAGGTCGCCGCCGCGCGGCAGAATGCAGGACAGCCTGCGCGCGCCGCTGTTATCGGCCACCTCGAGAATTGTTCGCATTCCAATCATAAGTCGCTATCGCTCCTGAAGGGCAGGAGTTAGCAGTTAGAAGTCAGAATTAAGAATGGACGCTGCGCGCCCGACCTTTTCTGCTAACTTCTAACTTCTAACTCCTGGGCTCCTCTTCCTCAAACCTTGTCCAGCTCGCTCGGCTGCGCGCCTACCTGCGGCGCTTTGCGCACAATATCGGTGAGCGCCCAACGCTTCAGCTTGCTCAACGGCCGGCACTCGACGATGCGCACGATGTCGCCCATCTTGGCCTTGCTCTCTTCATCGTGGGCGTAGAACTTCTTGCGTTTTCCCACGATGCGCTTGTAGAGCGGGTGCGGGACGCGGCGGCTGACTTCGACCACAATGGTCTTGGTCATCTTGGTCGAGACCACCTCACCGACCTTTTCGTTCTTAAAACCTGTTTGGGCCTGTTCTTCCGCCATGTTATTTCTTTGCTCCCGCCAGCTCCCGTTCGCGCAGCACCGTAAGCGCGCGAGCCCGATCCTTACGCAGGGTGCGGAGCTTCTTCAATCCTTCCAACTGACCCATGCCCTTCTGAAATCTCAGACGAAAATACTGCTCTTCCATTTCGGTCAAATGGCGCTGGATTTCCTTTTCGTCCAGATCCTGCGGCTTAAAACCCTTCATATGCTTAGTCCCCGTCCTCGCGGCTGACGAACTTCGTCCGGATCGGCAGTTTATGGGCCGCCAGACGCATCGCGGCGGCTGCGGTGGCGCGATCGACGCCTTCCATTTCGAACAACATCTTGCCAGGCCGGATGACCGCTACCCACTGCTCCGGCGCGCCTTTACCTTTACCCATACGAGTTTCGGCGGGCTTCTTGGTGATGGGCTTATCCGGGAACAGGCGAATCCAAACCTTGCCGCCGCGCTTGATGGATCGCGTCATGGCGACGCGCGCCGCTTCGATCTGGCGGTCGGTAATCCAGGCGCACTCAAGCGCCTTCAGACCGAAATCGCCGAACGAAATGGAAGAGCCGCGCCACGCCTTGCCGGCCATGCGGCCGCGCTGCTGCTTCCTATACTTGACCTTCTTGGGCATCATCATGGCGGTCTATTCCTTGTTGCTTTCTGGCGTCCCGCTCGCCGGCGCTTCGCCTTCCGGCTTCGGCTCGGGCTTGGCTTCGTGCTTCCAGGACGGCGCCTGCTGCGGCGACATCAAGGGCGGCAGAATCGGGGCCACGGGACGGGCCGCGGGGCGCGGCAGATCCTG
>DATAUH010000567.1:0-5963 GCA_036268375.1 Bryobacteraceae bacterium | reverse complement strand
TTTCTGCGAATCGCATGCACTGCCGACTACGTCAACCGTACAATCAGGCTGGCCGCTCTGGTGCGCCGTGTAAGCGAACGGGGTAATTTCTCCAGTGCGTTATTTCAAGTAACCCGCGAACCTGCTCTGTATAAGTCGTGCGCGCAAAGCAAGTGACGTTGAGATGTCATTCTGCGCGGGGTTGCAACTCCGCAGGACTGTCGCAGAGAAAAGGGTCCGGACGCCTATAAGTCGACCTGCTGCGCCGCGGCGGCAATACCGGCGGGCTTCGCGAAGGCCTGCACGGTAACGTCATTGGGAATCTCATGAGCGGTCAGCCATGCGGGTGTGAAACAGATCAGCGTTGTAATGGCGCCGATCGGTCGGGGGAGCACGGCTTACCTGCTGTTTGACGATCCTAACACCCACGAAGCCGAAAAGAGCGGTTCGGGACCAATGTTCCAATTACGGGCCGAAGCGCGGTATGGTCCGTCACGCGCGGATGAGTAAAGTTCGTGATAACCTGGCCGCATCATTGCAGGATTTTCCCTGCACCGACGCTTTTAGTCTTCAGGTATTGAGGAGTCCATATCGATGAAACAACATCATTCAGCCGGGACGCGCTTTTGCGCAATCCTCGCCATAATTGCCGCGGCCTTCATCCTCGTTTCGCCGGTCGCTGCCCAGACCACGGTGGACTTTGCGGGAACGGGCGATGGCATCACGGATAACCAGGCGGCCTTCGCCAGTGCCGCCGCGACACTAAATTCCGCGGGCGGGGGCACGCTGCGTATTCACGCGGGCACTTACGCACATTCCGGCGCCGTTACTTTTGGGAGTGCAACCAACGTGATTTGCGACCGGGGCGCTGTACTGAAAGCTACCACCGACGCCTCTGCCGCAATGATCTTCACGGGCGCGAACAGCGGGATTCAGGGCTGCCGCTTCATTTCGGGAGCCGCCGCGCAGGTGCTCGCCAACAATGCCGCCGCCGTCTTCTTTTCCGACTGCCAGTTCTGTTATGGCCTGGGTAATTCGATTCAGGGCGCTGCGGGAGATGGGTATGTGGTGTCGGGCGCCGGATCTCAGCAGGTTGAGATCAGCGGCGGCTTTGTGAATGGCGTGAAAGGCTATGGAGTGTATGTGGCAAGCGGCGCAAGCTCCGTGACCGTGGACGGGCTTCAGATCGCAGGCGTCGGCATGGACTGCATAGCCGCGATCTCCGTCACCGCCGACGGCACGCAGGTCCACGACGTCACGCTCTCGCGCAATCAGTGCCAGTCCGCCGCGCAAAACGGCATCCAGATCGCCGGCGTGCTGCGCGGCAGCGTCTCCGGCAATACGATCACCGGCCCGGGCTTTCATGGGATCATCGTCCGGAACTTCACTCCGGACGAAGCGTTCGTACCCGACAGTATTGATGTGCGCGGCAACGCGATTACGAATCAATCCAACACGTCCTATTATTCGATCGGTCTGGAGGCGACGCAGAACACGACTGCCAGCGAGAATACGATCCGCAATTCCAGCGGCATCCATCAATGGGGGCAGAGCTTGAATCTTGCGATCGCGCGGAACAAGCTCTCTAATATCGCAGGCGACGCCATTAACCTGTACCTTACGCTCGATCACTTCTCGGTGCTCGAAAACTCGATATCCAGCGTGACCGATAGTTGCGTGAAGGCGGTTTCTGTCTCGCACGGGATTATCGCGGGAAACGCCTGTATGGATTTCCGGACGTCCGGGGACACCACATGGGGAGCGATTCATGTCGAGAACTCGCAGGCGATTTGTCCCGTCGATGCCGCTTCGACACCGGTCATTTTATCCACGAGCGGGTCCAACGCGAGCGGCGGTAATTTACTCGCCTACCCTGGATCCTTCGATCCTGCAGTGGTGCGGATGGTTAACTCGAACACCAGCGGCTCCAATTTCTGCATGACGTTTTGAGAGAGGAGTCAATCAAACCCGGGAGAAAGCGCGGCGTTCTTCCGACCTTTGTGTTTTAGCCCTCGACCATTTTTCGGTGGTCGAAAATTCAGTGTTCAATTTGACGTTTACCGATTTCGCAGGGAGCGGATTTCTTCCAGCCGCTCCCGGATGCGCTTCTCGACGCCGCGATCGGTGGGGTAATACCAGGTCCGTCCCGCAAGCGATTCCGGCAGGCATTCCATTTGATTGATCGCGTCGTCGAACGCGTGCGCGTGCTGATAGCCCGAACCGTAGCCCCACGACTTCATCGCCTTCGTCGGCGCGTTGCGGAGATGCATCGGGACAGGCTCGGCGCGCCCCGTTTCGACTTCTTTCGTAACTTCGCCGAGCGCCTTGTAAGACGCGTCGGATTTCGGCGCCACCGCCAGATAGATCACGGCCTGCGCGATCGCGAGATCCCCTTCGGGCATTCCCAGAAAATGCACGCACTGCTGCATCGCCATGCACTGCTCGAGCGCCCGCGGGTCGGCAAGGCCGATATCTTCAATCGCCATCCGCACCACGCGCCGCGCAATGTACATACGGTCTTCGCCGGATTCGAGCATCCGCGCGAGCCAGTAAAGAGCGGCGTCCGGATCGCTCGATCGCACGGACTTATGCAGCGCCGAAATCAGGTTGTAGTGCTCTTCGCCGGTCTTGTCGTAGAGCAGCATTCTGCGTCCGAGAGCATCGGTGACCGATTCCGGTGTGATCGCGCCGGAGCTGGCGGCGACCTCCAGTGTGTTGTAAGCCGAACGCGCATCTCCGTTTGCCGCCATTGCAATCTGTTCGAGAAGATCGTCCGGCGCCTCAACACCGACGACTGGCAAAGCCTTTCGCAGCAGGCCCACAATCTCTTCCGTCGTGAGCGCCCGGAGCATGTAGACCTTCGAACGCGAGAGGAGCGCGGCATTCACTTCGAAGGAAGGATTCTCCGTGGTCGCGCCAATGAGAATGATGTCGCCCTTCTCGACGTAAGGCAGGAAGGCATCCTGTTGGGCTTTGTTAAACCGGTGGATCTCGTCGATAAAAAGAATCGTCCGCCGCCCGAGCTTACGCAACCGCTCCGCGTCGGCCATCACGGCTTTGATCTCTTTGATACCGGCCAGCACGGCGCTGAAGGGCAAAAACTCGCTCTTCGTTAGTCGCGCGATGATGCGCGCGAGAGTGGTCTTTCCTACGCCCGGCGGCCCCCAGAGAATAATCGAAGTGAGCTGATCCCGCTCGATCTGCGAACGCAACGGCTTGCCCGGACCGAGTATGTGTTCCTGGCCCGCGTAATCGTCGAGAGTTTCGGGACGCAGCCGGTCCGCGAGGGGGCGTGCCGCGGCATCTTTTGGGTCCGCCGGCAGATCGCCGAAAGGGCTGGCGTCGAAGAGGCTCAAGCGCTGACGACCTCGCGCACTCGCTGACGGCGCGCTTCGTAGAGCAGCACCGAGGCCGCCACAGCCGCGTTCAGCGATTCAACGCCAACTGTTGGAATGGCTATGTCGCGGGCGATTCCATGCAATTCCTTGCTGACGCCGCGGCCTTCGCTGCCGATGACAATGGCGCACTTGCGCGTGAAATCGACATCGCCCGCGAGTTGCTGGGAGCCTGAGAACGGCATCGCCGCGTAAAAATCCGCGCGCGTCTGTTTCAGAGCTGCCCGCGCGAGGGCGGCGTCGATTCCGGATACGAAAGGTATGCGGAAAAGCGAGCCGGCAGAAGCTCGCAGCGTTTTGGGATGGAGCGGACTGACCGTCCCCTTAACGAACAACAGGCCGGTCGCGCCAAAAGCTTCCGCGGCGCGCGCGATGGCGCCGGCGTTGCCGGGATCCTGCAGGCCGTCAAGAACGAGCACCAGGCTCTGGCCGCGGAACAACTGCTCGATCGACCACTCCGGCGGCTCCACAAGGGCGATCACACCCTGGCTGGACTCGGTAGCCGCTACCGTTTGAAACAGGCGATCGGGCAAAACGACGGTGCGCAATCCGCGGAGTCCCGACACATGGCGGTCCACCGTGGTTTTGACGGATTCCGACGACAGGACGACACGGACATTTCGTTCGCTCCGCAGCGCCTCTTCAAGAAGGTGGAAACTCTCCGCGATGCACCAGCCTTCATCGGTGAGGCCGCCATGGGCGATGGCGCGCCGCAGGTCTTTAACCAGAGGATTGGCCGCGCTGGTTACCTGCTCGAATCGTGCCATTTTATGTGAAAAGAGAGCCGCGGGCGGTATGCTCGCACCTGCGCTTACAATGTTGACATAAGAATAACGCACCTCAAGCGCACGGTCACGCTGCTCACGATGGTGCTTGTCGTGTTCGCGCTGGGCTATCTCATCTCGCTGACGATTCGGATCGGCCGCCAGAGCACGCTCGACGAAGCCCGGCCCGCCGACGTCATCATCGTGATGGGCGCTGCCGAGTATCGCGGGCACCCCTCGCCCGTGCTGAAACTACGGCTCGACCACGCCGTGACTCTCTACCAGAAGCACCTTGCGCCCTATATCATGACCACTGGCGGGCCGGGCGGAGACCCTTCATTTACCGAGGGTGGCGTCGGACGCTCCTATCTGATCGATCGCGGTGTGCCAGCCGAATCGATCATCGTTGAAGACGAGGGCGAGTCAACCGCCTGGTCCCTGAGCGCGGCTTCCGAGATTCTGCGGCGCATGAGTCTGCATTCCTGCATCATCGTCAGCGATGGCTATCACGTTTTCCGGGTCAAGCGGATTCTGCAGCGCGAGGGCTTTACGGCCTGGGGATCGCCACGGGAACAGGGTGACACGACGATTCCAAAAGAATGGTGGCAGTATTTCCGCCAGGCCGTCGCCTACGGATTGTGGCGAATCGGCGTCCGGGTTTGAATGTATCGCCGGCCGTCTTGACCAGAAGCGAAGCCTCATGGTCAGTCTTGTCCCGGATAAGCCGACCTTTAAACTGCGCCAATGGTCAAGCCGGCGCACTTGATCCGGTGACAACCCATATTTCATACCTGATTGATATGATCTAAGACCGCCTTGTCGCGGAACTAAAAGCTTCTCCAGGTAGAGAGGATTCGATGATCATACCCATTGCGCTGCTCCAGGCAACGCCTGACCTGAACGCCCGCCTTACGGCGCTGGAAGCTGCCGCGAAGAACGCCCAGTCCGCCGGCGATAACGCATGGATGCTGGTGAGCGCCGCGCTCGTGCTGATGATGACGGGGCCGGGCCTGGCGCTGTTTTACGGGGGTCTCGTCCGGCGCAAAAACGTGCTGTCA
This sequence comes from Bryobacteraceae bacterium, assembly GCA_036268375.1. Taxonomy (GTDB): domain Bacteria; phylum Acidobacteriota; class Terriglobia; order Bryobacterales; family Bryobacteraceae; genus PALSA-243. The sequence continues at coordinate 767 of DATAUH010000567.1, read as the reverse complement.
ACCATGATGCACAGCTTCATAATGATGGGGCTGATTACTGTGATCTGGGCCTTCGCCGGCTATAGCCTGGTTTTCAGCGAAGGCAACCCGTTCATCGGAGGTCTCAAATACCTCTTCCTGAACGGCGTTGGAACGGACCCGAACGCCGACTATGCCGGCACCATTCCGCAACTGACTTACATGGTTTATCAGCTGATGTTCGCTATCATTACGCCCGCGCTGATCTCCGGCGCTTATGCGGAGCGGATCAAGTTCAGCGCCATGGCCTTGTTTACGGTGCTGTGGTCATTCATCGTTTACTTCCCGATGGCGCATATGGTGTGGGGCAAAGGCGGATTCCTGAATGCGTACCTCGGCGGCCGCGTGCCGACGTTCGATTTCGCGGGCGGGACGGTGGTGCACATTACGTCTGGCGTGTCTGCTTTAGTCTGCGCCATCTATCTGGGAAAGCGCGCCGGATATCCGCAGGAAGCTATGAAGCCGCACAGCATGGTGCTCAGTGTCATCGGCGCGTGTTTGTTGTGGGTCGGATGGTTCGGCTTCAACGCAGGCAGCGCCGTAGGGGCGAGCGGTCTTGCGTCGAGCGCTTTTGTGGCAACTCATTTCGCCGCTGCCTCCGCGGCCCTGGGCTGGATGGCGGCTGAGTGGCTCAAGACCGGAAAGCCCAGCATGCTCGGCGGCATCTCAGGCGCGGTTGCCGGTCTGGTCGCCATTACTCCGGCCTCCGGCTTTGTGAAGCCAATGCCCGCACTGCTTATTGGGCTGCT
>DATAUH010000566.1:0-3448 GCA_036268375.1 Bryobacteraceae bacterium | reverse complement strand
CACCAGCGGCGACATTTCTACTGCCAACCCGCGCGTCAGGTGATTGGCCGCGGCCTTGGACGCATCGTATGCCAGTGACCCCTTCTTCGACACCATACCGTTCACGCTGGTAGTCATCACCATGCTGCCGCGCAAGCCTTGGCGAGCCCACAGGGCGCGCGCTTCGTCAGCAACCAGATAAAGACCCATCACGTTCACGTCGAACGTCGTCTTCCACTGCTGGTCCGTGACGTGGCCGTCGCGATCGGGCGCGATGAAGACGCCCGCGGTTACGATCAGATGATCGATTCCGCCGTACGCCAGCACGGTTTGCTCCAACATCGTGCGGACGCTTTCACGGTTGGTGATGTCGACTTCGAGCGGCACGGCCGGTCCGCAGCCGGAAATGCCGGTGCCTGCGACGCCGATGCCGAGCCCATAGACCTTCGTCAACTCGTTCGCGGTTTCGCGCGCGTCTTCCATACGCAGGTCGGCGCAAACCACGTGCGCGCCTTCCTTCGCCAACCGGTGCGCAACCGCTTTGCCGATTCCGTTACCTGCACCGATCACCAGCGCTACGTTGCGCGCCATTTCCTTTTCGGCCGGCATACGCTTTAACTTCGCTTCTTCCAGCAGCCAGTATTCGATGTCGAAGGCCTCCTGCTGCGGCAGGGCGATGTACTCGTCGATGGCTTCGGCGCCGCGCATCACTTCGACGGCGCAGTTGTAGAATTCGGCCGTCACACGTGATTCGCTCTTATCTTTGCCCCAGGCGATCATGCCGACGCCGGGAATCAGAATCACGGTCGGGTTCGGATCGCGCATCGCGGGCGAGTTCGGCCGCTTGCACTTTTGATAATAAGCGGCGTAGTCTTTGCGATATTGTTCCAGGCCCGCGGTCACCTTCGTCTTCAACACCGCGACGTCTTCCTTCTGCGGATTCCAATCGATGTAGAGCGGCTTAATCTTGGTGCGCAGGAAGTGATCGGGACAGGACGTGCCGAGCTCCGCCAGGCGCGGCGCATCGTTGCTGTTGACGAAGCGCAGAATTGTCGCATCGGACTGCACGGTGCCGACGAAGCGCTTGCTCTTCGAGACCTGCCCGCGCAGCCATGGCAGAATCTCGTACAACACTTTAGTGCGCTCGGCATCCGCGAGACTTTCAAATTTCGCGCCGCCAAAGGTCTTCTTGCCTTTATCGTGCTTCTCGATGAACTTCGCAGCCTGTTCGATCAGGTGCAGCGTCAGGTCGTAACACTCTTTGTTGCCGTCGGCCCAGTTGATCAGGCCGTGCTGGCCCATCACGATGCCCTTCAGCTTCGGGTTGGTCTTGCACATACGCTCCAACTCCAGGCCGAGCTCGAATCCGGGCCGCAGCCACGGGGTCCAGGAGACTTCGTCGCCGTAAATCTCTTGGGTCAACTCGCGCGAACGGCGCGAAGCGGCCACAGAGATCACTGAATTAGGATGCATGTGGTCGACGTGCTTCGCGGCGATGAACGAATGCAGCGGCGTATCGATGGAGGAAGCGCGCGGATTCAGATTGAACGTGCAGTGGGGATAGCAGCCCACCATGTGGTCTTCCGCTTCGGTCTTAGGCCCGCGGGGGTTCATGCCGGCGTACATTGGCTGCAGGCTCAGCAGCTTTTCCTGATAGAGGGACGCGAAGTTACCCAGGTTGCTGGTGCGGAGGTCGCCGCCCGAGCCTTTCACCCACAGCACTTCAACATCTTGCTTGGTGAGCGGGTCGCGATCCATAAGTTTCGCGGATGTGTTGCCGCCGCCGGTGTTGGTGATGCGCTGGTCGGAGCCGAGCAAATTAGAGCGGTAGACGAGCTGTTCGGCGGGCGAAAGTTTCGCGGCCTTGGCATCGTCCCACAGATAGTTCACGTGTTTGAGTGCAACGCTGGTTGCGGACATTTTTCCAATCCCTTCTAGTTAGCGGAAGTAACGCGTGCGATGTTGCTGAATTCCATGTAATGACCGAAGCGCGCGTATTGCGCGTCCCACCGGTCTGGGTCCGTTGGTTCGAACCGCTGCGCCGGAAACGAGCGGTCGATCACGGCGCGGCCTTCGGCGAGTGAGCTTACTGCGCCGGTGGCGAGCATCTGCATGACGATGTTGCCGAGCGCAGTGGCTTCCACCGGCCCGGCGATTACGGTGCGCCCTGTAGCATTGGCTGTAAATTGGTTGAGCAGGCGATTGCGCGACCCGCCGCCCACGATACGAATTTCGCTGAAGCGCCGGCCTGTAATCTCTTCGAGCGATTCGAGCGTCATGCGATATTTGAACGCCAAATTTTCGAGAATGGCGCGCGTCATCGCGGGCGCGTTGGCAGGCGGAGCCTGCTCGGAGCCAGTACAGTATTCGCCAATCGCGGCCACCATGTTTTCCGGCCCGAAGAATCCACGATAGTCGGGATCGAAAAATGTGCGAAACGCCAAGCGTTCATCGTTGGCTTCGGCGAGTAAATCATCGTACGAAAATTCGTGACCTTCGGCTTTCCAGCGATTACGGCACGATTGCAGCAGCCACAATCCGCCGATGTTTTTCAGCAGGCGCACCGTGTTACAGACGCCGCCTTCGTTGGTGAAGTTGAGATCGCGCGCCTTCGGAGTAATGACCGGCTGCGAAACTTCGGCGCCCAACAGCGACCACGTGCCTGAACTGAGATAGGCAGTCGACTCCGAAAGTGGGATCGCGGCGACTGCGGAGCCTGTATCGTGACATGCAGGCGCAATCACGGGCGTGCCGTTCGCCAGTTTGCCGATCGTCGCGCCAGGCTCTACCAACTCCTGAAGTAATCGCGCCGGAAGATCGAGTTCCTGCAGCAGCCCGGTGGCCCACGAGCGTGTGCGTGCATCTACCATCTGTGTGGTGGATGCGTTCGTATACTCGCAGCACAATCTGCCGGTCAGCCAGTAATTCAGCAGGTCCGGAATCGTGACCAGCGCATGCGCCTTCGCGATGGAATCGGGCGATTGGCGCGCAGCGGCATAAAGTTGGAAGAGGGAGTTGAACGTCAGGAACTGAATACCCGTGACGGAATAGATGTGATCGCGACCGATCTTGGCGCAGATCTCTTCCATTACGCCTTGGGTGCGTCCATCGCGGTAATGATAGGGGTTTTCAACCAGCTTGCCGCCCGCGCCGAGCAGCGCGTAATCGCAGCCCCAGGCGTCAACGCCGGCGCCGGCAAGTTCGGGCAACGGACCGGCCAACGCGCGCTGCATTTCCGCCCAGAGTTGATTGACATTCCAGCGGAGCGATCCGTTCTCGCGCAGCGGCTGATTTGGGAACCTGTGGACCTCTTCCACGCTGAGAACACCCGATTGCAGGCGTCCCAAGATTGCACGGCCGCTCTCGGCGCCGAGATCAAACGCCAGGTAATTCGCAGTCATCGAGACGAATCGGGCTCCAACTTCGGATCAGCCGCCGATAATTCCAGGTGGCCCGTTCTCGCTCGGCT
>DATAUH010000565.1:0-4304 GCA_036268375.1 Bryobacteraceae bacterium | reverse complement strand
TGGCCACGAAGTAAAACCGTCTCGCGGGAGAAATCTTCTCGAGCGAATATCGAATGCCGCTCTCGGTCATCACGATGAACTCGCGAGCGTCGCTCTGGCTGCACCAATCGACGATGGCCGACGTGGAACCGATGTAATCCGCGAGCGCCAATACCGATTCGGGACACTCCGGATGCGCCACCACCTTGGCATGCGGATGCTCCATCTTCGCCTCCACCAGGCGGCGTGCCGGAAAAGTTGCGTGAACGATGCAGGTCCCCTGCCAGATCTTCATATTCTCGCGCCCGGTCTGCCGCTGGACGTAATTGCCCAGGTTGCGGTCAGGCAGAAACAGCACCGGCTTCTCGCGCGGAATCGAGTTTACAATCTTAACCGCGTTGCGCGAGGTGCACAGAATGTCGCTTTCCGCCTTCACTTCAATCGATGTGTTGATGTAGCTGACGATCACGGTATCGGGATGCGCGCGCCGGAATTCACGGACTGGCTCGACGGGACAGCTATCGACCAGACTGCACGCAGCCGCCCGGTCGGGAACGATCACGGTGCGATGCGGATTGAGCGCCTTGGCGGTCTCAGCCATAAACCAGACGCCGGCAAACGAGATCACGTCGCCTTCGAACTCGCGCGCTTGCCGCGCCAGTTCGAGGCTATCGCCCACTACGTCGGCCAGTTCCTGAATCTCCGGCTCCTGGTAGTGATGCGCCAGCAAAATGGCGCGGCGCTCTCGCTTCAAATCGAGAATTTCATCGGCGATTGTGGCTGTGGCAAGCATATCTGCGGCGAGGAGTCTTACTTAAGTCTATCAAAGCGCCGCCACCGGCCATCATAATGGAGGTAGTGCGAGCCGTTCTGATTTCTACCTATGAGATGGGCCGCCAGCCGTTCGGGTTGGCGTCTCCGGCCGCGTGGCTGCGCCGTGAGGGACACAGCGTGACGTGCGTCGATCTCTCGCGCGCGCCCCTGCCGCGGGCGGCGGTGGAACAGGCCGGGCTGATCGCGTTCTTTCTTCCCATGCACACCGCCACGCGATTGTTTCTGCGCGTGAGCGGGCGGGTGCGCGCACTGAATCCGCATGCGCATCTCTGTGGATACGGTCTGTACGCGCCCCTCAACGAGGCCGCGCTGCGGGAAGTGGGAGTGGGGACCGTACTCGGCGGCGAGTTCGAGCAGGGCTTGGTGGACTTGGCGCGGCGATTGAGTCCGAACGGCGGCGAAACGGCGCCTGCCTCAGACGTGCCGCTAATTTCGCTCGGCCGGCAGCAGTTCCTCACGCCCGACCGCGCGGGACTTCCGCCGCTGGCAGCGTACGCACACCTTGTGGTGAACGGCGCCACACGCCGCGTGGGGTACACCGAGGCGAGCCGCGGCTGCAAGCACCTGTGCCGCCATTGCCCCATCGTGCCGGTGTATCGGGGAATGTTCCGTATCGTGCAGCGCGATGTAGTGCTGGAAGATATTCGCCAGCAAGTGGCCGCGGGCGCCCAGCACATCACTTTCGGCGATCCCGATTTCCTCAATGGACCCAGGCACGCCATGCCCATCGTGGACACGCTGCATCGCGAATGGCCGGAATTGACTTACGACGTAACGGCGAAGGTGGAGCACCTTCTGAACCATCGCGAGCTGCTGCCCGAATTGAAGCGCACCGGTTGCGCGTTCGTGACCAGCGCGGTGGAATCGCTGGACGACGCGATACTTGAAAGACTTGCCAAGGGACACACGCGCGCGGGGTTCATGGAAGCGCTGCAACTGATGCGCATGGCGGGGCTGCCGATGTCGCCCACGTTTCTGCCCTTCACGCCGTGGACTACGCTACAGGGTTACCGCCAGTTCCTGCGCGAGCTGGTCGAATTCGGATTAGCCGGGCAGGTGGCGCCGGTGCAGCTTGCGATCCGCTTGCTGATACCGGAAGGCTCGCTGCTCTTGGAATTGCCGGAAGTGCGCGCCATGGTGGCGCCGTTCGACGCGGCGGCTCTGTGCTATCCGTGGAAGAACGCCGACCCGGCGGTGGATGACTTATGCCGGCGCATCCACGCGGCGATCCAGCGCGCCGACAAGAGCAGGCAAGGCCGCGACGAAATCTTGCGCGAGATCTGGGATTTGGCGGGCGCGGGGCGATGGCCAGACGAGCCGATGGCTTCGCGTACGACGATTCCGTATCTGACGGAGCCTTGGTATTGTTGAGCGGAGCCTGGGGAAGAGCAGTTAGCTCTTGTGTAAATGCAAGACCGTGGGAGCAGCTCACCTACAGCGGTAAGCCGATCTCGAAGCGATCAGCGATTTCATGCAGTTACACACGGGATGTTGCGTGAGGGATTACACGCTCGATAAGTACCACACCGTCATACAGACTGTTCCAAGCGAATTGGCGTGGGATGGACCCAAGGATGCAGAACGCGGCTTTAAGCGAACGAAGTCTTATTTATTTCGCTCTGTCCGCATTCACGGAACCGGATCATGATTTCGGCCATCAGTGTATGTATACAAATGTCGTGAACAAAAGCAGCGAGGTGTTCATACCGATGATGAGGTATATGGTGGACCCCATTGTCAAGACCATTTTTCACCCGCAATAAGCTAATGCCGACGGGGTCGTGTTTTGAGTTTTGGCGACACGGTGAGGCCGCCAGTTATCCTCGCTACTCCTTCCCTTCGCTTTCATCTCAGTGCTTGTTTGGAAGACTGGGGTGGTGTCAAGGGCGCGCCGATTTTGCGCGGCGGAGCGAACCCTTGACACCACCCCAGCCTTCCATAGAATCGCCATGGAAAGCGAAGGGAAGAAGACGCTGAAATCCTCGAGCGTTCCGCCAGAGAGCGTCATGCCCGCGTTCCATAGATCGCCGCCGGCGTTCGGTAGTCCAAGCTCTGATGCAGGCGCTCATGATTGTAGAACCGGAAATAACCGGCGATGCCTGCCCGCGCTTCCGCCACTGTTGCGTAATCCTTTAGATACACCTCCTCGTACTTTAGCGATCTCCATAGCCGCTCGACGAAAATGTTGTCCATGCAGCGGCCCCGTCCATCCATGCTGATGGCGATCTGACGCTCCGCCAGTTTCGCGGTGAACTTCTCGCTGGTGAACTGCGATCCCTGGTCCGTGTTGAATATGTCGGGCTGGCCCTTCAACAGCGCCCTCTTCAACGCCTCTACGCAGAACTCCACCTCCATCGTCAACGACAGCGACCAGCTCAGGACAAACCGGCTGAACCAGTCCATCACCGCCACCAAGTACAGAAATCCCTCCGTCATCCGGATATACGTGATGTCCGTGCTCCACACCTGGTTGACGCGATCCACCGTCTTGCCTCTCAACAGGTATGGATAGATCCGGTGGCCTGCCCCGGGCCGGCTCAACTTCGGTTTCGGGTAGACCGCCTCAATGCCCAACAATTCCATCAGCCGCGAGACGCGTTTGCGGTTCACTTCATGGCCTTGTTTCACCAGCCACTCCGTCATTTTCCGGCTCCCATAGAACGGTGTCCGCGTGTACTGCTCGTCCAGCAACCGCATCAGCCGCAGGTTCTCTTCGGTCTCGCTAACAGGCTCGTAATACAGCCCGGAGCGGTTGACTCCCAGCAACTCGCACTGACGGCGGATGCTGAGTTCGGAATGGTCCCTTTCCACCAGCGCACGGAGATCCTCTAATCGAGCATCCCCAGTTTTTTTTTGAGCCAGTCCAACTCGACTTTCAGCCGGCCGATCTCTTCGTAGAGCGCGTTGTTGTCGGTCTCGCCGCCGTGGGCCTTGCGAGTTCGACCGTCCACGAAGAGTTCCGGCATTTGCTCCAGCGCCGCCTTCCTCCACTTCGCGATCTGAATCGGATGCACTTTGAACTGGGATCCCAGTTGGGCAAGCGTCTTCTCGCCCCGGATCGCTTCAATCACCACTCGCGCTTTGAATTGCGGACTGTGCTGTTTTCTCGTCGTCGTCATCGACCTCTCCTTGTCAACGACTCCGTCCGAAAATATTAGCTTATTGCCTGGTCTGAATTCCTGGGACCACTATAGTAAACGGGGACGCTGTAAGCGGCTTTTGCGGATTGTTAATGAAATGGTGAACGTCACCTCTGACCCAAGTTATCATGTGAAGCGCGCCGTCAATTGTTCGTGGTTGATTCACAATCTTTAAGAAGTCGTCTATTGCCAGGACGCCCTTCATCCTCGGGACTCCGTTGTACAGTGGCAAGGCGAGTACGTGGCCTATCGCATCGCAGAGTATTTTTGATTTTTTGAATTCCGCTTTAACCGCCTTGTTTCCAAACTGACCGTTTGCGTAGAGCCCCTCCAATACGAAGTAGAAGGAGT
>DATAUH010000564.1:0-20357 GCA_036268375.1 Bryobacteraceae bacterium | reverse complement strand
CCAAGTATCCGAACCACAAGCAGGATGACGCTGCCGGCCGCCACGCCGCCAAGCGCTCCGGCGTCGAAACCTGGGCGATAGACATGGTACTCGAAGGCGGCAGCGTGGACGTCAATGGCGAAGGCCTGCTGCTCACTACGGAAGAGTGCCTGCTGAGCGATGTGCAGGCCCGCAATCCCGGCATGTCGCGCCGCGAAATCGAGCGTCGCCTGCGTGATTATCTCGGCGCCGATCGCGTGATTTGGTTGCGCAACGGCATAACCGGCGACGATACGCACGGCCATGTCGACGACCTGGCGCGGTTCGTTTCACCCGACACCGTCGTCATCGCTTCCGAAGACGATCGCGCCGATACGAACTATTCTCTGCTGCGGGAGAACCTCGCCCTTCTCAAACAAACCGGCCTTCGCGCCATCAAACTGCCCATGCCGCGCCCACTCATCTTCGATGGCGTCCGCCTGCCCGCCAGCTACGCCAATTTCTATATTGCAAACGGGCTGGTTCTGGTTCCGACGTTCAACGATCCGGCGGACCGCGTCGCTCTTGCAACGCTCGCCAAATGTTTTCCGGATCGCATCGTCACCGGCATCGATTCCACCGCGCTCATCTGGGGCTTGGGCGCGCTGCATTGCATGACGCAGCAGCAGCCCGCGTGAATTCGCCGCGCAAGTCTTGGTAGCCCGCTTACTGACGCGCTTCCAACAACACCTTGAGCGCGCCGCGTTCAGCCGCCTTCGCGAATGCTGCTGGACCTTCTGCCAGAGGGTACCGTGCCGTAATCATGTCTTCCAGGCGGATCAGCTCATGTTCGATCAGCGGCAGCGCGATCTCGAATCGCCCGCACCGGGAGCCCACCAGCGTAATCTCGTTGACGATCACCGGCGCCATATCTACGCCTACCGTGCCGTGCACCGTCGATTTCAATATCACCGTGCCGCGTGGCCGCGTCATGGATGCTGCATCGCGCAAACCTGCCGCGCTGCCCGTGGCATCGACCACCCAATCGAATGCCGCTTGCGGCAACTTGCCTTCGATCAATTCCGTCATCACGCCCGCCGCCGCCGCGATGCGTAGCTTCCTCCAGTGCCTGCCGAACAACTGAGCCTTGTACCCATGGATGGCCAGCACCTGCGCGATCAGCAATCCCAGTTTTCCATCGCCCAGCACGGCCACGGCTTCGTGCTTTGGGATGTTCACCTGGTCCAGAATCTCGCATGCGGCCGCCAGCGGCTCCGTGAATACCGCGCGATCAACCGGGACCCACTCTGGCAGTACATGCAGGTTTCGATCCGGTAAGACGAAGTATTCGGAGAACGCCCCCGGCTGATTCACAATCCCCAGCACGGTTCGCGTCGGGCAGTGCCTTCCCAATCCTCGATGACACCAGTCGCAATTGGCGCATGCGAGGTTGATCTCGCCCACCACCCGTTTTCCGACGAGGTCGGCGCGGTCCGATTCCACCACTTCTGCGACAAATTCGTGGCCGGGCGTGCCGCTGAAGCCATAGTATCCCTTGACCAGCTCTAAATCGGTGTTGCAAATGCCGCCCGTGAGCAAACGGAGCAGGGAACTCCCCTTTGCCCTTTGTGGCGCAGAAATCTCGACTACCGAAACCGCCTGCTGATCGATATGGAGAGCCTTCATATACCCGGCCTAGAAAAAGCAATACAGATGTATAGAACCAACCCTTTTCACGCCGTTTAGTCCTAGTATCAGCCCACTTTTACCGTTGTAATCGCCTAGCGGTTCTGGTACACATGTACTATGCAGGCCAAGAAGCCCACCGCCATGATGGCCCAAATTATTAACAATCGAAAGCAACTCCAGTACCTCTACGCCCGCATGTCCAAGCTGGATGCCCTCATACAGTCGCTGGAGCAATATCATCGCCTCCAGGAACAGGCTCCAGCCGACATTAAGCGCAGAACGGCCTGAGCCAAGCGGTCCGCGATCATCTGCCTAAAAGGCTCTGGATTCGCGCCAACAGGTCCGCGCCCTGCATGGCGCCGGGGTGATACATGCGTACGATCCCGTTCCTGTCCACCAGCACCACCGTTGGCGTGGTACTAGCGCCGTACGCTGTGAAGTTCGAATTGCTAAGCGGGACCAGCATCGGGGAAATCATCGAATAATACTGCTGCCGCACGCGATCAATGTACGGCCGCTCCATCATCGGTCCGGCGTCCTCCCCACTTCCCACGTACCCGTAATATCTTGTTGGAGCAATCACCACCAGTCCGCGTGGCGCGTAAGCGTGCTGAAGGGCTGCGATAATCGGCCCTTCCGCCTTACAGTCCGAACACCAGTGGGCCCAGAAAAATAGCAGCACGGTCTTGCCGCGCAGGCTCGCGAGGGTTGGCGGCTTCGCGCCCAGAAAATCACTCGTATCCAGTTCCGGGGCGGGCTTGCCCTCCAGGCTCAGAAGGTTCAGATTCTTGCGGATGCGCTCCACGATGGAGGTCTTGGCGAACAGCTTCGCCTGCTCCGCCAGGTAAGTCACGGCTTCCGAGCGCTGCCCGGTTGCGGCGAGCGCTTGCGCATGCACTTCAATCGATGCGCCCAGGGCCAGCGGAAGCACCGGCTCGGCGTCCAGTTTGCGCCGTCGCAACAGCGTATCGGAAACTTTGCGCGTCTCCGTGGCTGCTGCTTCGGCTTTCTCGAAGCGTTTCGCCTCCAGTTCGCCACGCGCAATCCAAGAAAACGCCTCCGCCACATCTGGCGTTGCGCCGCGCATTTCGGCTGCGCGCGCCTGCTTCTCCGCCGCGTCGAAATTCTGCTGCGCGATCAAACCGCGGACGTTGTCCACCAGCGCCGCGTAAAGGAAAAAAAGCGGGAGCATCTATTCAAATCTAGCGAACTGTCACTGCAAAAGAGAAGCGATGTACTGCTGCATCTGCGGATCCATCCAGTTCACGCCTGCTTCCGCGATTTTGCGGATTACCCGACCATCGGATCCGATGATGTACGTTTCGGGATATATAAACGTGCCATAGTCTTCGTGAACTTTCTGGTCGCGCACAGTCAAAAAGGCCGGCTGAAAGCGTTGCAAGAACGCCTTGTACGCGTTCGATTTATCGTCGACGCTCACGCCCAACACCACCAGGCCTTTCGGCCCTAATACGCGCGCCAGTTCGCTGAGCGAAGGCGTCTCTTCCACGCATGGCGGGCACCAGCTTGCCCAGAAATTCAGCAACAAAACTTTGCCGCCGAAATTGTTCAGCGAAATCGTGCGTCCGTTCTCGGTCGTCAGCGAGAAGTCAGGCGCGGAGTCGCCTGCGATCACCACGTGCTGATGGATGCCGCTGTAAATCGCAAAAACTAACGCAACCGTCAGGGCGCAAATGCCCAGTCGCAGCCATCGGTCAGTCTTCTGTTGGGCCATATCTGCTTTCGTCAGGTTCTATAATTTAATTGTAGCTGCGTTTCGCGCGGAGTCGCGGCGCGGATAGCCTCCATGATCATCACCCGCAAAATCGAGTTCTCGGCGTCGCACGTCTGCCGCAGCCCGCTGCTTTCGGACCAGCAAAATCTCGAGCTCTACGGCCCCGCCGCCAATCCCAATGGTCACGGGCACAACTACGTCGTCGAAGTCAGTCTCGCGGGCGACCCCGACCCCGTGACGGGCATGGTTCTCGATCTCAAAGATTTGAAAGAACTGTTAAATCGCGAAATCGTCGCGCCCTACGATCATCGGTTCCTCAACTACGAAGCCGCGCCCTTCGACAAGATCGTCCCCACCGCGGAAAATCTTGCGCGTGAAATCTGGCGGCGCCTGGAGCCACAGCTGCGTGGCCCGCGCGGCCGTCTTCACTCGGTGCGCCTCTATGAAACCGCCGATCTTTTTGTCGATTATTCCGGAGAGCAGCCGTGTTCCGAGTGACTCGCCGCTACACATTCGCGGCTTCGCATCGCTTGCACTCCAGTCAACTTCCCGACGAAGAAAATCGCCGCATCTACGGCAAATGCAACAATCCTTACGGCCACGGACACAACTACTTTCTCGAAGTCACTGCGCGCGGACCCGCCGATGAAACTACCGGGATTGCAGCGCCGCTTGCCGCGCTCGATAGTCTGGTCAGACGCGAGGTTCTGCTTCCGTTCGACCACCGCAACCTCAACACCGATTCCGATGCCTTCCACGAAGCCGTCCCCACCACCGAAAATCTGGCGGTTGAAATCGCGCGCCGGCTCAAACGCAACTGGCGTTCCGCCTTTCCGGGCGAGTGGCCCATTTTGGAAAAAATTCGCATCGAAGAAACCACGCGGAACATCTTTGAGATAAAGGCCGATGAAATCGAATAAAGCGCAGGTGAAAGAGATTCGGCCCAAACAGGCCGGCGAAATCGCGCCGCTGGTTCGCGACATCCTTGCGCACCTCGGAGAAGATCCCACCCGTGAAGGTCTGGAGCGGACTCCGGAGCGTGTCGAACAGGCGCTGAAGTTTCTCACCAGCGGATATTCCGTCGACGTTCCGAAGCTCGTCAACAACGCGCTCTACGAGGTCAAGTACGACGAAATGGTGATCGTGCGCGACATCGAATTCTTCAGCATGTGCGAGCACCACATGCTACCGTTCTTCGGAAAAATGCACGTGGCGTACCTGCCAAAATCGCGCGTTATCGGGCTCAGCAAGATTCCACGAATCGTGGATGCTTTCGCCCGCCGCCTGCAAATTCAGGAGCGCCTGACGCAGCAGGTGGCGCAGACCATTCAGCAGGCCGTCGCGCCGGTAGGCGTGGGCGTCATTTGCGAAGCCCGTCACTTCTGTATGATGATGCGCGGCGTCGAAAAACAACACTCCGGGGCCATGACCAGCGCGATGCTCGGCATATTCCGTTCGCAAAAGAAAACGCGCGACGAGTTCCTTTCGCTCGTCAACCATCGCAGCAGCGCTTTCTAATTGAGAAGCTCCGAATCGATTCCCGTAAAATCGAGCGGCGGCATTTGGTCCGTTTCGTGAACCTGGTCGGACTCCTTCGTCAGTGCGAGTGCGCAGAGTAGTCCTGTCACCGCGCCGCTTGCCAGGATGATCACCGAAACAATCCCGTTGTTCCGCAGGCGCTCGCCGCCGAGAATGCTCAGTTCCGACGCCAGAAGCGATAGCGTGATGTGCAGAAGCAGGATATCGGCCGCCCGTCGCGCTAGAGAGCGAATCGCGCCCTGAGAAACGCTCGGCAACAGCAGGCGCGCTCCGCCGAGCATCGCGAGCATGATGAACTCCACGCCGCGCTGCGCGTAAATTGCGAAATGCCACACGCCGAACCAGTCCGCCGGCACCCGCCAATACCCCACCAGCCAGCACGCGGCCACTCCCACCGTTCCGAACATAGAGAGCAGTAGAGTGACGCTCTTTCGATACTGAGGCGCGTTCTCGGCCAGAACCCAGATAACCCCGAGAGGCGCCGCCACTTCGCAGGCCAGCTCGAACCACGCTGTTACCGTGTAGAAATTTTCGTAGATCGCAACGTGCTTGAGCAGTACCAATCCAACCACAGCTTGCGTGTTTGCGACGATCAGCAGGTACCATAGCGCCTGCAGACGGCGAGAAATTCCGTTCCGCCACATCCGGTAGATGGCGAATGCGCGGGCGGCAATCGCCGCACACCACACGGATAGAATTACCGCCATCATAGGCCTGAATTATACAATGAATCCCCGGTATTTACTGGATACCGGGGGTCCCCAAACGCCATTTCTATCTCTTCTAATGCGCCGCAGAGGCTTCGCTAGCGCGGGCAAAAAGGCGGGCAGACGGGCGGTGGGGTTCCGAATGCCAGCAATTCCGGCGGGTTAGATTCATAGGAACCGCTCCTGTCTGTCAGCAACGTCGAGGCAGTCGTCAGGATGGCGGCGACGGCAATCGCTGCCAAAACCAACCGTTTCATGTGAGGCTTCCTTTCGCAGGCGCCCGTTTTAGTCATTAGGGAGCCTTACTCAAGAAAGCGATTGGTTTTGTCGAAAGCGGACAGTTCTTCTGAATTTGCTGAGTAGTTGTACCTGAGGGAACTTACGCGTCTAACTTTCGCCGCAATAAATCAAGGGCCAGTTGCACCGTGAAAGATCGAACTCGCGTTCGGTCTCCCAAATAGTGCCGGTGAGTCGCGCTAGCTCCGTTCGCATCGGCTAGGCCGACATAGAAGGTACCCACCGGGGCCTTTTCGCCGCCCGAATCCGGCCCTGCAACTCCTGTTACCGAGAGCGCATAGGTTGAATTTGTCCTACGCCGCGCTCCAATCGCCATCGCTTCGGCAGTCTGCGCGCTAACTGCTCCAAATTGCTCCAGAGTTTCCGGGCTTACTCCAAGTAACTCCACCTTCATAGCATTGGAATAGGTAATAAATCCGCCTAAGAAATAGCTGGAACTTCCCGCCGCGGCCGTCAGTCGCTCGCCTAACATCCCGCCCGTGGCGCTCTCCGCTACTGAGACCGTCGCCCGCCGCTGACGTAACATCTCCCCCACCACAACGTCCAGCGGATCGCCGTTATGCGAGTAAATCCTATCGCCCAGCAGCAGTTCAATGGACCCGCCTACTTCCGCCAACAGCGCGTCCGCCTCCGCTACGCTCTTACAGCGCGCTCGCAAGTGAATTTGAATATCTCCCGCGGCGGCCAGAATGGTCGTCGCCGGGTTTTCGTACTTTTTATAGATGGGCGCGATCAATTGATCCAGATCCGATTCGCCCATACCCGCCACGCGCATCTGGAGAGTGCGAATCACCGTCTTGGGGACGATTCGTTCCAGCCTCGGCAGGCACTGCCGCTCGAACATCGCCTTCAATTCGTGCGGCGGCCCCGGCAGCAGCATAGCCACCGACCCCGCCTCTTCCACCCATTGGCCTGGCGCTGTGCCACGGTCGTTCGGCATTACGTGCGCGCCTTCAATCACAAACGCTTGCCGCTTGTTGATCTCCACCATTTTGCGCTTCGCCTGCGCAAATCGCAGCTCGAGCGCCGTCGCAATCTCGTGGTTAAATACCAGTTTCCGGCCGAGCGCGTCGGCTACGGCCTCGCGTGTCAAATCATCTTCTGTCGGGCCCAATCCGCCTGACAGGATCACGATTTCCGTGCGCGATATCGCCCGCCGCACCGCGTCTGCGAGGCGTTCTCTCTGGTCGCCGATGACGCACTTCGTCACCACCTCCACGCCCAGGTTGTTCAGTTCACCCGTCAGGTAAAGCGAATTGGTGTCGACGCGCTGCGGCGTCAGCATTTCGGAGCCGACTGCGATAATTTCGGCGTTCATCGAGGCCGTTACGCGCCCAGCGGCAGGCCTTTGATGCCCGCATCCACGCGGTAGATCGCGTTGGTTGTTGCCACGACCATCGCACGCGATGGAGTAAACGCAAGGCCTACGATTCCCGGTCCTGAAAGGAAAAGGTCGGCCTTCTTGTCCGGGGTGATCCGTACTACGCCCCGCCGGCCTGAAATCGATGCAGCCACGTAGAGCCGCCCCTCCTCGTCAAAGGCCACGCCCTGCGGTCGCCCAAGCCCGCGATAAAAGACCTCCACCTCGCCCTCGCGTGAAATACGATGAACGCAGTCGAAGCTCGATGTCGTCGGCCCGCTCACGTAGAGATAGCCATCCAAACCGAATGCCAGGTGGTATGCGGCGATCGAAGGTTCCAGCGTCGCGAACACAAAGATCTGCCTATTCGGGCTGATTTTGAAAATGGTGCCGCTGCGATCGCCTACGTAGAGGTTCCCCTCGCCATCGAACGCGATACCCGTCGCCACGCCCATGCCTTCCACGTAGACGGACAGGTTTCCGTTGGGGGTGGATTGGTAGATGATTCCTTCGTAGCGGCTCGATACGTAGAGCATTCCCTGCGTATCGAACGCCAGCGCCGTCGCATTCATCAGCTCATTGATGAACGGCTTCAAATTGAAGTTCAGGTCGATCTTGTAGACCGCCACGGGCGTTTTCTGCCCGCGCGATCCGCTGAATGTGGTGAAGATGTTTCCGAACGAATCCACTGCCGGGTTGGCGACAGGATGAAGGCTTTCCGCCAGCAGCACCCCGATATCGCAGGCCCACGATTCGCTCGATTGCTTCCCGCTCTCGATGATCAGTTCACCCGCGCTTGCGCCTTCCGGCACGCGTGCAATCACCAGCGAATCCGAACCGATAATAATCGGAGCCGAAACGTCCCCAATCATCACATGCGGACGCTCCGATTTCGCAAAACCCTTCCCTCTGATTTGCAACTCTCCGCCTGCAATGGCGGCCGAAGGACTCACCTGCGAAATCTGTGGCCCGCTACCCGAAGATTTCCGAAGCGGCATAACTAAATAAGATTGAAGCACCCCGCTGCCAATAAGACAAGCGCGCCATAAATGCCCGCCATCGCATCGTCAGCGTTGATCCCCAGCCCGCCGGGCAAGCGCTCCAACTGCCGTACCGGCGCCGGTTTCCAGATATCGAACAGCCGAAACAGCGCAAAAGCTGCGACGTACGTTTTCCAGCTCAACGTTGGCGCGCCGGCCAGCGCGATCCACTGCCCCACGACCTCGTCCACCACTACAAACTGTGGATCTTTTTTCTTCGCCTCGCGCGCCGAAACACTCGCGGCCCACGTCGCCGGCCCAAACAGCAGCGCCGCGAAGACGGCGAACCACCACGGAGCCAATCCTGTGAAATGTTCGATTACGATCGCCATCACGACCGCCGCGGCCGACCCAGCAGTCCCCGGCGCCACGGGCGAGCGCCCGCATCCGAACCACGTAGAGATCAGATTGGCGAGCCGGATCACTCCGCGTCGTCGTCCTCGCCGCCCTTACTCTGCGGAGCCGCTGGTTCCGAGATTTTATACTCTTCCGATGCCCACTTGCCCAAATCGATCAGACGGCAGCGCTCGCTGCAAAACGGGAAATCCTCGACGCCCAACGCCACGTCCTTTTTGCATATTGGGCACTTCATAACCCAAGTTGAATCAGCGGCGAGGGCGTGTACGCCGGTGCATTTTCGCGCGGCTCCAGCAGCGTTCCCACTACGTCGTAATCATGCGCTTCCGTGATCCGCAGCATGCGCATCTCACCCGGTTTCGGTTCGCGGCCTTCGAAATCGTTCACCAGAGCGACGCCATCAATTCCCGGCGCCTGGCTCTGCATACGCGCTTCCCACAGCAAGTCCGTCTCTTGCGAAAGGCCTTCCACCAGCACGGGAACTTCCGCGCCCACCAGCTTGCGGTTGCGCGCGCGTGCAATCTTGCGCTGAATCGCCATCAGCCGCCGCTTGCGATTTTGCGTCGTGCGCCCGTCTACCTTGCCATCCAACGCGTAGCTTGCGCTCGTATCTTCGTCCGAGTACGTGAACACGCCCAGGTTGTCGAACTGCGCCGCTTTCACAAATTGGCACAGCGTTTCGAAGTCGTCAGCCGTCTCGCCCGGGAAGCCCACGATGAAGCTGGTCCGAATTGCCACGCCAGGAATCGTCCGCCGCACGCGCTCAATCAGCTTAAGGAAAATGTCGCCCGACGCCCCGCGTTTCATCCGCTTCAGGATCGGTGCGCTTGCATGTTGAAGCGGCATATCGATGTACTTCACCAGCGAATCGTGCGCCGCCAGAGTGTCGAGCAGCCGCTGCGTCACTTTGTTTGGATACGCGTACAGAAACCGGATCCACTTTTGGCGCGGCGTCTCAATTCCCGCCAGCCGCTCCAGCAGCAGCGCCAAGCCGTCGCGCAAGCCTAAATCCTCGCCGTAGCACGTCGTGTCCTGCCCAATCAGATTGATCTCACGCACGCCCTGTTGAAACAGCCGCGTCGCTTCGTTGATCACCGATTCAAAACGCCGGCTGCGGAACTTGCCGCGATACTGTGGAATCACGCAAAACGTGCACGGGTGGTCGCACCCTTCTGCGATTTTGATGTACGCGAAGTGTTTGGGCGTCGAAAGCACGCGCGGCGTAAGGTCGTGATAAAGGTACGGCTCAATCGGATTGGGTGCGCCCTCTTCGCCTTCGCACAATGCCACGATTCGTGAAAGCTCATTGGTGCCGATCAGCGCATCCACTTCCGGCATCTCCTTGCGGATATCGCCGCGGTAGCGCTCTACCAGACACCCCGCCACAATCAACTTCTTGGCGCGCCCGATCCTCTTGTATTCCGCCATCTCCAGAATCGTATCCACCGATTCCTTCTTGGCCGGATCGATAAAGCTGCACGTATTAACGACAAGGATATCCGCCTGGTCAGGATGCGGCGTTAACTCGTGGCCCTTGGCCGCAAGCTCACCCATCATGACCTCGCTATCGACTAAATTCTTGGGGCACCCAAGACTGACAAATCCGACTTTCAAGGCGTGTAGCATCCAGGATAGCATCCCGGAGTGCTTTCAGCCGCGCCGCCGGTGTTTTATCTGCCGCTTTAGGCCGCCATCAACCGCCGCGCCACGCCTTCCGAAATCGGCTGTCCTGAGTGGTGCTCGAAATAGCTGAACGCCGGGCACGGATTCACCTCGAAGCAGTACACCTCGCCATCCGGCGTAAACTTCAAATCGATCCCGGCAAACTCCAGCCCCAACGACCGCGCCAGCCGCAGGCACCGTTGCTTCAATTCGTCATCAGCCGCCAAAGCCTCCAGCTCCGCCGCATTTCCAACCTGGTACGCGGCGTATCGATAATCCGTGGCCTCGCTGCGTATCGCCGTCGCGTACGCCTCCTCGCCTACCGTGTGTACCCGCACGTCCATTCCCGGCACATACGCCTGGAACTGCGTCGGGCACCACCGTATGTTCTCCAGCCGTTCCATGTCGCTGTCATCGAGCGTCTGCACAATCGATCGAACCGCGCTCGCCGACTTGTAGATCACGCGCCCGTGCTTGGCGCGAAACTCGCGCACGAGCTCGGGATCGTTCGTTATCAGCGTCTCGGGCGCCAGAAATCCCTGTTCGCGAATCAGTTGAATCTGGTATGGTTTCGACCCGTTCGTGCACATTGGCGCCGTCCGGTTCACAATCGCGCCCGGCGCAATTTCCATCCACTGCGTCAGCGTTTCGTGCAGCCCCTGGCAATGCCGCATCGCAGGCGAATCCGCGGCTTCCCCTTCGAGCTCCGGCAACGAGTGATAATCCATCATGCGCTGATAGACCGCTGTGATGTCGCTCAGCCGGTACGTTTCGCTGCCCAGTCGCAGTTCCCCATCTATACCGCGGCTGCCGATCTCAAACCACATGTCGCAATCCATAAACGTGCGCTGATGAAAGACAACGTAATCGGCGCGCGCTTGCTCCAGCCGCTCAATCACCATCGCAAGCGGCGTCTCCGTAGGTATCCCGCAAACCAGAATCACTCGACGTCTCCTTTCGTCCAAACGCAAATCAGATGTTCGATCATTGGCATCCCGGCGCTTCGAAAGTCCGGACACGGTGTAGCCGTTGCAAAGTTCCACAGCCCATCCTGCCCTCGAAACAGGTGCACGCCCAGTAAGTCGCTCTCCGCTAACTCCGCCAGCCGCAAGCATCCGCTTGCCATGTCGTCCGGCAGCGTCATTCCAAATAGCTTTCCCTTACACGCAATCGCTAACTCCGTCTCCACGCCCGAAGGCGCAAGTGTCCATGCCGTTCCAGAACACGTCGAACTCGCCGATTGCCGATAGACAGGCGCGCGCAGTCCCGCCCGATGCGCCAGCGCAGCCCACTCGGAGATGTGGCGCCACCGTCCGCAGTAGCCGCCTGGTTCGGGCCGGCCGACCATCATTGCGGGCAGCGCATGCAGCCAACTCAGATAAAACGATGACAACTCCTGCGTCGCATATTCGCGATCCGCGCCGCGTCCCAGTCGGACGAGGTCCATCGGCGCCATCACCAGCCGGTTCAATCCGCCGCTCACGTCCTCGGCTCGGATCGAGCGGCCGTCCCCCAATTCCACGCGCACCGTCGTCGGCCCTCTGCCGATGCGGTGCTCCCAAAGGCGTCCATAAGCCAGTTGGTCTGAAGTTACTAACTCCACCGGCTCCAATCCGCATGTGCGCATGCTCTCACACGCCCACTTAGCCGCACTATCTTCCGGTGCGCAGAGTACAAGATACATAGTCTGATCCTTTCCCAAGTCCGCTCAATTCAAACTACTTCACGGTCCGCTGAAAAATGGGCAGGCCCCTACCTGCCCGATCGCAAAAATTCTCCGCGAAGCGGACCCATGATTCTGACGGCTACTTCTTCTTCTCCGGCTCAGCCGGCTTGTTCTTCGGTTCTTCCGGCTCCTGTTTCAACGCGCCCTTGCTCAAATCGGGTCGCAATTCCTGCGGAATAAAGTGAGATAACTGCGACACCGCGGCCTCGAGCGCCGCCAGTCGTTGCTCCACCGGACCGCCCGGATCCGTCTGCGGTAGTTGCTGGCCATACTCCGGAAAATACTCCTTCTCGATCTTGGCGACTTTGTCGAAAATATGAATCTTTTCCAGAATGTCCTTGTCCTTATGGATCTTTTCGAGCTCCTTGTAAAGCGGCTTGTCGACCTCCTTGAGAGGTTTGTCGAAATACTTGAGAGCCGCTTGCGGTTGTGCCGCTGCCTCCGCCGGTTGCGCCTGTGTCACCGCTGCCTGCATGAACTCCTGCGGGTTCTCGCCGATGAAGAGCTCCTTTTCCTTGTATTCTTTTTCCTTGTGTTCCTTTACAACATCTTTGTGATCCTTAACAGTCTCTTTCTCTTTGTCTTTGATGTCCTTTCCTTCCTTCTCCTTTTCTTTATCTTTAATGTCTTTGCCTTCTTTCTCCTTGTCCTTATCTTTGATGTCTTTTACGTCCTTATGCGCCTCTTTCTCAACCTTCTCAAGTTTGAGCTTTTCACTAGCCTCGTTCTTCGGGAACTTCATAAGTTATACCTCCACGGCCTAAGTGAGAAGCTTTGCACGCACCGTTGCAGCGAACTCGCGCTATTTGACATCACGTAGTAATCGGGTAATCGCCCCCGTGATTACCATGCCGATCAGTACCGCCCAGATCAGCAGCCGAATCCCATTTACCTCGGGGGACTTGTGGCGACCAAAAAGTCCGCGTCTCTTCGGTTGGAGTATGGGCTATCGCAAGCCAGTGATTCTCGCGGAAATAATAGAAGTCACAACAAAACAGGAGGTTGAGCCGGTTTCCGGCGGGGGTGCCGCAGAAAAGATGGGCAGGCCTTTCCCCACCCGATCGCAGTCGACACCGCAGTCGCACTAACTGCCAATTCACCGCGATTTCATATCAGGGCAACTGAGCCCTACCCGTCACTTACTTCTTCTTATCCGCCTCTTGCGCTTCCCCCGGTTCCTGTTTCAACGCTCCCTTACTCAAACCCGGCCGCATCTCCTGCGGAATGAAGTGCGCCAGATGCCCTACCGCCGCCTCGAGCGCTGCCAGTCGCTGCTCCACGGGGTCTCCTGGACCTACCGGTCCCGGTCCAACCGGCCAGTTCTCTGGATATTCGATCTTCTCGGTCTTCGCAAACTTGTCCCACAGATGATACTTCTCGAATGCGAACTCCTTAAACTCCTTGTACGGCTTAGGAAGTATCGCTCCAGTCAATGCTGCTGGCGCAGTCACGGGCATCGCAGCCGCTGTGGCGGCCTGGTACGGTGATGGTTGTACGCTCGGGCCAACATAACGTGGAACATCCGTGAAGTCTTTGATCACATCCTTGCCAACCTCTTTCTCGTTCTTCAGCGGCTTCTCGTAATGTATGTCTTTCATGAATTTGTGCAACATCAGTTACACCTCCGCTAACCAAGTGAGAGACTATGGCGCGCCGTTGCCTCTCGCCCGTCTCATTCCATTAACTCGGTTATCCGGTATCTGCCCGGTTCAAGTTACCCGGGACAAGTAGTCTTCATAGAACCCCGGGTGCGCGCTCCACTATCCGTTCGGCTACATTGTCCCGTTTCCGCTCAGTCTGCGCGTCCGCTTTACTTCATTGACAACAAAACGTTTTAGGACTAAAATCGCTTAAAACTTTAGGACTAAAGTCGCTAAAAATATCCCCGCGGGTGCGGGCTGGTCGCTTCAGTGCAGCGGCAGGTTATTCCAGGTTGGACGCCGTCATCCCCGTTCGGAGTGAGTTGGCTACTCGAAGTTATTTTGGGTCGTACTAGGGGGCGCCATGGAGATTAGATACGCGAGTAGTTCCTTCCGGACCGTTGTGTTGCTTTTCTGCTTCACGGCGGGCCATTCCTTCGCTCAGACTGCCACCACCGGAGCCGTGCTCGGCGTTGTGTCCGATCCCTCCGGCGCCGTCGTCGCCGGCGCGAACGTAGAGCTCATGAATGCCGGTACCGGCGGTAAATCCGTTGCCACGTCCGGCGGCGAAGGGCAGTATGCCTTCCCATCGGTGAATCCCGGAACTTACACCGTTACCGTAACTGCCACTGGCTTCCGCACCAGCGTGCTCAGCGCACTCCATGTGGAAGTCAATACCAGCGCTACCGCCAACATCAAACTTACACTGGGTGAAGCCACAGCCACCGTCTCCGTCACAGCCTCCGAAGCGCAAGTGGAGTTGCAAACCGCGGATGCGACCGTTGGCGATGTCATTACCGCGCAGCCATTACTGCGCCTTCCCACGCGCCTCCGCCAAGCCCAGGAGTTGCTGATGCTGCAGCCTGGCTCTACCCCTCAAACCGGCAGCGATAACGGTGGATCGGTGGCCGGCGCCCTCAACGACCAAACCACCTTTACGCTCGACGGCATCGATATTACGGACAACTCCACCAACTCCACCATCAATAGCGATTCCGGGGCTCGCCCCGTGTTGATGTTTTCCGTCGAAGCTACCGACGAGTTTCGCGTAGCCGTCGCCAACGCCAATTCCACCTTTAATCGCGGTTCCGGCGGTCAGGTCAGCCTCGTGCAGCGCAGCGGTACCAATCAATTTCACGGCTCCCTCTTCTGGTACACGCAGAACAGCGCCCTGAACGCCAATAGCTGGGAAAACAACCGCCAGCGCATCGCCAAACCCCACGTCGAAGACAATCGCTACGGCGGCCGCATCGGCGGGCCAATTTTCAAAAACAAAACGTTCTTCTTTGCCGAATACGAAGCCCGGCGCTACCCCGAAACCTTTCCTATTACCGCGTCGGTACCAACGGATTCTCTGCGCCAAGGCATCCTCAAATTCCAGGACGCGTCAGGCAACATCGTCTCCTATAACCTCGCGACATCTAGTGCATGCGGACCCACCGGTAACCAAGTGTGCGATCCGCGTGGCCTCGGCCTCAGCCCGACGATGAAGGCCATGATGGCGCTTGACCCGCTAGGAAATACCAGCGGCGGCGATGGTCTCAACACCACAGGGTTTCGAGGGAATGCCAAATCCCCACTTACAGACGATTTCGGCACGTTTCGGCTGGACCACAACATCAACGATAAGTGGCGCGCCAACGCCAGTTTCAGTTACTCCCGCGACTTAGCCTACAACTCGGGTCCTCTGGTGGTGGATATTCGCAATCCAAATGACCTCCTCAATCAGGACTTCACTCCATCCTGGACAAACGCCATCATCTTCGGACTTACCGGTCAACTCACCAACACGCTCGTCAACAGCTTCCATTTTGGCGACGTCCGCAACCGCAACGGGGGCCTGCGCCCTGCGCTCAGCGCCATCGCCTCCGAACTTGCGCTACCCGGCACCAATACCGCTGATGGATACGTCGCCGTCACACCCAACACCATCACTCCCCCGATCAGCATGAGTAATACTGTGCGCACTCAGTTTAATAACAACGTCAATCTGCAGTTCTCGGACGACCTCAACTGGACCAAGGGAAAGCATCTGGTTCAGTTCGGCGGTAATTTCCAGCGCATGCCGCAATTTCATATTCATACGGGAAAGGTGGGTGGTTCCGTTAATTCCCTCAATGCAACGGAGACTGCCGATTCGTCATTCCTCGTCGTCCCCGCCGCCGACCGGCCGCCAACCTGCTCCTCCGCGCTCACAACCAATTGCCTGCTTTCGTCGCAGACTTCCTCGTGGGATTCGCTCTATACGACAACGTTGGGTTTGATGAATGACGACAACACTTTCCTTGTCCGCAATCAGAACCTCCAGCCCCAACCTTTTGGCACGCCCATCTACATGGACGCCCTCTCTTATTTCCAATCCTTCTACGTGCAGGACACCTGGCGCATTGCACCTTCGCTTACACTGACGTACGGCCTCTCCTACAGTTGGCAAACGCCGTATACCTTGTCGAACCGGGAAGAGGCTCTGTTAGTGAACGCCGCCAACAATCAGATCATTTCGCCCCTATCCTATATCCAGGCCAAGGAAGCGGCAGCGAACCAGGGTCAGATCTACAATCCTACGCTCGCCTTCCAACCCATCGCGCAAGCCAGCCTGTCTACGCCCTATAAAACCGACTACGGCAACGCGGCCCCACGGGTAGCGCTCGCCTGGAATCCGTCCTTCGATAGCGGCGTTATGGGCAAGCTTTTCGGCCCCCGAAAAACTGTAATTCGCGGCGGTTTCGGTCTTTATTACAGCCGTCTAAGTTCCGAAGATAGCGTAGTAAGTCCTGGACTTACGGCCGGCTTCAGCTCTTCCATCACCACCGGACTTACCACCTGCGCTGCTTCCGGCGCGGCTGGCCCGGGCTGCGTCCCATCCAACAGCGCTAACCCCGCGCAAAGCGCCTTCCGCATCGGCGTAGATGGTTCTATCCCCATCCCCACTTACCCACAATCCGTCTCGAGCCCTTACGTGCCATCTGCTCCGTACAGTGAACTGATCTCCTTCGGCATCGATCCCTATATCAAGAATCCGCGCATCTACGTTGGCGACCTCACGGTCCAGCGCAATCTCGGCCGCGGCATCTTCCTTGAAGCCGCATGGAACGGCCGTTATGGGCGGCGCCTCTTCTCCAACATCGGCCTCGGCGCCAGCCCCTATATGTTCAAGGACAATGCGTCCGGGCAAACGTTCGCACAGGCTTACGACAACGTTTCGAACCAACTGCGCGCTGGCCAGACCGTCACCGCCCAGCCCTGGTTTGAAAATCAACTTCCGCGCGCCGGCGCGAACAACGGCTTCGCCTCCACAACGGCCTATCTCGCCAGCCGCGAATCCACATTTTTCACCACTGGCGCAGTCGCCAACTTGTTCGATAGCACCAGTTCCAGTCAGCCCGGTCTGAATAGTCTGCGGTCGCAGCTCGGACTTCAGCCTTACGACGAAACCTCCGTCAACGAGCTGCTCGAAGTGGTCAACGAAGGCTGGTCGAATTACAACGCGTTGTTACTTACCCTTCGTCACACGGGGACTAAGTTCACCTTTGACGTGAACTACACGTTCTCTAAGTCGCTCGATACCGATCAAGGCGTTCAGAACGATTCCTCCACTCTTGGCAATCCTCTTCGCCCCGGCGTCGATTACGGCCCATCCAAGTTCGACCACACGCACATCTTCAACGCCTTGTTTGTCTACAATCTGCCCACTCGTTACGGCAGTTTCCCCGCCGCGCTGAACTATATCCTCGGCGGTTGGCGCGTTTCCGGAATCTTCGCGGCCTACAGCGGCTCGCCGCTTTATGCCAATGAAGGCAGCCAGGTATGGGGCGGCGGGCAGCGTTCCGTCTTCAGCACCCCCGCCGTCCCGCAAGTGCCGGTATCGACTTTGGGAACGGCCGTGCACTCCGGCATCGTAGGCTCCGGCGGCGTCGGAACCAACGCGAATCCTGCAACCGGCGGCACAGGCCTGAACATCTTCAGTAATCCGCAAGCGGTCTACAATAGCTTTGGCTATGTACAGCTCAGCTCCGGAATGGATGGGTATGGCCACCCGCTACGCGGCCTGCCTTTCTGGAATTTCGATAGCTCCATCGGCCGGCGCATTCCGCTAAAGGAAAACCTGGCGCTTGATTTTTCCTTCGATTTTTATAATATGTTCAACAGCGTAAATTTCTCGACGCCCGGCATGTCCCTCACCGGAAGCTCGGTAAATTTCGGAGTCATCAGCGGCACGGTTGTTCCGGCTAACCGCCAGGCCAGCAGCCGTTGGATAATGTTCGGCGCCCGCCTCGAGTTTTAAAAAGGCGGCATACGATCAATAGGAGGCACGCGCATTTCATGAAGCCGCTTCGCATCGTCACCATTCTTTCGGCCCTGCTGCCCACGCTCGCCGTGGCGCAGAATTCCCCCATCGTGCTCAAAGTCGCCACCGCCTACGATGGCAAAGGCGCCACGCTGCACAACACCATCATTGTGGTGGAAGGCTCCAAGATCACGCGCATCGGCGGCTCCGCTCCCGCCGGTGCGCCCACTTACGATCTCACCGCGCTCACCGTCACTCCCGGGTGGATCGACACTCACTCCCACATCGGCTATCACTTCGGTGACGATGGCCGCAACGGCGGCCGCGGCGAAGGTGTCGACAAATCAACTCTCCGCGCCGTCGATAACGCCATTGTCACAATCGATGCCGGTTTCACCACTATTCAGAGTCCCGGCCAAGCCAGCGACAAGGATCTGCGTGATGCCGTTGCGCGTGGCATCATCCCCGGCCCGCGTATTCTTACCTCGCTCCAGCCTCTCATGGAAAATAGCGGGCCGCCCGACAAGCTCCGTGAGTTAGTCCGTCAGCGCAAAGAGCAAGGCGCCGATTTCATCAAACTTTTCGCCTCCAAGAGCATTCGCGAAGGCGGCGAGCAAACCATGACGGACGACCAGCTCCAGGCCGCTTGCGGCGAAGCCAAAGCCCAAGGTCTGCGCACCATTGTCCACGCGCATTCCGCGGCGTCCGCCAAAGCCGCAACGCTCGCGGGTTGCACCTCTGTCGAACACGGCGCCTACATCACTGATGAAGTCTTCAGTCTCATGGAACAAAAGGGCACTTACTACGACCCGAACATCGGCTTAGTGCTGCAAAACTATCTCGAAAACAAATCTAAGTTCCTCGGCCAGGGCAATTACAATGAAGAGGGTTTCGCGTTCATGGAAAAGGGCGTGACGATCGTGCGCGACACGTTCAAAAAGGCGCTGAAGCACAAGAACCTCAAGATCATCTACGGCACCGACGCCGTCGCTGGAGCCCACGGCCGTAACTACGAAGAGTTCATCGTGCGCGTACGCGATGGCGGCCAGGATCCCATGCAGGCTCTCATCTCTGCTACGTCGCTTTCGGCTGAATCCCTTTCGCTCGGCAACCAAATCGGCTCACTCGCACCCGGCATGGAGGCCGATATTGTCGGTTTCTCCGGCGACCCGCTCAAGGATGTCAACGCCGCCCGTCGCGCAGCGTTTGTCATGAAAGCCGGCAAGGTCTATGAAAACCGGCAACTCCCGCACTAAGGCGCGTCCCTTCGCGCGCACGAATCGATTCGCGCACTCGTCGCTTGGGTTTGTCTCCGCGACCGCGATTCTCACCCTCGCGGGTATTGCTTTCCAGCACATAGCGCCGGCGCAATCGCCTCCCGCGGCCGCCGCTCTCCTCACCGATTACAAGTGGCGCTCCATCGGACCCGCTTCCGCCGGCGGCCGCATCACCGAAATCAAGGCCCTTGACGCCGATTTCCGTTTCGCCATCGTCGCGTCCGCGTCCGGCGGCGTCTGGAAAACCGTCAACGCCGGCACCACCTGGACTCCTATCTTCGATCACTATGGAGCCTCCTCCATCGGTGCCGTCGGTCTCTTCCAGAAAGACCCAAAAATCATCTGGGTGGGAACCGGCGAAGCCAATAACCGCAACAGTGTCGCCTGGGGTGATGGCATCTATAAATCGACCGACGGCGGCGAAAGCTTCCATAACGTGGGACTGAAAGATACGTTCCAGATAGCCCGCATCGTAACTCACCCAAGCAACCCAGATATCGTCTACGTCGCCGCTATCGGCAACTTATGGGGCTTCACCGGTAATCGCGGGCTCTTCCAAACCACCGACGGGGGCAAGACTTGGCGTAAACTCACTTCTGGCTTACCCTCCGATAACAAAACTGGCGCCACCGACTTAGTCATGGACCCGGCCAATCCCGACGTCCTCTACGCCGCCTTCTACGAGCGCATCCGCCGTCCTTGGCGTTTCGACAGGGGCCCCAACGGCGGCATCTTTAAGACCACCGACGCCGGCAAGACCTGGACCAAACTAACCGATGGCCTGCCCAACGGCCCCACCGGACGCATCGGTCTAGACGTATACCGAAAAAACCCGCGCATCGTTATGGCGATTGTCGAACACGGATTCCAATGCGGAGGTGGACGCGGGGCCCCACCTCCCAGCCCCGAATGTTCGGATTTGTCGAAACTCGGAACCGGCGTGTACCGCTCCGAAGACGGCGGGGCTACCTGGAAATTTCTGAACCGATATAACAATCGGCCTTTCTACTACAGTCAGATCCGCATCAACCCCTCTGACGATCAGTTAGTCTACGTCTTGACTACTTCTTTTATGCGGTCCA
>DATAUH010000563.1:0-3033 GCA_036268375.1 Bryobacteraceae bacterium | reverse complement strand
TGTTGTCGGCCACTGCGAGCGATGACCGTCCAGTTCCAAGGAAGTCCGCGGCAGCGAGTCCATACGGCTTGCCAGGCATGGGCAGCAGACGCAGCGCGTAGCCCTTTCCCTTTGGCGTCAGCAGCGCCAGTTGCGAACTGTTGAAGCAGGTGACCGCGATATCGAGTAGACTCCCATGGGAAAGATCGGTCGCGACCCCCGCCGTCGGTTGCGCACACGAACCAAGCGAAAATGGTGAACCGCCGAAAGGCGTGAAGCCTCCGCGGCCGTCACCGATGAGCACCGTTACATTCGACTCGCCCCCGCGGGTCTTGGCGTCGCGATCATAAGGAACAATGATCAAATCCGGCTTGCCGTCGCGATTGACATCGGCGATGCTGATCTCCCACGGCGCCGGCGCGGTTGCAAACGGAGACCCTGCCGCTTCACGAAAACCGGCATTGGGTTGACCCAGCAGAACGGTGACCGAATCCCCGTCAAGATTCGTTGTCACGATGTCAGGTTTGCCATCACCATTCAAGTCGGCTGCGCGCAGACGTTGATAGGGGCGTTTGCCGACATCGAAAAATTGCCCAGGAGCGAAGCTGCCGTGCCCGTCGCCTCGCAGCAGTTCAACCTGATTGTGCCCCCAACTGTCGATCATCAGATCGATCGCGCCACGACCCGTGAAATCGCCCGCTACAACTCCATGCGGATGCGGATCTGACTGAGTGCGCACAGGGGATCCGGGCGCTGTGTGAAATCCGCCCCGGCCGTCGCCCAAAAAGACACTCACGAACGGCGTTTGTGTATTGACGACGGCTAAATCCAGATTGCCATCGTGGTTCAGGTCGGAGATTGCGATGTCATTCGGCTGCGGACCGCTCGCGAATGGAGAGCCGGGCGCGCGATGGAAGCGCCCGCCGCCGTCATTCAGCAGAATCGTGACCGTGGAGTCATCCAAATTGGCTACAACAATGTCAGGGCGAGAATCGTGATTCAGATCTGCCGTGGCAATTTCCGCGGCGTGAGGTCCGGCCGGAATAGCTTTGAAATTCGAGAGCGGATCCGTGCTCGCGATGGCGAGCAAAACGAAGAGAAACGGTCTCACGCGCAAAAGACGCTGCAACGCGCGAAACCGTTAACGCAATTAGTGACTGGCCGAGGCGGCGTTTTGGCGGAAGTTATCGATCTCCTGAACCTCTTCGGGATTCAAGCGGAACTCCAGTGCTCCCAGCACGCCTTTCGCTTGCTCAGCTGAGCGCATGCCGACAATCGCCGCCGTGACCGCGGGGTTCCGCAGCACCCACGCCAGCGCGACTTCACCCGCGCTCCGGCCGTGTCGCGCGCCGATCTGCACCATTAAATCCTGCAGCGAAAGGTTGCGCGTAAGGTTCGGCTCCTGGAAAGCCAAAGCTTTGCGGCGGACGCCATGAAACCGTTAACGCAATTAGTGACTAGCCGAAGCCGCATTCTGCCGGAAGTTATCGATCTCCTGAACCTCTTCCGGGCTCAAGCGGAACTCGAGAGCTCCCAGCACGCCTTTCGCTTGCTCAGCCGAGCGCATGCCGACGATCGCCGCCGTGACCGCGGGGTTCCGCAGCACCCACGCCAGCGCGACTTCACCCGCACTCCGGCCGTGTCGCGCGCCGATCTGCACCATCAAATCCTGCAGCGAAAGGTTGCGCGTAAGGTTCGGCTCCTGGAAAGCCAAAGCTTTGCGGCGGAAGTCGTCCTGAGGAAAAGCGTTCACGCGTTCGCGGGTCATCTTGCCCGTCAGAAGGCCCGATTTCATGGGCGAATAGACGATTACGCCGATATTGTTGCGATGGCAGTACGGCAGAATCTCGCTTTCGATTTCCGGCGAAATAGCGGAATAGGGCGGCTGCAGCGAAGTGATTGGCGCGATCCCGGCGATGCGCGTCATTTGCTTCGCATCGAAATTAGAAACGCCGATCCAGCGAACTTTGCCTTCCTGCTTTAGCTTTGCGAGTTCGCTCCAGCCTTCTTCGATGTCTTCATCGGGCTGCGGCCAGTGAATCTGGTAAAGGTCGATGACATCCACCTTCAGGCGGCGCAGGCTGGCCTCGCACTCTTTGCGAATCGACTCCGCCTTGAGCACCGCTTTAATTTCGCGCGCTTCGTTCCAGGTACGCTCGCACTTGGTGAATACGTAGGGCCGGTTTGAGCGGCCTTCGAGTGCGCGCGCGACCACTTCCTCCGAATGTCCCAATCCATACACCGCGGCGGTGTCGATCCAGTTGACGCCTCCATCAAGCGCGGTATGAATCGCTTCTATGGACTCGTTGTCGTCTTGCGGACCCCACGCAAACGCCCATCCGCCGCCGCCCATTGCCCAGGCGCCCACGCCAATGGGAGTGAGTTCAAGATCACTATTGCCTAATCGCTTTTTCTGCATCTCCTTTACAATAGCGTGCGATGGCCGCAGGGCAGCAAGCGCGTGACGCGGTGATTGGCTCGGGTCCGAACGGTCTCGCGGCGGCGATTCTGCTGGCGCGCGAGGGCCGCAGCGTCACGGTTTATGAGGCGAACCCAACCATCGGCGGCGGCACCCGTTCGGCGGAATTGACGCTTCCTGGGTTCGTCCACGATATCTGTTCGGCGATCCATCCGATGGGTATCGCTTCGCCATGCTTCGAGATGTTTCCACTCGCCGAACACGGCTTGCACTGGATACATCCGCCGGCGCCGCTTGCGCACCCTTTGGATGATGGTACTGCGGTGATGCTGGAGCGTTCTGTCCCCGAAACTGCGCGCAACCTAGGTGAAGATGGCGCGGCGTGGGCTCACTTGATGCGTCCACTCGCCGCCGGTTGGGGTGGTTTGCGGTGCGATTTGATGGCCCCGCTGGTGAAACTGCCGCACCATCCTCTGCTGATGGCGCGCTTCGGACTGTCCGCGCTGCGTTCCGCGCGCGCATTGGTGGAGAGCACCTTTCGTGGAGTGCGGGCGCGCGCGTTGTTCGGCGGAATAGCGGCGCATTCCTTTCTACCGATGGAAACGGCCGGAAGCGCGGCCATCGGAATGGTACTA
>DATAUH010000562.1:0-3686 GCA_036268375.1 Bryobacteraceae bacterium | reverse complement strand
GGACTCCGCCTTCTACATGTCTTTCCGCTGTCCCGAAGGCTGCGAAACCGGCCTTCTCCTGCGCGCCGAAAAGACGGCGCAGGGTTTCAAAGGCATCTTTGTTTCTCTGAACGCGCACGAGACCGCGTCCTATCGCATCACACTCGATCCCGATGGCCGCGAACTCAGCCGCGAAAAATTGCGCACTGGCGGCGGTATGACGCGTATCGCTCCTCCGCTCGACCCCAACGCCCGCGTTGGTGGACGCGGCGCGGCCGCTCCCGGCAGAGGCCGCGGCGCTACCGGGCCCGTGCTTCCAGTCACGCGCCCATCCACCGCTTATCGGCCAGACGACTGGAACCAGACGGAAATCCTGATCGATGAAAACATGGTCTACCTCTCTCTCAATGACAGCGGCGTCACGTCCGGCGTCACCGAGGAGACCGACGGCGACTACGGACCACTCGCCCTGTACATCGGCGGTTCCGCTGAAGCCCGGTTCAAAGACATCGCCTACCGCGATCTCGCCATTCGCGAAACACCCGCCGAGCACATATCGCCCAACTTCCGCATGCAGCGCCTCACCCCGTTCTACTATGCATGGGGTGCGGCTGCGGCCGACTTCAATCATGACGGCTCGCTCGACATTGCCGCCGGTCCTTATATATACATGGGCCCCGACTACACCAAACGCTTCGAAATCTACCCCGCCGTCACTCGCAATCCCGGCACGCAATTCTCCACCGATTGCTGGATGACCTTCGCGGCCGATTTCACCGGCGATGGTTGGCCTGACGTAATCACCGCCGGTCATGATGCCGATGGCGGCCCTGGCGGCGAGCCCGGCGTCTGGCTGTATATCAATCCCAAAGGCGAGTCCCGGCGATGGGAGAAGCACCTCGTCGTTCCTAACTTTCAAAGCGAGATTGCAGTCCTGAAAGACATAGACGGCGATGGCAAGCCTGAACTTGCCTACATGGCCGAGGGCTACGTCCGTTATGCGAAACCCGATCCCAGCAAGCCTGAAGGGCCCTGGGTCGTCCACAATGTCTCCGAACGCGGCTACAGCACAGGTCACGGCATTGGCATCGGCGACATCAATGGCGATGGACGGCCCGACATCATCAACGCTTACGGCTGGTGGGAACAGCCGCCCGCCGGCAATTCGCAAGAGCCCTGGACGTACCACTCGCAAGCTTTCGCTGGCTACCGGCGCGCCGGCCCCGGCGGCGCCACCATGGCCGTTTATGATGTCAATGGCGACGGTTTGAACGACGTCGTCACCGTCCTCTCTGCCCATGGCTACGGTATCGCCTGGTATGAGCAGAAGCGCGACGCCTCCGGAAAAATCTCCTTCGTCGAACACACCGTCATGGACGAACCTCCCGCCAAAAACGCCGGCGGAGTTACCTTCAGCGAGCCCCATGGAGCCACATCCGCTGACGTCGATGGCGACGGCATCCCCGATTTCATCGTCGGCAAGCGCTACTGGGCCCACAAGGATTCGTACCTCGATCCCGACCCCAACGGCCCCGCTGTGCTCTACGTCTACCGCACAGTTCGCAATCCGAAAGCCCCTGGCGGAGCCGAATTCGTGCCCGAACTGATCCACAATTGGTCGGGAGCCGGGTCGGACATCCTCGCCGTCGACCTGAATAAAGACGGCGCCATCGATATCGTCACCGCGACAAAACTCGGCGCATATGTTTTTTGGGGAAAGCCGCACGCTAAGGCGCCCGCCGGCGCCCAGCGCCACTAACAAACAGCCCGCCACGCCCGTTACACCGGCGCGGCGGGCGATCAGAATTCGAACGGGTACTTCGACTTGCGTCGCGTCCCAAACAAACGGGCCTTCGCATCAAGGAAGCGCGAAGACATACAGCTTTCCAGGCACGGAGGGTCGGATGTAGTGCACGCTTCCGTTCGCCAGAACCGCCACATACTGCTTGCCATCCTTACCTTGAAACGTCATCGGCGTGGCCTGCGCATCCGTATCCATCTTGAACGACCAAAGCTCTTTCCCGGTGCGCGAATCGAATGCGCGTATCCGCGAATCCACCGTCGCGGCGATGAACAGCACGCCGCCCGCGGTCACCGTCGAGCCGCCCATGTTCGGCGTACCGGTCTTCGGAACACCCTTCGCGTCCAGCTCATCGAAAGACCCCAGCGGCGTTTGCCAGGCAATGTCGCCCGTATCTGCATTAACGGCCGTCAACAGTCCCCATGGAGGCTGCTGGCAAGGCCAATTCTTTTCGCCGTCCCAAAAGAGGTTGCCTTCGCCCAGCGTCAGTGAGTGGTTGTCCGGGCCCACACGCAGGAATCGCTGTCCGTCATCGCTCTTGATCAGCTTGTTCAAATTGGCTACATTCTGCGTGTTGACGTAGATGTAGTCCAGGTGCGGATCGAACGAAACTCCGCCCCAATTACCGCCACCGATCCAACTCGGAAAAATCACGCGCAGCTTCGGACCATACAGTGCAAACGGTCCGCCTCCCATCGCGCCGCCCTCCTCGCCCAGCAACTTCTTGCAATAGGCCTCGTGCTCCGGCGTCACGGTCGCGATCTCTTCCGGTCGAAAGCTGTTTCGCGTCAGCGCCGGCGGCTTCACCGGCACGGGCTGCGTCGGCCAAGGCTCATCGCCGCCTCCCGGAAACGCATTGTCGATCGTGACCTGCCGTTCCTGCACGTCGTAAATCGGCTTTCCCGTCGCGCGATCCAATATGAAGAGCAGACCCTGTTTGGTGCTCACCGCAACCGCCGCAATTTTGCGTCCTCCGTGCTTCACCTGTATCAGCGCGGGCGGCGCTTCCTGATCGTAGTCCCAATTATCGTGATGCGTTGTTTGATAGAACCATTTCAGCTTGCCGGTGGCCGCATCCAGCGCTACCAGCGACGATCCATATAGATTCGACCCCTTACGGTCCGCGCCGTAAAAATCGGTCGTCGGCGTGCCGAGCGGAACGTACGCGATGCCCAGTGCTGGATCCACCGTGATGAATCCCCAGCAATTTACGCCCGACCGGTCCACCCACTGCTCGCCGCTCCACACATCGTGGTTCGGTTCGTCCGGCCGCGGAATCGTGTGAAACGTCCACACCAGCTTGCCCGTATGCATGTCCCACCCGCGTATGTCGCCTGAAGGTCCAAGGCTCGGCGACTCCGGTAAGTGGGCGCCGGTGATCGCCAGGTTCTTATAAATCGCCGGAGGCGAGGACATGCCGTACATGCGAGTGAGGAACTTATCCGCAACGCCCGGCTTCAGGCTCACCGCGCCTTCGTTGCCGAACCCGGGTACCGGTTTGCCGGTTTTCGCATTCAGCGAAATCAACCAGCCGTCGCCGGTGCCGAAAACGATCTGCGGCGGGTAACCCTGTTCGCCCGGCCAATATGCAATCCCGCGCATCGCCGGAGCGTGCGCGCTTTCATATTCCCAAATCTTCTTGCCTGTCTCCGGCTCCAACGCTACTACGCGGTTGTATCCCGTCGAAAGGTACATCACTCCGCCTACCACCAGCGGCGTTGCTTCGGAGCGCCGTACGATCGGACGCCGCGGCGTCGCCGCTTGCTGATGGCCTCCCGCATCACCCGCAACACTCTGAGCAGGCGGCGCGGGGGTAATCGGCGCTTGCGTGTCAAAGGTCCATGCCACTTTCAACTGCCCAACATTTTTCGTGTTGATCTGTTTCAGTGGCGAATAACGCATTGCG
>DATAUH010000561.1:0-13345 GCA_036268375.1 Bryobacteraceae bacterium | reverse complement strand
CGCCGGATCGCCGATGATCAGTGCCGCATCCGCGCTCTGCAGCATCGCGTCCAGGTTGGGGCTCAAGCGCATCACCGCCGGTTTCACTCCGTATTTCCGCGCCAGAATCACCCGCGCCAGCTCTACCGAGGTCCGCGAGCTCGAATCCGCCGCCAGGGTGCGAATCTGGTCCGCCGGCCGCGACGAAATCAACAGAATGCTCCGCACCGGCCCGTGTGTGGCAATACCGGCGCCCGGAAGAATCTCCAGATTCTGTTTGGTCAGTTCAAACGAGGGAACAATGCCGATATCGGCTTCGCCGCTAGCCAGCTTGTCCGCACAAACGGCCGGAATCGCAAACTCCAGGTCGAACAAACCCCGCTGCGGTCCGTGCATCATCCCCCAGACCAGCGGCGAAGTGTTCACATAGCTGACGGCGCACACGCGCGGACGGCGGGATGTAGTTTGAGGCAAACCATAGTTTAACGTGCGAGCTCTGCCTGCGCCTGCGCCAAGGGTGCGCCAGTTCGGATCCAAGAGTCCGGAAGGGCGACTACACAGCCAGGCTCAGCACACACCGCAGGGCACTGCGCTTTTGGAGGATGACTAGTGTTTAATTGCGTAAATTCACAATTGCATTCTGAAGTTAGCTGCCTTTAACCTCGCGCTGCCTGCACATCGGATCATCGATGAGAGAAAGATAGCTGACAACCAGTCAGCGGTTCTTTCACCCATCGACCACTATGTCCGAGAGCGCGCCACGCGGATCCAGTATCGGGGCATCCGCTTGTGAATTATCATCGCCATATGAGCGCCTACGTGCGCGTTCTGCTCGAATAGGGGCTTGCGGCTGGTGTACTTCGATGATCCAGTGCGCATCGCGGACGCGGCGGCAGAAAAGGTGCGAATTGTCTAGAGCCCCTGGTTTTTTCACGGAATGGCTGAAGGCCACCTAAAAACCTCCAACCATGGATCAAGGTGATCGCTTTTCGAGTGCCGTCACTTTCCGTATAACGCGCTCTGCGCGAATATGCCGAGCCGCTGTTTTATTTCCAAGCCCGCGGCCATTACCATGTTGTATGTCGCTATAACCCTTTAACCGGTCACGGGAATGTCAATAGTTCGGGTGTATCAGAAAAATCCTTCCTCATCGCTTACGAGCGAACAGATCGATGCTTTGTGGACGATTGATCATCCTTTCGACGCTTATAACAAGTTGAGAATAGCCCTGGCAGAACATCCCGAATCAGCCGACGAACTGCGCACCCAGATTTCACGCTCTTTGGGTTTGATGGGCAAGTTCGACGAAGCATGGGGCGAGATCGCTAAGGTTTCGAAAGAGTCCCCCGAAGTCGTCAAGGTGCGGATACAACTGGAGTCTGGGCGACTGAAGAACTCTTCCGGTAGCGCTGAAGACTCGAAACCATACTTCCTGAGGGCCCTTGAACTTGCCGCGCGAGGACATTTCGACTACTACGCAGTTGATGCCGTTCACATGCTGGGAATCGTATCGAAAGGCCCGGAATGCGTTCAATGGAATGAGAAGGGGCTAGAGCTTGCTGAAAGCTCGAATGACGAACGAACACGAAAGTGGAGAGGCAGCCTCTTGAACAATTTAGGCTGGACGTACTTCAACATGGGTGACTTTAACAAGGCGCTTGCCACATTTGAGGCTGCGCTGGATTATCAGAAAGGCGCTGGCGATCCGGTCCGCATCCGCATCGCGCGATGGACAATTGCCCGATGTCTGCGGGCTCTGAAGAGATATGACGCAGCGTTTGCCATACAGAGTGAACTGATTCAACATCCCGAGCAGGGTTATGTATCCGAAGAACTGGGGGAGCTTCTCCTTGCGATGGAGCGGCCCCGGGAGGCCAAGCTTCGGTTCAAGAAAGCTTATGAATTATTGGCTCGAAACTTGGGCGCGGACCCGCGCCAGACAGATCGTCTGGCTCGCTTGAGAGAACTGAGCCAATAAGCGCTTTGCTCAGCCGATGCGACCTGGCGATTCGCAGATTGGGCAGCCGCACGGTCCACGAGAAACTCTCTGCGCGAATTGCCAAGGCAGATTCTCAATGCGCGAGAGGCGACAAACCGTCAAGTTGGATGCCGACGATAGCGTTTCGCGGAATCTACGGGTCAATCCGCATTTTAGATGCTCCAGGACCGAACCTTTCTCGCTGTCCCGCGTTTTTCGACGAGAGCTGCGGGGCAGCGCCAGACTACGGATGAACGATCCGGCCTCAGGTACAAGAAGAGCGTTGCGGCCCTGGACATCCACCAGTCGTACAAGAACAAGTGCTGCGTAACTACCGCGAAAGCAGGACGCCGTGATGCACACAAGCTTGTAAGTCTTCTTGAAATTCGATTCATGTCGGCAGACAAGCAGGTTCCTGCTATTCCCCTGTCCGGCCACAAACAAAGCGCCTACGGTAGGTCCAGATGAGCTTAGAGCGAGCTCAGCGACGAGGCCGCTACTGGATGAGCCGCTCTCACCAGCGAAGGCTAGGCGTCGAACCAAGTTCTGTTAGTGGCCCCGGCGACTGTCGAACGGTTTATTTTATTTATCTTCGTACCTGGAAGTGATTGCGCGAAGCCGCTTTCGGTTTGCGAAGCTTAATTCCCGATTTGAGCGAAGCGGGCTTCGGCCGAAGTTACTTGCAGACCGCCTGAATTCGCCGCGTCATTTCCACGGACGCCGACAAGCCGTCAACTTGAACAGCAAACCGCGGCGGCCACCGCGAGCGTCGGTTTCCATTTCTCAGCGATTCAGTGCTTGCAGCAGCGAAACCACGGCGCCGTGCCCCATCTTCTCAGCCCATGCCTTTGGAGTGGCCCACGACTCGCCATCCGCCTCCACCGGGTCTGCTCCTCGCCGTAAGAGCAACTCGACCAGTTCGATCCGGCCCCTACGGCAGGCCCAGCCAAGCGGAGTGCCTGTTCAGAAGGCCATCGCGAAGGTCCGTTCGCGCCCCCGCGTTCAGCAAAGCAGTTGCGAAAGCGAGCCGTTCCTCCGCGGTTACATGTGGGCGCGCTCCGGCAACGCTGTGAAGAAGGGTGAGGTTGAACCCCTCGCCCGAACGTCCAACGATGTTCGGATCGCAGCGCCCGAGAATCAGTTTCAGGCAATCGACTTGGGCGCCCCCGTCACTCCACATACGGATCGGCTGCTCCATGATGTGGAACCACCACGAGTCGTCTTTGGGACGATCGATGTGCTCCAGCGCCATGCATACAATCTCGGCATCGCCACCGCAGGCGCCTCCCCACAACAACTGCTCCGCAAGCGTGTCGCCGCCGACGCCTTCGCTCCCGTATTTTGCTTCGCCGGCCAGCATCTTTCGAGCCAGCTCCGTCTGGCGAAAAAGGCCCGCAGTCGTCGCTTCTGGTGTCCCGCCGTACCGCTGCAACAGCTCGACCATCTTCCAGTCGCGTTTGTCGTACGCCTGAAAGACGGGGTCGCCGCTGGCATACACTTTGCCGTTCGGGTCCGCTCCGTGTTTCAGCAGAATCTCCGCCATATCGTACTTGCCGAACTGGGCGCAATGATAGAGAGGCATTCCCCACGTAAACGCGATGCCGTCGGCATCCACGTCTTCCATACGGGCGCGTTCGTTCGCGTCAAAGCCAAGCTCGAGCAGCAACTGCAGAATATCCGCCCGATCGTGGGTTGCGGCGATGCGAAGCATTCCTCCGTTGCCCTCAATCGGGTTGATCAGCGCGCCTTGCGCGTGCCGCGCCCGAAGCCAGCCCGCGTCTCCGAGCGCCACAACTGCCCGCGGCGTCATTTCAGCGCCCGCCCGTACCAGCCGGCTGCCGATATTGGCGAATTCCGCGCGTTTGTCCCCGTCCGATGACTGTGCCGCGCGATCGAGTGGCGTCTGATCCGTCCAGTTTCGACCCTTCGCATTCACATCCGCGCCGTGATGCAGCAGCCACTCCACCATCTTGACGTTCAGGCTGGCCGCGGCAACGTGCAACGGCGTCCATCCATAATGCAGAATCCGAGCGTGGATCAGTGACGGCTCCGATTCCAGCAGGCTGACGGCTCGGTCATTCTCCCCGGAAGCGATCGCACGAAACATCTCTTCCGGATCAGCGGCTGCGTTACCCCCGCTGTCAGTTTCGCGGCGTCGGCGCTCAGCGTCTTTAACAGTCGCGACGATCTCGTCGTACCCGCGATCCGCGGCAATCACCAGCGGCGTGGTTGCATCGCGATGCGGATATACCCCAATCCTTGCATTGGCCCCGCGTTCCATCAGGACGCGTACCATCGCGTCATCGCGCCGCAAGACTGCGTAACGCAGGGCGCCGCTGTTCACCAGTTCGGGCCGCTGTTTCAGCATCGCGCGAAGCAGGCCGATGTCGCCGCTTCGAG
The DNA here is from genome assembly GCA_036268375.1 of Bryobacteraceae bacterium. GTDB lineage: Bacteria > Acidobacteriota > Terriglobia > Bryobacterales > Bryobacteraceae > PALSA-243. The sequence continues at coordinate 8,988 of DATAUH010000561.1, read as the reverse complement.
CGGCTTCCTCGAACCGTTTGACAGTGACGCCGTCCACAAAGGCTTTCAATTTCGGCCAACTGTCGAACCCGTACGCACGCGCGAGCACGAGTTGGGCGTCGTGCAATGCAAACGTCAACGGGCTAGCGTCGCGGTAATGAGTACTGACCTCCGCGACCGCGGCCGCATCTTCCGCGCAAAATGCGTCATGCAGTTCCTTCGCTTGACGCTTGAATTGATCCAGATCCGGATGCTCGCGAATTTTGCGAGTGGGCAGGCTGCGATTCACAATGAGCTCCTTTCTCTGCGGCTGCGCGATCCGCGCCAGCGCGATACCCGGTGTCCGCTCGCTCGGGCAGAAAAGAGATCACTCAAAACAACTCGATCGATTTAAAAAGGTTCAGGGGGACGCAGTCCCTTCCCGCGGACACGGTGGCATCCTGAAACGCCAGGCTATCTTGATCATGCGCCAATCGCTTGTCTGCCACTCAACGCGCAGAGATGGGAGCCCGCGGAAACGGCAGCGGCGTTGTCACGAACAGGCAGGCTCATGAACCGCAAAGAAATCGCGCGAGATCGCTCTAGCCACCGCCGACGAATTGCACGATTTCCACCTGCGCGCCTTCCCGCAGCTTCGTCGCGCTCCATTCAGGCTGTTTGACAATCCGCCGGTCGAATTCCACTGCTACCTGTTCCGGAGCAATCTCCAGCGCGCGCAGCAGATCGAGAATCGTCTCGCCCTCCTGCGCCGAACGCGCTTCACCGTTTAAAACAAAGGAAATAGGCATGATGGGCAGCGTCAGTTGGGTTGACACCCAGCTTTTGCATTCATTATAGTCAAGGTTGAGCCGCAACACCCCCTGAAGACATGCCTGAATCTTATCCAGAGCTGTATTTTCCCATCATGGTGCAGGTCGTCATCGCCGCCGTCCTGGCCGCCGCCCTGATTGCCATCTCATATATCTTCGGGAAAAAGGTGCGCAATCGCGTGAAAGATATGCCGTATGAATCCGGCATGGTGCCCACCGGCGACGCGCGCCAGCGCTTCAGCGTCAAGTTCTACCTCGTCGGGATGCTCTTCATCCTCTTTGACATCGAGGCGATCTTCCTCTATCCCTGGGTCGTGGTTTACCGCGAGCTGAAAATGGTCGCCTTCGCCGAAATGCTGGTTTTCGTCGTCCTGATCCTCTCCGGCTTTTTCTACATCTGGAAAAAAGGCGCGCTTGACTGGTCTGGTTCGGATTTAGGCCGCAAACGTTAAAGGAAAATCATGTTACCGGAATCTTTGCGTGAACGTCCCGTCGCCGCGGCGGTCGATTCGTTCGACGCCGATGCCGTTGTCACCGGACGCTTCGACCGCAACGAGCTCACGCTCGAAATCGCCGCCCCCAAAATCGTCAGCGTTTGCGGATTTCTCAAATTCGATCAGGGCTTCGTGCGTTTGAGTTCCGCCGCCGGCGTCGATCGCTACCCCGCCGAGCCCCGCTTCGAAGTCGTCTACCACCTGCATTCCATTCAACGTAACGAGCGCCTGCGCCTGAAATGCCGCCTGCCCGGAGCCGACCCGGTGATTGAATCCGTCACCTCCGTCTGGCGCTCCGCTAATTGGTATGAACGCGAAACGTTCGACCTCTTCGGTATCCGCTTTATCAATCACCCCGACCTGCGCCGTATTCTGATGCCGGATAATTGGGAAGGGTACCCGCTGCGCAAGGATTATCCCATTACCGGGCCCAGAGTTTAGATTTTCGAGGTTTACCATGAGCGAATCGGGCGTTCCAGGATTGGCCGTAGTCGAGTTGGAAAAAGAGGCGCCGCAAACCGCTAAGCGCCGCAGCATGGTCCTCAACATGGGCCCGCAGCACCCCTCCACGCACGGCGTGTTGCGCCTTCTGATGGAGCTCGACGGCGAAAACATCGTCTCCTGCAAACCCGACATCGGCTATCTCCACACCGGCATTGAAAAGGAATTCGAAGCCAAAACCTACCAGCAGGCCGTCACCCTCACCGACCGCGTCGATTACCTGGCGCCGCTTTCGAACAATCTGGGCTACTGCCTGGCGGTCGAGAAGCTTCTCAGCCTCGAAATTCCTCCGCAGGCGCAATGGATGCGCGTGATGCTGGCGGAGCTCACCCGCCTCAATAGCCACCTCGTCTGGCTGGGCACCCACGCCATCGACATAGGCGCCATGTCGGTATTCCTCTACTGCTTCCGCGAGCGCGAAGAGATCCTGCGCATCTTCGAAATGTTCTCCGGCCAGCGCATGATGACCAGCTACTTCCGCATCGGCGGCCTGGCGCTGGAGCCGCCGCGTGGATGGGCGCAGCGCGTCAAGAAGTTCGTCGACATGTTCCCCAGCCGCATCGATGAGTACGAGAACCTCCTCACGGGAAATCCCATCTGGATGGGTCGGACCCAGGGCGTCGGCTTTATCTCGCTCGAAGACATGCTGGATCTCGGCGTCACCGGCCCCATGCTGCGCGCCGCCGGCCTGAAGATCGATACGCGTAAGGATGCGCCTTACACCAGCTACGAAAAGTTCGATTTCGAGGTGCCCACCCGCACCGAAAACGACGTCTTCGCGCGCTACCAGGTGCGGATCGAAGAGATGCGGCAGAGCACCCGCATCATCCGTCAAGCCATGGACGGCATGCCCGGCGGGGCCTGGAAATCGGACTCTCCGCACGTGTCTTTGCCCGATCGCGAAAAGATGAAAACGCAGATGGAGGCGCTCATCTTCCACTTCAAAATCGTCACCGAAGGCTTCCGCGTCCCCGAAGGCGAAGTCTACCAGGTGATCGAGTCGCCCCGCGGCGAGCTTGGCTATTACGTGGTCAGCGACGGCACCAAGAACCCGTACCGCGTCCACATGCGCACGCCCAGTTTCGGCACCCTGCAAGCGACGCCCACCATGGTGCAGGGCACGCTAATCGCCGACGTAATCGCCGCCATTGGCAGCATGGACTTCGTCCTAGGCGACACCGACCGCTAAGTCGGCCGCGCGCACCCGCGCTGCTGGAATATGGTGGCCGCCCGAGTGTTCCGCTCCACCAACTCAATCGAAAATCAATAGCTCTTATTCGGGACGTTGGTCGCGGCGCTTCCCTGGCGCAGGCAACATGGACGTTACTGGGTAGAACAACTACACCGCTCACAGACGGTAACTGTCTCCACGAACGACCGCCTCACCCTAACGGTTCACCCCGGAATTCTGACTTCTGACTCCTAACTCCTAACTCCTGACTCCCAACTCCCAACTCCCAACTCCCAACTCCCCCCTAATGTCTCACCGACTTCCGGCCGATATCCCTTCTGGCACAGAAGTGCTGCGACCCTTGTTGCGCAGCCGCGAGCTTTGCTCCGGAGTCGAGATGAAACGAAAACCGATCGCCACTAAGATCTGGCTGCTGGTCGGCCTCACGTGGGCCGCGGGCACAGGCGCTGCGAGCTATCTTATGTACCGTTCGCAGGTGATCTCCGCCAACTACGACAATCTGCTTCAGCGCGAGGTTCGCTTACAGGACTCAGCACGGCAGATGCAGGTGAAGTTTAAGATACAGGTTCAGGAGTGGAAAGACGTCCTGCTTCGAGGGTACGATCCGGAGTCTCTGAACAAATACTCGCGCGCTTTCCAGGAAGACGAGAAGGACGTCAGGGCAATGGCCGAGTCCCTGAAGAGAAACGCGCCAGACCCGCAGATTCGTGCGTCGGCGGAGGAGTTCGCACAAACTCACGTCGAGATGGGAACCAGGTACGCCTCTGCCCTCCAGACTCTCATCCACGCCAAGAGGCGCAGTTGGAGTAAAGCGTCACGCAACGCGGACAAGCTGGTGAAGGGCCAGGACCGTGCGCCAACCATTGTGGTCGACAAAATTGTGCAATTGCTTCGCGAACGAACTGATGCCCAACGGGCGTCGCAAAAGCAGGCCTTGGCCGCTCAGTTCTGGACCGTAAGCGCTGTTCTGCTGTTGGCTTTTGCAGGTACAGGCATCGCTTCGGCTCTGACGATCCGGGCTTTGTCCCGCACTTTGCGGCAGACCACATCCGATTTGAGGGAAACCGCCAGCCAGGTGGCCGCTGCAGCCGGTCAGGTCGCGTCGTCCGGCCAGTCTTTGGCTCAAGGCTCTTCTGAGCAGGCAGCTTCGCTCGAGGAAACCTCTGCATCGAGCGAACAAATCAACTCGATGGCTATCAGAAACAGTGAAAACTCGCGGGCAGCCGCCGGACTGGTGATGGAGTCGCAGCACAGGTTCGACCAGGCCGCGCAGGCGCTATGCCTATTGGTGGCAGCGATGGGCGAAATCGACGCGCAAAGCGGCAAGATTTCCAAGATCATCAAAGTGATCGACGGGATCGCCTTCCAAACCAACATCCTGGCTTTGAATGCTGCAATTGAGGCCGCGCGGGCGGGCAACGCCGGCCTGGGTTTCGGGGTCGTGGCGGATGAGGTACGGAGTCTGGCGCAGCGCTGCGCGCACGCAGCCAGTGACACGGCTTCGCTGATTCAGGAGTCAATCGTCAAATCCAGCGACGGGAAGATGAAGGTAAACCAGGTAGCCGCGGCGATACACGAGATCACTGGACAGTCGGTCAAAATAAAGGCGCTGGTCGACGACGTCAACCTCGGGAGCCAGGAACAGGCGCGCGGCATCGAGCAGGTTGCCACCGCCATCGTTCAAATGGAACACATCACGCAAATCACCGCTGCCAGCGCCGAGGAGAGTGCTGCCGCGGCAGAGGAACTAAGTGCGCAGTCGCAAATGTTGAAGGGAATAGTGGGGCGGCTAACCGCAGTGGTAGATGGCGAAAAACGCAAGGCGGCGTGAGGCAGACGCAATCAACCCGGCGCATGCATCTGCCGGCAATGCCGGCCCCGGTGCTCTAGTTGCCGGCGTAATTCGCGCCGTTGGCAGCCTGGACTTTGTTCTCGGCGTCACCGGCCGCTAAATCTGCCGCGCGCACCCGCTCCGCCTGAAATACCGTCGCCGCGCCTTCGTTCCGTTCCACCAACTTCACATCAAAACCCAGCGGTTCCAGATCCGCGCGGATCTTGGCCAGATCGTAGCCCACGCCGTCGTGTCCCTCGCCTACGATGTAGCGCACCTTCGTCAGCCACTGCGCGCGGCTACCCAGAATTTCTCGCTCGCCGCCTTCGATGTCGATCTTCAACAGGTCGAACTCGTCCCAGCCCATCAGTTCCATCAATTGCGGCACCGTCACCACATTCACTTCAAGCGCTTCCGTGCCGCCTAGCGTCGCCATGCTGCTGGAATGGCATCTCGGATCGGACGAGACGTTGAAAGTCACTTTGCCGCTCTCCACGCCCGCCGCCGCCGGCACTACGCGCGCCCGCACCTGATTCAGTTCGATATTGCGCTGCAACACGGCTAGATTGGTGGGAATCGGCTCTACCGCGCAGATTTCGGCCCCGGGATGGTCCCACGCCAGCGCCAATGTCGCCGCCCCTATATTGCCGCCCAAATCCAACACCCGCCGCACTTGCGTCGACGGCAGATCGTAGAGCCGCCGCACGAACACTTCATCCAGAACCGACCAATCCCACCCGTTCTTGCGGATCGCCACCTTGCGGCGCGCTCCGGCATAAAAAATCGAGACCTCAGTCTGCGCCTGCAGATCCGCATTTCGCAGCCGGCTCGCGTAGTAGCTCCAGATAAAGCGGAGCGTGTCGCCCACGCCCAAGCCGAGCGACTTCGCCGTCTCGCGAAGCGTTACAAAATGGCTAAGATTAATCATCGGGAATTGCCACTAAACTAACGTGCTGCGGAATCAGCAACTTGCGCGCTTATTCCCGCAGCTTGTTAGAATCAAAACTTCAACAACCAAGTTTATCGTAGTGGGAAATACTTAGTGGTTAAATTCCCAAAATCTTATTTACTTACGTAAACAGTGAAGAGGTCACTCTGCGGTCCCCCAATACCCAGGGTCAGAAAAACCCTTTCCCGGGCGGCTGGGCCGGCGCTCACCGGGAAATTGATCTGCGTCACGCCGTTCACCAAGCCCGGCGCAGCGCCCGCGTACGCCGGTGGAATGGCAGCCACAACCCCACTGGAGGGCTCGGTAATAATTATCGAGCACGAACAACTCTGCGCCGCAATCGCCTGCTGTCCGTCCGCCCCTGGCGTGGCCCCCAAGCCCGTCGCCCACACCGAAACGATCGAACCCGACGGCGCCGGATTGGCCGCCGAATTGAGCGAGCCATCCTGATTCAGTGCGCCCGCAAATACCTCTGGCATCGCCCGGTCGATTTCTGTACGGAAGGCGGGAATCGCTCTTCCATTCACGATTATTACCAGGGGAGCCGACGCATTCACCGTCAGTTCGCGCGGCGCGACGGCATTGATCTGCGTATCGGAAACGTAGAGCAGCGGCGCAGCAATGCCATTGATGGTCACCTGCACGCCGCCCGCGGTCGTCGGTAGCAGTCCAGCGCTATTAAATGCAGTCGTCACAGGCGTCTTCACTCCGAAATTCAGACCGTAAAGCGAGATCACTTCAGACGGCGCTATCCGTCCCGAAAGCACCCCGCCCGCTGCGTTTGCCACGCCGAGCAGGCGAGGGTTCGAAAACTGGGCGGGCGTGAGCGTGTACGCTAATCCGCCCTCGCCCGCCATGTGAATGACGCCCGTCGCATCAAGCGCCATTGCGGCCGCGGCCGTGTTCACGGGAAAACGCGCCGCGAACGAGAGCGCTGTTCCATCCGGATTCAGTTCCGTCAAGAACTCACCCCCCTCCGCCACGCCTGCGGTTGCCGGAAAATCAGACGACGCCGTTATCCCAGAAACCCACACGTCCTTTGCCGCGCCGACCGCAATCTGCATCCCCTCGTCCCGATCTGAGCCGCCGAGAAACGTTGCCCATACCATTGCCGTCCCTTGCGGATTCAGCTTGGCCACAAAAGCATCCGGCGGTGTCGCTACGGCGGAAACCGAAGATACAGTAAAAGACGGCTTCGATTGAAAGGTCCCGCTTGTCACGGGAAACTTCGGGTCCGACGTCCAGCCCGTGACGTACGCATTTCCGGACGCGTCCGCGGCGATCGAATTCACAAGCGTTGCCGGCGCCGCGCCCGGCGCTACTGGCGGCGGAAAATAGTTCGCGCTACCCAGCGTCATCAAATATCCCAGCCCGCTTCCGGCCGCGTTCACCCGCATCACAAATCCGCCGATGCCGTCCGCCGGCCCCGCCGTCAGCGGCAACCCAAGTCCGTACGTATTCCCGCCGATATATGCATTTCCCGACGGATCAAGCGCAATCGCCACCCCCGCCGTGCTGATTGAACTCAAGAAGCAGCTACTGCCGCTGCCGCACTCGTGCCCCGTTGCCGAAACGCCGCCCGCATAGAGAATCGTGTCGCCCGCCGCCGAAATCTTAGCGAAGAATGCCGCCGACACCGCCTCGGAGCTCGGCGACACAATCGCGTTCGGTAGTCCCTGTGTGTGCGGATAGTCCGGCGCAAACGTCTCCCCGGTGATATACGCATTGCCCTGCGCATCCAGTGCGATCGCGTTGAGACGGCTCTGGCCGCTCATTCCTCCCAGGTACGTGGAGAACACGATGCCGCCGCTCGCATTCAATTTCGTGAGGAAACCGGTCTCGAGGGGCGCTGACGGCCCTCCAGGAAAGGCGCCGGGCGCAGCCTGCAGTGGATTCAACAACGGAAAATCGGGCGACGTCGTCGCTCCCGCCACGTAAATGTTGCCGGAGCCATCCACCGCGATTGCATTCGCCAGGTCGGAGCCCTTCCCGCTCAGAGTCGCGACGCGCGTCACATTGCCCGCAGCGTCAATCTTCGTCACGAAAACGTCGGTCGATGCCTTTCCATCAGGCGGTGCAGTGATGAAGCGCGATCCGGCCAAAAACGTGTTGCCGCTCTTATCAACGGCCATAGCCGCAACACTGTTCGGGTAAGTGTCGCCGATGTAGGTGGAATAATCAGCAGCCGGTAAGGAAACCGCGCACGCCAACAAAACAGCCAGCCGGAAAGAATTCACTGGGTACCCTTTCGCGGACGCGGAAAGCCCAGGTTAACACTCCTTTCAAATCACGGCGCCCCAGCGCAGTAGGCCAAAATGAAAGCAGCATGCCGACTTGGAATCCTGACCAATACCTCAAATTCGCCGATGAACGCTCTCGCCCGTGCCGTGATCTCGCTGCCCACGTCGAAGTCTGGCGTCCCTTGCGCATCATCGACCTCGGTTGTGGCCCAGGAAATAGCGCCGAAGTGATCGTCCAGCGCTGGCCCGACGCCGCCATTACCGGTCTCGACAGCTCTCCGCACATGATCGAAAAGGCCCGCGCTCTGCGTCCCGAGTCCGAATGGCGCGCGGGCGATATCGCCGAATGGGCAGCCACGAAAGGCGAACGCTTCGACATCGTTTTTTCGAATGCGGCGCTTCAATGGGTCGACGGCCATGGCCGGCTCCTCCCACAGATTTTCGATCACGTCGAAAGCGGCGGCGCCTTAGCAGTGCAACTGCCCGGCAACTACGATGGATCCGCCAACCGCCTGATGCGCGAGCTATCTGCGTCCGAAACTTGGCGGCGTTCGTTTCCCAACGGCGTGAAAGGCTGGCACGCCCACGATCTCGATTTCTACTACAATGCGCTGGAGCCTCACGCCGCCCGTCTCGATCTTTGGGCCATTGAATATTGGCATCGCATGCCGAACACTGGCGCGATCGTCGAATTCTACAAAGGCACCGGTTTGCGCCCTTATCTCGAATTGCTCCCGAACGATGGCGAACGCGCGCGCTTTCTCTCCGAATACGAAGCCAAACTCGCGCTCGCGTTTCCCGCGCAGCCCAACGGTGTTGTGCTCTTTTCCTTCCGCCGAATTTTTATTGTTGCTTACCGGGAGTAAGCTGCCGCGTACTGATAGCGTCCGGGCCAGGGAAGTCCGTCGGAACTTTCTGCGTAACTTTGCCGGTTGCGGCCCACTCGGTCCCGCGCGCCAGTGTCGTAATGAAGCCGACGCACTGCATCGCCGC
>DATAUH010000560.1:0-5739 GCA_036268375.1 Bryobacteraceae bacterium | reverse complement strand
GACTAGCCTACATTTCTCACACACCTTCTGCTCCGGCGCGCGATAAGGCCGTGCCTACTTCGTTGCGCTCGTTCAGCGTGCTCGACGTACTGTTCAAGTACGCCTCCGCGCGCTGACCTTCGCGCGCCTCGTATCCACGGCCTTCTCACGCGCCTCGCGACGAACCTGTGTGAGAAATGCAGGCTAGCCCAGCAGATCCAGGGCGCCCTGCATTTCGGCTCGCGCGTGACCATTGCCTGCGCGCGTCGCCGCCTCTACGCCCTCGCGGTACATCTCGCGCGCCTCATCCTCCTTGCCCATACGTTCCAGCGTCTGGCCGCCGTGAAAGTAGGCGGCGTGATAGTCCGGATTCGCCTGGATCAGCGCGTCAAACTCGCGCATGGCGGAATCATAATCGCCCGAGCCTTTGTACTCCATCGCCAGGCCATAACGCGCGAACGGGTCGTCCGGGTTCTGCTCCAACATGCTCTTCAGGATCTCCAGCCGATTCGATGCCATGCTACGATAACCTCCGAATGTCGTGCCCGTATTTCCATCCTCGCGCGCCTCGCGTGGACGCCGCCGGGCCTCAGGCGGCAATGCTTCCGTTGGGCGGCGCCTGGAGCGGCGAATGCCGCGCGCTTGCCGGCGATGTGTTCCAGCCTGCTTCGCCTGAAACGGAACGGCGCTGCAACCTGGGCTACGCCCGCGGAGAGTGTTCACGCTTTCCCGCCGGCGAGGGTCCCGATGCTGTACGCTTTACCATCACCAGCGATGACGGCCCCGTTCTTCGACTCTACTACGTTGCGGAGCGCGACCACCACCCGTTTGCGTACGGAGCGCTCGAATATTCGCGGGACTCTCAGACTATCGCTCCGATGTCCGCCGCTGCGCCGGTTGCCATCTCTACCGAAGCGCTCGCGGCGCAGGCCTCGGCCTACGCAGCCAGCTATATTCGCCGCAAGTCCGAAGCCTCTCCGGTCCCCCGCGCATCCAGAAAGCGAAATGCAAGGTAAGTCTGTCCGCGAATCCGCATCCGAGTACTCAGAGTTTGCACTGCCCAACGACGCTAACGGCCTTGGCAACGTCCTCGGGGGCAAGGTGATGCATCTGGTGGATCTGGCGGGCGCTTTGGTCGCGATGCGGCACGCGCGCCGCCCAGTGGTGACGGCTTTCGTAGATAGCCTCAGCTTTCTGCACCCGGTGCGTATCGGCCAGTTGATGATTCTGCGCTCTTCCGTGAACCGTGTGTTTCGCACGTCGATGGAAGTGGGCGTGAAGGTGTTCGCGGAAAACTTTCTGACTGGCGAACGCGTCCACACGTGCTCCGCTTATCTCACCTTCGTGGCGCTGGACGAAGAGCGGAAGGCAACCCCGGTTCCTCCGGTGGTTCCGGAAACAGAAGAAGAACAGAGACGCTACCGCCAGGCGGGCGAACGCAGAGAATTTCGCCTGGCGTTGCGTGAACGCATGAAATCGAACAAGGCCTGAGTAGCCGCTACTCTTTGTACATGTACTTGATACTGGGCTTATAGAGCAGGATGTTAGGGCCCTCGGTGCGATTTACCTTCAGGCAGCACTTGTCATACCACTCAATGACTCCATGCAGCGTTTCGCCATCGCGCAACACGAATACCATGGGCGTCTTGCCCTGCATTTGCTTGACGTAGTAGAAATTTTCGGCGTTGGTTTGGTCGGGCGGAGCCGGCTTTTTCTGCGCGGGGGCGCGGCGTGGCGGCGCGATTGATTCTTTGATTTCGTTTAGCGACGGACGAATAAGTTTACGATTGACAGCTTCCACGGAATGCCATCCTTCAATGAGGTTATGATAGACCGTCGCGACTCACTGAGGGGCAGGAGCGGCGCGGCGCCGTTGATTTACAGTCGGTCCGGCTTTAACCAATAGATATCACACTCACCCACCCTCCGCAACGTGACCGGCGGCGCGCACCGCGGCTTAAAACCCGCTCACCTGTGGAATAAGGAATGAACCCTGCGCTTGGCCCGCTCCCAGGGAGAGAGTTTGGTTTCGGGTGTGGGCGCATCTTGCGGATTTGCCGTCGGCTGCGGGCCGGCCGCCAGCAACTGCTCGAGCGTAGGTTGCGCTTCGCACGGGCGTTCTCCCGCGTAACGGACTATGTTGGACAGCAGCGCGTATTCGCGCCGTGCGCGCGTACCGTCCCTATGTTCGAGGCATATGGAAAATCCCGGATACTGTTGGCCTCCGAATGTGACCTTTTCGAGCAGCACCGGCGCAAACCCCGCAATATTCCGTTCGATGTAGCTGGTTTCGTAGCGATGGCGCCGCAAGCTCCAGATGAAGACGCGAAAGTTATCGAAATCGTATGAGGGAGGCGGCCCCGACCCGATGGTTGTCCACACCCAGACGTTCTTGACCTGGTCTCCATCGGTGACGCTGCCCAGCGGGAAATAAGAAACAATGCGCCGGCCTTCGGCGTACTGCGCCACCTCATCGGGTATGGCCATGTCGATGCGACGCGTGAGCGCCCATCCCGCGCTGCCCACGGCGGTGCGAATTAGACTCCAGTCGTCGGTTGGCGTCGGCGTCGTGTCCGCTTCTTCGTCCGGTTCGTCTACGTCGGTTTTCGAGAGCTGCTGCCAATCGGAAGGCGGCGGAGGAGGTTTCGGCATCGGAACAGGAGGAATGCCCGAGGTCTTTTTCTTTTTCGGAGGCGCTACCTTCTTCGGCGTAGGGGGCAGCACGGGCGTGCGCTGTATGTGCTTACGCAGCAGCCGCTCGTGTCCCAGGACGTCTACTTTTTCCTTGTCTAGTACCGTAATAAAGCTTGGGGATTCGAGTGACGGCTGCGTGTACACGCGCAAATCGCCATATCTCGGGACTGCGGCCCCCTGCGGCGGCAGTTGCGCCGCCACCTGCGCCAGCCGCTTCAAATTTTGCATGTCGAGTGCGGCCAGCAGCTGCCGCTGGTCGACCCATCCTTCCATTCCGTTGGGCGCCCGAACCTGGAACACCGTTCGATGACGCCGTAGAATTTCCAGGCGGTCGCCGTGCTTCACGGTTGTCACCGGAGCGGACTGCAGAGGGATGTCGCGCCGCAGGGTTAGCGTGGATGGGCCTGCGAAAGCCTCTCCAATAACCGGCGCACGCGGCGGCGTATGGCTGCACGCGGCGTTCCACGCAAGAAGCGCCGCCATAAGCGCGGAAACTCTGGTTGTCGAAGACAAAGCCCCTTAAATGCCAGTGTATCAGCGCCTCTTTTAGGCGAACTGTCGGTGGCTTCGTTGGCAGCGGGATTCGCGGCGGCTATTTTCCGTATTGGGTGAAGAAAGTGGCAACAGTTGCAATGCCTAAGTAATAGTTTTCTACGCGGAATTTTTCATTCGGCGAATGCAGACCGTCGTCTGGAAGTCCGAAACCCATCAGAACGGTTGGAATTTTCAGATGATTGGAGAAGTCACCCACGATCGGTATGGAGCCGCCGGAGCGCGTGAAGACCGTCGGCTTACCGAAGACCTCGCTGAACGCGTCCGCCGCCACGCGAATTGCGGGATGGTCCGGATTCACCAGCAGTCCGGGCGATGCGCTCAGGACGCGCACTTCAGTGCGGATTCCCTTGGGCGAATTTTTCGCGACCCACTCGCGGAACGCGGCCACTACTTTGTCCGGATCCTGCCGCGGGACCAGGCGGAAGCTTACCTTCGCTGTGGCTGTCGCGGGGATCACGGTCTTTGCGCCTGCCCCGGTGAATCCCCCGGCGATGCCGTGCACTTCCATGGTGGGCCTCGACCACACGCGCTCCAGCACCGTGCGCTTCGGTTCGCCCGTCAGCGAGGTTGCGCCCACCTCTTTAGAAAGAAAATCGGACTCGTCAAACGGCAAGTCGCGCCAGCTTTCGAGTTCGGCCGCGGCAGGCTCCTCAACATCGTCGTAAATGCCCGGAATCCGGATCACGCCGTCGGCATCTTTCGCCTTCGCCAGCAGTTCGATCAAGCCGTATACCGCGTTCGGCGCCGCGCCGCCGTACAATCCGGAGTGCAGATCGCGCGCCGGCCCGTCGGCCTGCACTTCCATGTAAACCAGGCCGCGCAGTCCGATGCACAGGGTTGGGACGCCTTCGGCATACATCGCCGTGTCCGAAATCAGCGCTACATCTGCCTTCAGTTTCTCTCCGTTTTCCGTGACGTATTTGGCGATGGCCGCGCCTCCCACCTCCTCTTCGCCCTCGATCAAAAACTTCACGTTCACCGGCAGCGTGCCGTTCACCGCTTGCAGCGCTTCCAGCGCCTTGATGTGCATGTACATCTGGCCTTTGTCGTCCACCGCGCCGCGCGCGTAGAGATTGCCATCGCGCTCAGTGGGCTCAAATGGCGGAGTGACCCACAGATCCAGAGGGTCGGCCGGTTGCACGTCGTAATGTCCATAGCAGAGCACCGTGGGTTTACCGGCAGCGTGCAGCCAATCGGCATACACCAGGGGATGTCCGGCGGTCGGGATAACCTCTACATTTTCCAGGCCGGCATTCTTCAGGCTACGGGCGACAAACCGGGCCGCGCGCTCCACGTCGGGCTTGTGTTCGGGCAGCGTGCTGATGCTGGGAATGCGGATAAAGTCTTTCAGTTCATCGAGCAAGCGCTGGCGGTTCTGCGCAATGTAGGAATCGATGGCGGACATGTGCCTTCATTATAGAGACGGAATCGTCAGCACTACCCGTCCTGGAACGAAATAGAACCAAAACGACCCAGGCCACGTCACAATAAATGACAGGTGTAAAGAAGCATTCCTTCTCCCTGTTTTAGCCCCGGAGCAGCGGTTGTCGGGCCCCGCGCTCCGGGGTTCCTGTAATTACCCGGGACCTCTCGGCCCACCTTCCTGATTCATTCCTGATCCTTTCTTTACGACTTCCTAATGCTCCGGCTTCTACGCTGGGGATGGAATGAAGCGACACGGCGTTTTACTAATTGATCCTCCCGCGCCGGAGATTGGCGGGTGTAGCGATGCTCTGGAAATCGCGATCCCGTACACTGACACCGGCCTTGCGGCTGCGGCCTTACAACGCGCCGCCGTTTGGGGCCGGCAACTGAAAGTGACGGTCCGCCTGATCGCCGTACACACGGTCCCTTACCCAATGCCATTTAGCTGTCCGTCTACGGCGCACGCGCGCTTGGTAGACGAACTCATTCAGCTTGCGGCGCAAAGCCCGCTCGATATTCATGCCGAAGTGATTCTGGCGCGCGGCCGCCAGGAGGCGTTCCGCAGCGCCTTGCCTCCCGAATCCACGGTCCTGTTGGCCGCTCACCGTCGGCTGTGGGGCACGCCGGAGCGCCGGCTTGCCGAAACGTTAGCCGCGTGCGGTCACAAAGTAGCGCTGATCTATGTGGAGAACTAACATGCTTGACTTACTCTTTCTCACTATCACCATCGTCTTCTTCGCGGCCGCCTGGCTGTTCGTGCGAGCCTGCGACCGGCTTTAACCGGAGGCGCACTATGGAATACATCGTTTCACTCGCACTCGCCGTCGCTCTCGGCGTTTACCTCTTCTGCGCACTGCTGCGTCCTGAGAAATTCTGATGACCTCCAATGGTATTGTCCAAATCCTGCTGTTCGTGGCCGCGTTGGTGGCCATCACGATTCCTGTTGGCGCCTTCATGGCCAAGGTGTTCGCCGGCGAGCGCACGTTTCTTCATCCACTGCTGCGCCCGCTCGAGCGCGCCATCTACAAGATCTGCGGCGTCGATGAAACTTCGGAGCAGCATTGGACCCGTTACGCCGGCGCTGTG
>DATAUH010000559.1:0-13586 GCA_036268375.1 Bryobacteraceae bacterium | reverse complement strand
TTGAAGGTGGCGGTGCCGAAGGCAAACTTCTTTTGGTCGTCCTCTAAGATCTGCTCCTGCAGTTTGCGCGTGTTGACGGCGGTGTTGTAGCGTGCACGCGCCTGCCGCAGCGCAATCGCCTGGTTGGAAATGGCGACGCTGATGTTGTTGCGGTCACGCTGATTGCTGAGTTGCGAGGCCTGCAACTGCATCTGTTCGATGCCATAGTCTGCCTGCGAGGCGCGATTGTGAATCTGCAGCCCCCCGAGGTAAAAGCCAACGTACTCATTGGGAAAGTCACGGCGGAAAATCTGACCGAGAGCGTTGCCGTATCCACCCTTGAAATAGTCATTGGCTTCGGCGCCTTGAACGGGAGTGCCGCCGGCGCCGCGATTGTACGTGCCGCCAAAGGCGATGGCGGTGGGCAGTAGCCCATTTTCGGTACCGATCGCGTCTATGTGGGCGTTTTGATCGCTGATGCGGGAGGCGGCGACGTCGGGCCGCTTGGCCAAGGCATCGGTCACCATCTGGCGCCGGTCGGGGAGGTTGTCCTCCGTCGGAATGACGATGGAGTCCAGGCAGACGATATGCGCTGCGTCCACCACGGAATCTTCGCGTCGCGTGATCTGCAATTTCAGTTGATCTTCGCGCTGGCGCACGTCGGCTTGGGCGAGAATCAGATCCTGCTTGCGGCTTTCGGCTTCGGCTTCGGCGCGCGGTAATTCGTAGCGCGCCATGGCGCCCAGGCCGATTTCGTATTTCGTCTGCTCCGCGAATTTCTGTGTGGCTTCGACGGCGCGCTGGCGCGCTTTCAGTTCGTCGTTGGCGCTTACCAACGCCCAGTAGAGGTTCAAGGTGGCAGCAGCCACAGAGATCAACTGGCCGCGGAAGTTTTCGCGCGCCAGGCCGATTCCGTTTCGCGCCACGCGAATAGAGCGTGTGTTCACGGCGGAGCCATAACCCTGTGCGAAAGGTTGCTGGAAGGTGAGGCGCACATTGGGACCGAGCGCGGGCGAGAAGGTATCGTAGGGCGAATTTTCACGCTGGCGGTAGTAATAGTTGCGAACCTGCAGCGAACCGCCGGTGGAGAGGCCTTGCTGCACCTGCGTGCTCGAAATAATGTTGCCATCGATCACGGGGTTTACGCCTGCCGCCGCCAGATTCGCGAACGGCGTCGTGATGTGGGAAAACGTGTCCTGCCCCGTGAAGGACGGATCGTAATTGACGACAACGGTTCCGATCTGTTGCACGGTGGCGCCTGCTCCACCTCCACCACCACCGCCGCCACTGCCGGTGCCGCTGTTCAATCCCGCGGCCGCGATTGCGCCGAGAACGCCAATGCCGCTATCGACGGAGCCGACTTGAGGCGCGCCGCCCTGAACACCGCGTATGGGTCCGCCGGCCCGCGCGCGTTCCACGGCCCAATCGGCGGTGGGTAGAGAGTAGCGGGAAATTTCGAGATCGATGTTGTTTTCGAGCGCGAGCGCGAGCGCATCCTGCACGGTGAGATAAAGCGTGCCCGCGCGCATCAGAGAATAAATGCGATTGGAGTTGTTGACGCGCGCCGGGCCCACGTAGGTACCCAGGTAGGCACGGACGCCGAAGGGGCCGTGCGGGGGCTGCACCACAGGCATCTGCGCCTCACAGGGAGCGGCAGCGATGATGGCGACGGCCAGCCAGACGAGAACTTGCCGGACAGGTTCGGGAAAGCGCATTACTGTTTTCCTCCCGGCAGGTTTGCGGGAATGGAGGACGTAC
The DNA here is from genome assembly GCA_036268375.1 of Bryobacteraceae bacterium. GTDB lineage: Bacteria > Acidobacteriota > Terriglobia > Bryobacterales > Bryobacteraceae > PALSA-243. Next base: position 11,849 of record DATAUH010000559.1, on the reverse strand, counting down.
GCGCGACATGTCCGCTGATGACGTCGTCCATTTTGATGTCGTTCTTCTCGAGCGTTTGGCCAAGAGCCTGATCGAAATCGATGCGCGCGTGGACGTAGGAGGCCATGGCTTGCACTTCGAGATCCTCATCGCCAGCCAAGTCCTGCTGCGCTTGAATGACAGTGGTTACGTCGGCGCCGGTAGCGCCGAACTGGAAGCGCTGCTGCTCTGACGCCAGGCTCTGCTCGGCAAGAACGCGCGTGTTGACGGCGGTTTCGTAGCGTACGCGGGCCTGCTGCAGGCCGATGACGGCGTTCTTCACGTCCACGCGAATCTGATTGAGCGAGCGCTGTAGCTGCAACTCTTCGGTGCGCAGCTTGAGTTGATCCATAGCGTAGTCCGCCTGAGCGCCGCGGTTGCGCAGTGGGATGTTAAAGGAAAAACCGGCGGAGTAGTTGGGGAAGTTGCGGCGGAAAAGCTGCGAGAGAGCCGTGCCGCTGCTGCCGACGAAGTAAGGCGCCGCGGCCCCGCAGCAATTGTCGTAAATGGGATTCAGCGCGCCGGCCAGACCGTTGTTGGTGACCTCCGCAAAGGCGCTGAGACTGGGCAGCAACTCGGCTTTGGAGCCGGAAAGGTTCAGTTTGCTGTTCTCCATGTTGATGCGGCTCTGCTCGATTTCGGCGCGGTTGGCGACGGCGGTCTGAATCAGGTCCTGTATGGGCTGGATCTCGTCGTTTTTCGGCACCTCGATGTGATCGAGAGGCACGATGTGCACGGCGTCGAAGGCAGCTTCCTGCACGCCGGTGCGGCTGAGCGCGTTTTTGAGGACGGTTTCCTGCTGCGCGAGGTTGGTGCGCGAGATGAGCAACGCCTCTTCAGAGGCGGAGACCTGCGCGGCGGCGCGCGTCACCTCCACCGAAGGCAGTGCGCCCGCCTCGACGCGGCGTTGATTGTCCTGGTGCAGGCGCTGAGCGGTGGCGAGGGTCTGTTCTTTGATGCGCACATCGTCGTTGAAGCTCACCAGATCCCAATAAAGATTGAGAATCGACGAGATGGTTGTGACAACCTGCAGCTTGACGGTCAGATTGGTTACCTTGAGGTTGTTTTTTGCAATGCGAATCTGGCGGCTGTTGACGGCGCGGCTGAAACCCTGCAGGAGCGGTTGACTGATGGTGAAATCGATGTCGTTCACCAGGTAGGGATTGAGCGTTTGCGTGGGACTGTTGTTTGAAAAGCGGTTTCCACTGTAACTCGCGCTAATCGATGTGCCGGTGATGAACTGCTGGTTGTAACCGACTACATAAGAGCGTTGATCCTGCACCAGGGCAGTGGTTTCATTGAGGCTAAGGTTGGTTTGCGGCGTGGAGTTGTGCGAGAACTGCACCTGCGCGAAGAAGCTGGGATCGAGACTGGGCGGATTGGGTCCGAAGCCGACCAGCACGGCGTTACCGACGATGCCGTTGCCGGCAGCGACGCCGCTGGCGTTACCGCTGACGCCGATGGGGCTGACGCTGATGGGGCCCGCAACGATCGGGAGGGCGATGTCCTGGCGAAGCAACTGGCCGGCTTGGGTGCGGCGCAAATCTTCACGGGCAAGGAACGGTCCGTAGCGCTGGATCGCGATATCGAGATTGTTTTCGAGCGCGAGCGCGATGCAATCTTGCGCTGTGAGGTACAGGTTACCCCCGCGGATGAGAGCGTCGAGACGCGGAGAGTTCAAAAGCTTGGCTGGAGCGACGAAGCGCTTTTCCAGATGGAACGGACGCAGCAGCCGGCCGTACATGTGGGCGGGCGCGGGCGTGGTGATGGAGACCTCTGACGGTTGGACAAAGTTCTGCGCGAAGGCGCAGGAGGCAGCCGCAAAATAAATTGCGAAACGAATTCTCATTAAAATTCCTCGTTATATCGAATGTGCGAAAAGTGCAATCCTAGGGCCGATTGTTTGCGCTCCAGCAGGCTGCGGAAAATGAGTTGGATGCGGATAAACGCTGGTCAACGCCGATGGAAAACAAAGAAGCTATGTGCGTTCACGGGCGTTTGTACGCGGCCTGATACGGTTTTTCCGAGCCTGCTAAAGGCGCGCGAAGTCATGACGATAAGTGAGTTGAAGAGTCAGCGAGAAGCGCTACGGGCGCGATGGAGGCCCCCTTATCACGGGGGGCTGTCCCATTTCGCGACAGGGTGTCCGGGCGTGAACACCGTGAGTTTGCTAAAGGCGCGGGCTGAAGCGTCTTAGGTGCGGGGGCCAGTACTGTAGCAAGCTTGACACGACCGCGATAATCGGGTGAGACTTTGATTTACGAGGGCAAATCCTGCCTGACGCGCGGGAGGGCGCAATTTGAATTTTAAATGGATCATCTCGCTGTGCGCGTTGGCTGGGCCCGCGTTGGCGCAGTATGCGGGACCGGCGATTCTGAGCCGCGGCGATACACCGACGGCAATGAACAACGCGCAGGTGAGCTTCCGGCCGTATTTCGAATTTAACGGGATCTACGATTCGGGCCTGGCCGGCCCGGGCGTGACTCAACAGGGACAGCTTGGGACGACGGGCGCCGCGGGCATACAACTCGCCGGCGGAATCAGCGGCAGCCATTCCTGGCGCCGCACGTCGATCGGCGTCGATTACCACGGCAATATCAACCATTACTTCCACAAAACCTTTTACGATGCGACCGATCAGTTCCTGGCGCTGGGGATTAAGCACCAGTTCTCACGTCACGTAGCGCTGAATGTCCGTGCGATGGGGGGACTGTTCGACCAGAGTTTCAACCTGGGCGCGCTGGAATCGACAGTGCCTTACGATCCATCGCAGACGACGCTGCCGACCACGAACTTCTTCGATAACCGCACGGAGTACCTCAATACGCAGGCGGACGTGATTTACCAGCGTACCGCGCGCCTCTCCTTCGACTTCGGAGGCGGCGCTTACGTGAACCGGATGCGCTCGGCCTCGCTTTACGGAGTGACGGGCGAAAATGCAAAGGCCGACATGCAGTATCGCGTATCGCGGCGCGCGACGATCGGTCTGAACTACATTTTCGACCATTTCACGTTTACGCGCATTTACGGCAACACAGAGGTACAGAGCGTGGCCGGCACATTTGCGATGCGTTTTACCCGGTCCCTGGAATTTACGGGCTACGGCGGCGTTTCGCATATCAATTCGCAGTTCACGCAAGTGGTGCCGATCGATCCGGCGATCGCGGCGCTACTGGGCGTGACCGAAGCCCAGGAGGTTACCTTCAACCGTCACTACACGCCGCTGGTCAACGGCCGGCTTTCGTACGTGGTGCACAATGGCGTCTACTACCTGAGCGTTGGACACGTGGTGACGCCGGGCAACGGCCTCTTCCTGACTTCCGAACAGACGACGGGCGCCGCCGGATATAACTATACAGGGCTACGGCACTGGAGCATGGGGGCGTCGGTGGCCTATAACCGCGCGCATTCCTTCGGCAATATAGTCGGCAATTACGGCAACGTGAGCGGAACCCTCAACCTTTCGCGGCAACTGGCGCATAATTTCCACGCCATAATGAGCTTCTCGGGCAACCGGTATATCAGCAACAATTTCAATAATTACAATCGCGTGATCTATCAGACGCGCATTGGCATTGGCTGGTCGCCGGGGGACATTCCGCTGCGCGTCTGGTAGGGATCAAGAGAAGATCATCGATTCCATTCCGCGCGCTACGACCTCCCACGAGTATTTTGAGTGGACGAGGTTCCACGCAGCGGCGGCGAGACGCTCGCGTTCGACGGCGCTTTCGAGAAGGGCCAGACAGCGATCGGCGAAGTCCGAAGCAGCGTCTGCGATGAAGATGTTTTCCCGGTGCGTGACGTCGAGGCCTTCGGCGCCGATGGTGGTGGACACGACGGGAGCGCGCGCGGCCATCGCTTCGTAGATTTTCAAGCGGGTACCGCCGCCGACGCGCAAGGGCACGATGGAGGCGAGCGCGCCGAAGAGCCAGGGACGAACGTCAGGAACGGTGCCGGTAACTTTGATGAGCGGATCGCTTTCCGCCAGACGCTGGAGCTCCGCGGCGGGGCGGCGGCCGACGATGGCGAAGGTGCAATCGGGGCGTTTGGCGCGAATGAGCGGAAGCACTTCGCGGGCGAACCAGACGGCGCCGTCGATGTTGGGCATCCAGTCCATGGAACCGAGGAAGACGAGGTCGGCGAGCTTTTCGGTGGTTTCGGGGCGGACGAAGAAATCGAGATTGACGCCGGTGGGCGCGGCGTCGACGCGCTGGACGCCGTAGTCGCGGCGCATCGCCTGGGCGTCGGCTTCGGAAACGGCGATCACTTTCCGGACGGCGCGGCAGACCTCGCCTTCATAGTCCGCCATGCGTTTTGCCTGTAATTGAAAATATATTTTCTTAAGCCCGGAATTGTTTTCTACATAACGGCGCCAGATGGTGGCTTCGACGTTGTGCTGGAACAGAACGCAGTCGCTGAGACGGGGGATATTGGGCGCGGGAAATAGGAAATCGCAGACGATGGAATCGAATTTTGTCGAGCGAGTGACGCGGTCGACGACGCGCAGCATGGAGGCGGATTTGTAGCGGCTGACGGAGACCGGGAGATGCGAGACGAGGCCGCCGGCAAGCTGTAAAGCGAAGAGGGGCGAGCTCTTCTTGACCACCTCGAAGGGCACGGGGTAGGCCTGGGAGCAATATTCGCCGCTGCGCGCGAGGCCTTCGGGAGTGGCCGGGTCGTCAAAGGCGACGTAGTGAACTTCGTGCCAGCGATGGAGCCAGCGCAGGGTTTCGAGGGAGCGAATCTGGCCGCCACGAGTAGTCGGGTGTAGGAAATCGGTTTTTACCCACAATAATTTCATAATTTTGAGGGATGCTATAATTATCAATCAACTCCACCGTCTGGAACCTGCTTGCGCGTTGCACTTCTTCAAATCAATCCCACAGCAGGCGATCTGCAAGGCAACGCGAATCTTATCGTAAATGCCGCGCGGAAGGCGAAGGCCATGGGCGTCGACTTGGCGCTGACTCCGGAGTTGGCGCTGATGGGGTATTTACCACGCGATCTGCTGATGAGCCGGGGCTTTGTGCAGAAGGGCTGCCAGGCGCTGGCGCAGATTGCAGCCGCGTTGAAGGACGGGCCGGCGGCCCTGGTCGGCATCGCGACGGAGAATCCCAGCGACATGGGGCGGCCACTGTTCAATAGCGCGGTGCTGCTGGCGGACGGTACGCAAGGGCCGGTGTTTCACAAGACGCTGCTGCCGACGTACGACGTTTTCGACGAAGACCGGTATTTCGAACCGGCGCGTGGACCGCAGATTCTGGAGTGGAAGGGGCGCAAGCTCGGAATCAGCATTTGCGAAGACGTGTGGAACGACCGCAATTTTTGGCAGCGGCGGCGGTATCACGAAGATCCGATCGAGGCGCTGGCGCAGGCGGGAGTGGACGCGATCCTGAACCTTTCGGCATCGCCGTTCACGGCGTCGAAGCAGGAGATGCGCGAGCGGATGCTGGGGCACATGGCGCAGCGTCACGGAATTCCGCTGGTGTATGTGAACCAGACGGGCGGCAACGACGACTTGATATTCGACGGACGGAGCTGCGCGTTCGATGGGAGCGGACGCCTGATCGCGCGAGCCAAGGGTTTCGAAGAGGATGTTCTGCTTGTGGATCTGCCGGAAGCGGGCGGCCCAATTGCGAACGACGATTTCACTCCGGAATCGGAGATTTGGCGCGCGCTGACGCTGGGCGTGCGCGATTACGCGCGCAAGACGCGTTTCAAGCAGACGCTGTTGGGGCTTTCGGGCGGCATCGATTCCGCGCTGACGGCGGCGATTGCGGCCGACGCGATGGGGGCGGAGAACGTGCTGGGCGTGATGATGCCATCGATCTATTCGAGCGAGGGCAGCGTGAGCGATTCGGAAGCGTTGGCGAAAAACTTGGGAATTCGCACGCTGAAACTGCCGATTGGCGGCATTATGAGCGACTACCAAGAGACGCTGCACGAAGCATTCGCGGGCCGGCCGGCGGACGTGACTGAGGAAAATATTCAATCGCGTATTCGCGGCAATCTGCTGATGGCGCTCTCGAACAAATTCGGCGCGCTGCTGCTAACCACGGGCAATAAGAGCGAAATGGCGGTGGGCTATTGCACGCTCTACGGCGACATGAACGGCGGGCTGGCAGTGATTGCGGACCTGCCGAAGACGATGGTGTACCGCGTGGCGGGCTGGCGCAACGGGCGCAAGCCGGACATTCCGGAATCGACGCTGACCAAAGCGCCTTCGGCGGAATTGCGGCCGGACCAGACGGACCAGGATAGCTTGCCGCCGTACGATTTGTTGGACCAGATTCTGGAGCTGCATGTAGAGCAATCGCAATCGGCCGATGAGATTATCGCGCGGGGATTCGACGAGGCAACGGTCCGGCGAGTGTTGAAGCTGGTGCGTATGGCGGAGTTCAAACGTAAGCAGGCGGCTCCGGTTTTGAAAGTGACTTCACGCGCGTTCGGCACAGGATGGCGGATGCCGATTGTGCGCCAGGAATAAATGACGTTCATCGATTCAACTAATGCGACGCACGGGCCGGCGCGGCTCGCGGCGATCATAGGAGACAAGTAAATGGGATCCACGGCTCCAGCCGATATTTGCGTAGTGGGAGGCGGCGGGCACGTCGGCCTGCCGCTCTCGATTGTTTTCGCCACCAAGGGGAAGAAGGTCCGGATCCTCGATATCAACAAGAAGACGATCGAGACCATCATGTCGGGGCAGATGCCCTTCATGGAAAAGGGCGCCGAGCCCTTGTTGAAGGACGTGCTGGCGAAGGGCATGCTGGAAGCGGATACGGATGCTTCGTGCATACGCGGCGTGCCGGTGGTGGTGATCACGATCGGGACGCCGGTGGACGAATTTCTGAATCCGTCGCTAAAGGCGATTCACCGCTGCTTTGACGAACTGGCGCAGTACCTGTCGGACGATCAGTTGATTGTGATGCGTTCGACGGTATATCCGGGCGTGACGGAATCGATGGCGGATTTTCTGGCGGCGCGCGGCAAGAAGACGCGCATTGCGTTCTGCCCGGAGCGAATTGTGCAGGGCTTCGCGGTGGAAGAGTTGCAGGGGTTGCCGCAGATCGTGGCGGGCACGACGAAGGAAGCGGAGGACCAGGCGGCGGAACTGTTCAGCCTGATTGCGCCTGAAATTATCCGGCTTTCATCGCGCGAAGCGGAGCTGGTGAAACTGTTCAACAACGCGTTCCGCTATATCCAATTCGCGGTGGCGAACCAGTTTTACCTGATTGCGCAGAGCGCGGGCGTGGACTATTACCGCGTGATGGACGGCATGAAGCGCAACTATTCACGCGGCGCGATACCAGGCGCGGGCTTCGCGGCCGGACCCTGCCTGTTCAAGGACACGATGCAGCTTGCGGCGTTTTATCGCAACCAGTTCAGCCTGGGATACGCGGCGATGCTGGTGAACGAGAGTATGCCGCAGTTCATCGCGGACAAGATCAGCACGCAGTTCGACCTGACGAAGACGACGGTGGGCCTGCTGGGGATGGCCTTCAAGGCGAACATCGACGACCCGCGCTCTTCGCTGAGCTACAAACTGAAAAAGCTGCTGGGGCTGCGCGCTAAGGCGATTTTGACGACGGACCCGTATGTGGCGCACGATGGCGACATCCTGCCACTGGAAGATGTGGTGGAGAAGAGCGATGTGCTGGTGCTCTGTTCGCCGCACGATGTCTACCGGTCGCTGGACTTGAAGGGAAAGCCGGCGATCGACATCTGGAACTTCTGGGATCCGCAGCGTGTGGGCAGTATCGCGGTGGGCGCATAGTCCACGGGTGGGCCGCGCGCGCGAGCTTTGGGTACGCCAGTGAGCCGCCCCGCCTGCGAAAAATGGCGGGGCGGCGGGCACACCGGGGGCGCGAGACGCTGAGGTGTTGGGCAAATTGTCAAAGATCGGCGGCGACCTTACTCCTAGGCCTTGCGGCGAGTGAGGGTGATCCCGGTACTGCTTTCTTAAAACAACTTCAAGCTGGCTTGCTCCTCGATCTTGAGCGGCATCGGCATCGAGGGGCGGCTTGATTTAGCGCTCGCAAAGCACGTCGCAAAAGACCACCAGGGTTCACGCAAGCAACTCACGCCGGGCGAACGCTCGGCCATCGCGCAGGATCTACAAGAGGCGCGGAAACTACAGCGGAGGCCGTTTGATCTCGGCGACCGCGGAGCGGAGCCGCAAAGAAAAGCAACGTGATTGCTTAATGCGGGCTATGGATCGGCGCGGGGTTGAACATCACCAGGCCGACGGTTGGGATCTCCACAGCAAGTCCTTCGATTTCAAGCGGTAAGGTATCGAAGGGCGTGGTTTTGATTAATTGCTCGCAAAGGCGCAAAGACCGCAAAGAAAAGCAACGCGATTGTTAATGCGGCGTGCCGATCGACGCGCTCTGTCGAACCTCATCTCGCCCGCTGGTGCGATCTCCACGGAGGGATCTCCGGGACGCGGTCGCCCATAGGATTTGGCGAGCTCTTCTCCTGTGTTCTTGTTGTGAACAGATTTTGAGTTGGTGATTGGTTCGGCTGCGTGGGTTGGTCGGCTTTTCATGCGGCTTTAAGCGGCTGAATTCTCCGTTCTAGGTGAATTTGAGGAGTGCGCGGGGCGGTTTTGCTGCGCGGTTGCCGGGGCGGCTCCGGATCCTGAAAAAACGAACTCGTCTGGGAAGGACGTGGGGCTGCCGGCGTGGGCTGCGATTTCAGGTGCCGGTTGTTTCTTCGCGTGGACTGCCTCCGTTTCGGCTTTTTCGGCCGCGGCTTTGCGTTCGGACTGCAGTTTTTCGAGTTGCGCGGTGTTGCGCTCGATGGCTCGCTGTAAGCGGCTTTCGTAGAGCGAGAGGCGTTCGAGGAATTGGATGTGTTGGAGGAAAGTCGCCCCTTCGGCTAGAGCTGTGTCGACTTCAGGCAGGCCGGTAGAGACTTCGTCGATGTGATCTTCGAAGCCGCGGGCGAAGATGGACTGCTCGGCGGCGTTGCAGCGTTTGAGGCGGTAGCGGAGATCGGCGATCTGCTGGACTATGTCGGATTCAATGATGCCGATGGGTTCGAGCGCTTCGGCGTAGGCGGCGCAATGGGCGGTGTAGGTGGCGAGTTCTTCGGCCGGAGCGATGCAGATCTTGCTGAAGATGCCGAACTTTGTGGCGTTGAGAGAGGAGCGGCGTTTGCCTTCGGGCGTGCGGGGACCTCCGGAACGTTTCTTGAGTTCGGTGGTGGCTTGGGTTTCGGAATCGGTAGATGGTTGCGGCAGGCCTGCCGCGATGTTTTCGTTCCACATCGAAATGCTCCGAGGCAGGTTGCCTCGTCTTCAGGGTGACATGCGGGTTTTTGGGAGGCCCGCTCTCGTCAGATTAAGTGCTTGAGGCGATTGAAGAAATAAATCTGGTTTTTGTGTGAATTGCAAATTGCGATGGGCTGGACCGTAAGCGGAAGAGTCAGTTTTCCGTAGGCTTGTGGGCGCGGTCGATGACGAAGAACTCTACGGGTACGTTCTTGACAGGCTCGAGCAGGAGACCGAGTTGCTCTTTGAGAGCGGTGAAGAGTGAGGGGCCCGCGGCGTCGGGGGATTCGAGGTTTGGAGACCAGGATAGGGTGAAGTCGTAGAGTGCCTTCAGACCGGTGCGGTCTGTGATGGGGGCTTCGATTTGCGATGACAGTTCTCGCGCAAGGGTGAGCATGTCGGCGCCGCGGCCGTTCAGATGGCCTGTGCCAAGACCCAGTCCTGGACCGGGTTGGGCGCTCTCGGTGAGCTTGGGGCCGGCGCGATCGACGGCAAGGGCGTAGCCGGGACGGTTTCTGGTTACGCGGTGCAGCGCGAGGCCGAAACGATCCGCGAGCAGAGTTTGCATCATCAGCCTGGCTTGACTCGTCGCGGCGGACGGGGACATTTTTGCCGATATGTTGTACCTGACGGATGAGGCCCAGGCAGAGCCGCCGGAGATTTGAAAGTCGCGTATTCCGTAAGCAAATGAGATCAGATTGCGAAGCGTGGCGGTGAGCGCGGTATAGCGGTCACCGCGGACATACGACTGAAAACCGGACCAATCGGGCGGGGACAGTTGTATGGAGGCGACCTCAAAAGATGGTTTGGCGGCGGTCTGTTGAGCGATGACTGCAGCGGTCAAGGAGAATAACAGAACCACGGCTGCGGCGGGCGCGGCCGGCCATGCGATGCGGGCGTTGGGCGCTTCAATGCCCAATAGGCGTGCGATGCGGCCGCGCAGCGACCCGCCGGCGGCGGCGAGCGAAGGGCCAAGGCGTAACGGGCGGGAGCGTTCGAAGCCGGCAAGAGCCGTCGCGTATAGCAGCGCGTCACCGGTGAGGGCGACGGCGATGTCGTCGCAAGAGCGTTCCCGCTCCTGACGGATTTGGCCTGAGATCCACCAGACCGCGGGGTGGTAAAACAACATGGCTTCTGCGAGCCCTTGGAGGATATTGACGAAGTAGTCGCGCCGCCGGATGTGGGCCAGTTCGTGTGCAAGTATAGCTTCGATATGAAGGGCGGGCAGACCGGCGAGGGCGCCGACCGGCATCAGCACGACAGGGCGAAGGCAGCCGATCACGGTTGGAACGGCTACACGGGCGGAATTGAGCAGGCGGACAGGACGGGAGATTTGGAGGCGGGCGCGGAGGCGATCGAGGGTCCGCTGCCACTCCGGCGGGGCGGGGACGATGGAGACGGACCCAAGGCGGCTTGCGAACGCACAGCCTACCGCGAGGCGAAGATAGAACGCGAGCGCGCCGACGAGCCAGGCGGCCACGAGGTAAGGCATGAAGTAATCCGGGAGCGAGAAGCGCTCCTGAGCGGCGGACGTGACGGGCGTGGTGGACCACGCGCTGTGTGAAGTTGCGGAGGCGAGGAGGACTTGAGCGCGAGCGGGTGCCGGCCCGGCGCCTTCGCACAGAAAGGTCGCAAGCGGGGCCGCACACATGGCGAGAAGAGCGGCGCATGCTACGGCATGCCGCGCGCGCGGCCGAGTGACACGCAGTCGAACGAGTGCGTAGAGAGCGGCGAGGAACGCGCCTTGCCAGAGGAAATGAATCAGCGCCCAGCCGGCGCTGGAGACCCACGGCTGGCGGGCCAATATCTGGATGAAAGTCACTTGGAGCCGCCTTTTTTCTTTGCCGCCGTTTCGATCATGCGCCGGATTTCGTCGAGCTCTTTGGCGGAGGCAGGCTTGGCGGAGAGGGCGCGCAGCACGAGAGCCGAGGAGGAGCCTTCGAAGGCGCGCTCGAGGAGATCGCCCACGAGCTGCTTTTGTGTTTGCTCTTTTGGGATGCCGGCTTCGTAAACGTGCACGCCGAACTGTTCGGTACGGCGCAGCAGCCCTTTGGCGAGCATGAGCTGCATCTGCTTTTGCGTAGTGGTGTAGCCGCTATCTTTGGCGAGCTGACCGTGAACGTCGCGGACGGTGGCGCGGCCGAGGCGCCAGAGAACGGCGAGGATGTCGAGTTCGGCGGCGGTGGGGAGGGGCTGATCGCGGTTGGCGGCGGATTTGGCAGCCATGGAGCTACTCTACTCCGATTTATTTCGGATGTAAACGATTTTTATCGGAGGGGGGAAGGCAGGAGTTAGAAGTCAGGAGTTAGGAGTCAGAATGGTGGAGGGTCGCTTCTGTTTACGATTTTCGCGTTGTGCCGCGCGGGACGCCGCTTACGATGCGGAGTCGGAGTTCACGGCGGTGTTGCAGGGCTGCCGATATAGCGATTCCACAGCTTTTTTGCCGACGGCGTTGTAGTCGGCGGCCGATTTGGATGAGGCGGCGCGCATGAAGCGAGAAGGTCGCGGGGCTGGGAGTGATCGCGATCGCGAATCAGACAGCCAATCCTTCGTTCGA
>DATAUH010000558.1:0-2991 GCA_036268375.1 Bryobacteraceae bacterium | reverse complement strand
GAGCGGCTCTCCAGAAGCGGCGTCCGCATCGTCTGCGCCGTCATCGTCCTGGCGTTTACCGTCCGCGCATTCGCACGAAACTTCGACTGGTACACTCCGGAATCGCTTTTCACCAGCGCCGAACGGACCGTGCCCGAAAGCTTCCGTCCACACCACGTGCTCGCGGGTATTTATCAAACCGCCGGGAAACTCGAGGACGCGATTCATGAGGCCGACCAAAGCACTCGCATCCTCAGTTCTCTACCCGACGACCAGAGTCTCGCGCTGCCGTGGGTCACCGCGGCCAGTATTTATGCGGCCAAAGCGAGTTCGCTATCGACAGCCGAAGCTGCCACCTGGTGGAACAAAGCTCTCGATGCCGTGCACCGCGCGCGCCAGATTGCAGTTGCGCAAGACGCACGCGTCCGCCGCATCGACGCGGAGTACGGCAAGCCCTATCACGCCGCCGACACGCGCATGATTTACGAAAATCTCGGCTACGTGGAAATGCGCACGCGCAATTTCGATCGCTCGATTGAGGCTATAAAAACGGCGATGCAGCAGGGACTATCAACCAACACGTTCATCAATCTTGCCACCGACTATCGCGATCAGGGCGACCAGCGCAACGCCGAAATCACGCTGCTCGAAGGCATGCTGTGGGGCAAAGACAATAGCTTCGGCTCTCGGCTGGTCGAGCTTTACCGCCAGGGCGATTCGGAAAATTGCGCCATAAGGTCCGACGGAAATTCGGTCGGACTGAATACCGCCTGTCCGCTGGTGCGCAGTGAACTGTGCGACGCGGCGGCGCGTCTCCTGCCGCTGCTCGAGAGCCAGGGTCAAACTGCCGACGCAGCCCACGTCCGGGCGCAAGCGGCCCAATGGGGGTGTGGACGGTGAAGCAGAAAGTGGTCGCGGTAACTGCACCCGCACGCCAGAACGCGTCAGGTTGGCGGCGTCTGGCGCCGTTCGTGGCGCTTTGGGCCATCACGCTGATTGCGTATGCCAACTCCTTCACCGCAGGCCTGGTCTTAGACAACGCCGCCATCATCGGCCGCGATGTACGTATAAACGCCGTCACGGGTAACAACCTGCGCTTGATCCTCACCAGCGAGTATTGGTATCCGCCCGCCGGCAACGGTCTCTATCGTCCGCTCACGACCTTGAGTTACTTGTTCAATTACTCGGTCATGGGCGATGCCATCCAGCCGTTCGGCTACCATCTGTTGAACTATGCGCTTCACTCGTTGAACGTCTCGCTTGTCTTTCTCCTGGCCTTGCTGTTATTCGGCGAAATGCTTCCAGCATTCGCAATGGCCGCGATTTGGGCGGTGCATCCCGTGCTGACCGAATCGGTGACCAACATCGTCGGTCGCGCCGATCTGCTCGCCACATTCGGTATCCTCGGCAGCTTGCTGTGTTTCGTCCGGAGCAGGGAAGCCGAAGGCTCCAGTCGCCTAAAGTGGCTTTCAGCGGGGGCTGGAGCCGCCGCAATCGGCATTGCTTCCAAAGAGAGCGCGCTTACGTTGCTAGGCGTCGCAGTCCTTTTTGATATCGCGTTTCCAAAACGGCAATCCTGGTCCGCGCGATTGACCGCATATGGCGCGCTTGCCCTTCCGTGCGCGCTCTTCATGCTCGCACGCCACATCGTACTTTCGAATTCGCCCGCAACACTTTTTCAATTCACCGATAACCCGATCATTGACGCCGGATTTTTATCCGGCCGTCTGACGGCGCTTGGCGTTCTGGGACACGAGATACTGTTGCTGGTCTTTCCCGCGTTCCTCTCCGCTGACTACTCCTACAACGCAATCCCGCTCGCAACCGGCTTCACGCTCCCGGTGGTTGTGGGCGCGATCGTGTTAGCCGCTGCGTTAGTGCTTGCCGGTTGGGGCTATCTCCACAATCGCAAAATCTTCTTCCTGGTTCTCTTCGGACTAGGCGCGTTGTTGCCGACCGCAAACCTGCTCTTCCCGATCGGAACGATCATGGCCGAACGTTTCCTCTACGTCCCTGCGATCGCGTTCGCCGGATGTCTGGTCACGCTGATCTGGTCCTTGCGCGGCAGAATCGGTTTGCGTGGCGCACAAGCAATTTTTGCGGCCGTCGTGTTAATCCTCGCTGCGCGAACCTTCGCTCGCAACTTCGATTGGCAGACCGAGTTGGCGCTCTTCAAGAGCGCGGCGTCCGTTGTTCCGGATAGTTTCCGCGTGCGCAGCGCCTTAGCCGGCCAGGAATTGGCCGCGGGCGATCTCGATGGCGCAGTCCGCGATGCGGAGCGCACGATGCAGATCCTCGATCCTTTGCCTGACGATCGCAATACCTCCATTCCGTACGTCACCGCAGGCAAGGTCTTCAGTGATAAAGCCGATTCGCTGCCGGTTCCGGAACGCGCGCCGTGGCAGCAAAAGGCGCTAACCACTCTTCGACGCGCCGAACGCCTGGTAGCGCTGCAGGCGCGTCCCGGCGTCTCCTCCGATTACCCGTTGCTCGATGAGCACCTCGGCTATGTCGCGCTGCAAAGCGGAGCTTACAACGAAGCCATCAACGCCATCCAACGATCGATGCGCCGTCATCTGAGCGCCGATCTGTTCATCAACCTTGCAGCCGCGTTCATCGGTAAGGGCGATGCCGCCGATGGAGAGATCACAATGTTGGAAGGCATGATCTGGAACCGTCAGGACAGCGCCATCGCAACCAAAGTGATCGAAGCCTATCGCCTCAAATCGCCGGATAGCTGCGCGCTCGCTAACGCGGGTAACGGCGCATATCGTCTGAATACCACTTGTCCGCTAGTGCAGACCCAACTCTGCGCAGCGTCAGCCCGCTTGATTTCGTTGCTTCAGGTCCAAGGCCAAACCTCCGAGGTAATGCGCGTCCAAAGCGCCGCCCAACACGCCGGATGCTCAAAGTGATCCCCGCGCTTTTGATATTCTTCGTTCTATGCGCCGATATTTAGCGGTTCCCGCCCTTCTGGCCGCGTGTCTCTTGGCTCAAAACGTCGATCCATCT
>DATAUH010000557.1:0-6450 GCA_036268375.1 Bryobacteraceae bacterium | reverse complement strand
GAATAGGAGACGTTGAGAGCGCCGGTGGCGATGATAGCGCCGGCGGCGGGCTGATGGAGCACAGCGCCAGCCGCCAGAGGGATCAGCACTCCCACGGTATTGCGGAGTGCGATCCAGGGAATTATTTTCGATTTATCGAAGCGGACGAGCGTGTTCCAAAAGATCACGTCGTGGCGCTCGCGAGTTTACTGATTGTTGCCGCCGCGTCCGCCGCGTCCGCCGCCGTTCGTGTTGTCGTTATTGTTGTTCGTGCCATTGCGGCCGCCGCGCCCATTCTGGCCGCCCCGGCCATTCTGCAACTGCGTCGTTGTGGTGGCGTTGCCGCGTCCGGCCGGCGTCTTGCCGTTATTCTGCTGTTCGCGATTGAGCTCCCACATATCGATGGTCTGGTCGGAGTCGCCCAATAGATGCTGGCAGAAGTAATCTGCGCGGCGCCAGCTCACGTAATCGCTATCGGGACCATAGGCGTGGCGCTGACCAGGAACGATCAGGAAGTCGAAGCGCTTGTTGGCGCGAATCAGCGCGTCCGCCAAACGGAAGGTATTAGCCGGGTGCACGTTGTTGTCGTAGTCTCCGGTCACCAACATCAGATAGCCCTTCAGGTTCTTGGCGATCTCTGAGTTTTTGTCGATGGAATACTCGAAACTAACTTCACCTTTATCGTTGGTCATTTCTTTCAGGCCGTTGTGCTTCTCGCTCCAGGTGTTGTTATAGATATTATTTTCGTGGTTGCCTGACTCGGACCATCCAACTTTGAAGAAATCGGGGTAGATCAACATAGACGCCGCTGTCATGAAGCCCCCGCCCGAGTGTCCCCACATGCCGACTCGATCGATGTCGATGAAGGGGTAGCGTTCCGCCAGTTCTTCGGCCGCCACCTTCTTGTCGGCCAGACCGTAATCGCGAAGGTTGTTGTATCCGAATGTGTGATACCACTTCGAGCGATTCGGATTGCCGCCGCGGTTGCCGACGGTAACTACGATAAAGCCGAAGTTAGCCAGGAACGCGTTGTTGCTGCGCGGATTAAACGTTGCGTCAACACTTTCCGTTTGCGGACCCGGATAAACGTACTCGATCAGCGGATACTTTTTGTTGGGATCGAAATCGTACGGCTTGTACATCACGCCATAGATATCCGTGATCCCGTCATCGGCCTTCACTTTGAACGGTTCCGGAAACCTGAAGCCGGCTTCGGTCGCCCGGCTCATGTCCACCTTTTCGAGCGGCATCACGACCGAGCCGGAAGCATCCTCCAGGTTGGCTTCGGGAGCCGTATTGACGCGCGAACCGTTGTCCACAAAAAACTTGGCAGAATCGGCCATCTGAATGGCATGCGATGCGTCGCCCGGATCCAGCAGCTTCAAGCCGCTGCCATCGAGACCAGTGCGGTAGAAGTGCATGTAGTAAGGGTTCTCGCCATCTTCGCGGCCATCGGCCGTCAGGAACATCTGGCGAGTCTTCTCGTCCACGTTCACCAGATCTTCCGCGACGAATTCACCTTTGTCGATCTGATTTTTCAACGTGCCGTCAGCACCGTAGAGATAGTAGTGGCCCCAGCCGTCGCGCTCCGACCACCAGATCATTTCGCCGCCATTATTGATGAATTTCAGCGGCTTCGTCTCAATGTAGACGTTCATGCGTTCCGTAATCAGCGGCTTTACCGAACCGTTCGTCAGGTCGGCCACGCAGACGTCCACGCGATGCAGATCGCGGCTGGTGCGAGTGAAATAGACCTTGTCGGAACCAGGCGCGGCCCAGACGGTCTCGGTGCGCTCGCGCTCGCGATCACGCGCGTTGGGACGCTCTACCTCCACTTGCATGGTTTGATCTTTGAACGCGTCCGTCTTCAGAATCGTGCGTGCTTTCGCGGCCAGATCGAAAACTTCGACTTGGGAGATCGGGGTGTTGACGTCGCCCGGCATTGCATAGCGATAGGTATCCAGCGTGGGCCGCGGGTTGGCGAGCGAGTTGATCACCCACAGCTTCTCCACCTTGCGTGAATCGCGGCGGACTAGCGCAACCTTTTTCGAATCGCGCGACCAGGCAATATTGCCGGCCGATGCGCGCTGGCGCGAGTTGTCCTGATTTTCGCCCTGCTGATTCTCGTTCTGATCCTGCTGATCGCCGCCCATTCCGCGGCCGCCGCCGTATCCAAAATCCTCCACGCCGTCTTCCGTCAGCTTGGTTTCGACGATCGACGAGTCGTCCGCCTTCTTCAACGCCTTGGCGTAGTTGGCGGCATCCATCATGTAGAGATTGTGAGTACGCGTGAAGACGACGGTCTTTTCGTCCGGCGAAATCGACGCCCAGGTCGGCTTGCGCGGAGGCGCGTCGGCCAGCAAAGTCAATTTGCTGGTGGTGAGTTCGTACTCGAAGTGCAGCGCCTTCTCGTTGCGTCCCGGCGTGGGTGCGCCACGTCCACCGCGTCCAGCTTGCTGTGGGACCTGTTCCTCTTGTTGCTTGTCGTTGTTCTGCGCGTCTGTGTTGGTCTGCGATCCCCCCGACGACTTTTTCTCTCCGGGAATCACCGCATCTTTCGGCACGATGATATCGAATTCGATAGTGCTGTCGTTTTTGACGAAGTGGATGATCGTAATCGGCAGGTGCTGCGATTCATACGGCAAACCCGTGGCCGCGGTCAGCTGCGCGGCCAGCTTGATCGGATCGAAGACGAACGTGCGTGTCTTCTTCACTGGGTCAACGATGTAGAACTTGCGTCCCTTGCTGTTTTCAAAGCTGTACCAGAAGCGATCGCCCTGCTCCAGCCAATGCGGAGTAACGCTGGTATCGAAGACCAGCTTACCCATCTTATTGGGTGTCCACTGCGCCGCAAGGTCGTAGTTCGCTTTGGTCTGTTTGACCATCGGCGCGGGATTATCTGCAGCGAAGAGGCCGCACGTACAGAGAGCGAGTGCGGTGGAAAGACGCGTGTGAATCGGCATAGCTAAACTCCAGTTTTGACTACTATATCTCAACTGGAAGTCCACGCTGCCCACTTCTTACAGAACCGTGAAACAATAACAGCTTCATGTCTCAACAGCCCTGGTATCGTTCTCTCAACAGGTATCACTGGTTCGTGCTGATTGTGGCGAGCGTAGGGTGGATGTTCGACACGATGGCGCAGCAGTTGTTCAACCTGGCGCGCGCTCCTGCGATTGCCGATCTGTTGGGCGGTCATGCGCCGCAATCGCTCATAAATGAAGACGCGGGCTACGCAACCATGATCTTTATGGTGGGCTGGGCGCTCGGCGGAATCCTGTTCGGCATCCTCGGCGACCGGCTGGGCCGCGCCAAAACCATGATGCTGACGATCCTCTGCTACACGATCTTCACCGGCATCGGGCTGTTCGCCACCGGCGTGTTCGATTTCTGCGTATACCGTTTTTTATGCGGGCTCGGAGTCGGCGGGCAGTTCGCGGTCGGCGTAGCGTTGGTTGCGGAGGTAATTCCCGGAAGCGCGCGGCCGCAGGCGCTCGGAATGGTGCAGGCATGCTCCGCCGTCGGCAACATGCTGGCCGCGCTTACCGGCATCTGGCTGGGACATCTGGTCACAACGGGCGTGATCGTCAGCGCGTGGCGGTATCTGTTTCTCGCGGGCGCATTACCCGCGCCCCTGGCACTGGTCGTGTTCAAGAAACTGAAGGAGCCCGAGCAGTGGTTAAAGGCGCGCGCGGCCAAGGTGAAGCTCGGCTCGTTCAGGGAACTGCTTTCGGAGTGGCGGCGCAATGCGATCGTGGGACTGCTACTGGCATTCGCCGGCGTGGTCGGTTTGTGGGGCATCGGCTTCTTCAGTTACGACCTGCTGCGTCCGGTCCTGACCCGAACGTTCCAAGCGCAAGGGCTGACGGGCGGCGCGCTTACGGGAAAGGTCACTACGTGGATCGGCATCACCTCGCTGCTGCAAAACTTCGGCGGTTTTTGGGGTGTGCACGCGTACACCTGGCTGACGCACCGTACCAACCGGCGCACTGCGTTCGCCGTCAGCTTCGTGGCCGCAATGTTCGCCACCGCGTACACGTTCTGGAATCTCCGCACCCTGACCGACATCTTCTGGATGATTCCGATGATGGGCTTTACGCAACTGGCCCTGTTCGGCGGATACGCGATCTACCTGCCGGAGCTTTTCCCGACGCGCCTGCGCAGCACCGGCACCAGCTTCTGTTACAACGTAGGTCGTCTGGTAGCCGCGGCCGGCCCATTGACGCTCGGGCTGTTGACCAGCCGGGTCTTCGGCGATAAGCCGGAGCCCATGCGCTACGCGGGAGTGACGATGTGTCTGGTCTTCCTGGTGGGACTGGCGGCTCTGCCGTTCGCGCCGGAAACCAAAGACAAACCGCTTCCCGAGTAAGGGGCATATCACCTGCATCGGAAATGAACCGGCCTTTGTAACCGCATCGGCACGAATGGAAAACATTGCCTTCCGCGTAATCTAAGGCTTTACTCTTGAGAAACCCAGGTTCTGTTGTAGAGCCAATCCCCGTAGCGGTTGGCAATTGCGGCCGATAATGATAACGAATGCTTCTGTCAACTCCAGTTCAAGATGAAACCATATGGCAACTGCCGCCGCTGATTCTACATCCGTTTACGGAGCGCGCATCGCCCGAGACGCTGCTTGAAAATTCCAAAGCGGCCTTGATGCTTTCCGG
The DNA here is from genome assembly GCA_036268375.1 of Bryobacteraceae bacterium. Classification (GTDB taxonomy): domain Bacteria; phylum Acidobacteriota; class Terriglobia; order Bryobacterales; family Bryobacteraceae; genus PALSA-243. The sequence goes on along the minus strand of DATAUH010000557.1, from coordinate 1,804 downwards.
CTTTCTTCCGAGCGAGGATGAGGATCGGGAGCAGTTAGCGCGTAAATTGCTGGCCGGACGCTATTCCGAAATTCGCATGCTCTACTATCTGGGCAAAGACGTATTCCGCTGGATCGGACAGTGCATGGAGATTGTAGACCGCAATCAGGACTTGATGGAAGCCGATATGCGGCGGCAGAGTTTTGCGGGCCTCCTCGGTTGCCCTCCTCCGAACGTACGGGAAAAGCTTCTGAATTGGGGCGTAAACGATTACCCAGCGGTTTTTGCGCGCGCTGTCGGTATAAATTCGGTGTTTGCCGAGCCCCCTTCGCTTGTGTGGCTCACGGAAGATTTCGTTCGGAACTATCACCGTATAGCGGATGCGCTTTATAAAGGCTTCATGGATTCGGAATCGCACCGCGTGCCCCGGCCCGGTAGTTTTCAGTTCGACCTGTACGCGTCCGGCGAATACGCCAAGCTTCTCGAGACGCAGTGGGAAGCCGCGGCGGACTAATTTTCCTAGGGCAGTTGCGCATGCTCGCGCCAATCGATAGGGCGATAATGTAGGGATGCCGCTCCCGCGCCTCCTGATTGTTGAGCAGACCTTTCCCGATCGCCGAATTGCCGATGTCGCCTCGGAAGTTCAGAAACAGCTCGCCGCTTCCGGGTTCGCCGCGCGGCTGAAACCTGGTTCAACCGTCGCGATTGGCGTCGGCAGCCGCGGCATTCACAACATCGCGACCATCTCTCGCGCCGTAGTGCGGTATTGGCAGGACGCGGGCATGAAGCCGTTCCTTTTTCCAGCCATGGGAAGCCACGGGGCTGCGTCCGCGCAGGGACAGGCGGATGTGCTGGCTCACTACGGAATCACCGAAGCGGCCATGGGATGCCCGCTGATCAGTCAGTTGGAAGTGGTGTCCCTGGGTAAGACCGCGGACGGCATCGAGGCCTTCATGGACAAGCTGGCCTTTCAATCGGCTGGCGTGATGCTGGTGGGTCGAGTGAAATGGCATACCGATTTCGCGGGCAAGATCGAAAGCGGCCTTTTCAAGATGATGGCCATCGGTCTGGGAAAGTTCGCAGGCGCGCAGCGGTATCACTCCTATGCCTACCGCCTGGGCTTGGAGCACGTCATCCGAACGGTGGGGCGGCAGGTGCTGCAATCGGGAAAGATTTTGGGCGGCCTGGCGATTTTGGAGGACGCCTATCACAACACCGGCAAGATCGACGCGGTTCCCGTTGAAGTGATGGAAGCCCGCGAGGAAGAGAATCTGGCGCTGGTGAAATCGTGGATGGCGAAAATTCCTGTCGACGCCGACATTCTCGTCCTGGATGAGATTGGAAAAAACATCAGCGGCGCCGGAATGGACACCAAAGTAGTCAATCGCGGTGTGAACGGCGAATACAATCCGTGGCCGAATACGCCGCGGTTCGAGCGCATCTTCCTTCGCGATCTCAGCGAATTGACATACAACAGCGCGGTCGGCCTGGGAATGGCGGATGTGGTCACGGAGCGCTTAGTCAAGCGCACGGACTGGACTCCGACGCGCATTAACTCTCTGACGGCGAACACTCCGGCCGCGATTCGAATCCCGGTGCATTATGCGACAGATCGTGAATGTCTGGAAGCCTTCGCGCCGACCGTCGGGAAGGTCGATCTGAACGAAGTCACCTACGCCTGGATTCGCAACAGCATGGAACTGACGCGGATCGGCTTGAGCGAAAACCTGCGCGGCAAAATCGAAGGCAATCCAAATCTCAAAATCGAAGCGACGGTCGATTTCGATTTCGATGGCGCAGGCAATCTGATCAGCCCGTTTTCTCC
>DATAUH010000556.1:0-4468 GCA_036268375.1 Bryobacteraceae bacterium | reverse complement strand
GAATGAGCAGGAGCCGCTATCTGACGGCGAACTGGACGGATTGCTGAGCGAGTGGATGATCGACGCGCCGCCGGAGCGGTTGCAAATGCTGAGGCTGCCGGGCCGAAACATGCAGCGTGTCAAACGAAGTTGGCCGTTGTTTGCCGCGGCTGCGACCGCCGCCGGACTAATGGGCTTGGTGTTGATTCACAAGGCGCCACCAAGGTCGAAGCCGACAGCGGAGGGCGCTGCCGGATTCCTGCCAATCCCATATACCCTGCCGCTCGGCGACGGCGAAAGCCAGCGTGTGCTGCGTATGACCATGCCGATGGCAGCGCTGACCGCAACCGGATTGCGGTTTCCCGCGATGGACCCGTCGATGGTGGTGACCGCGGATGTAATTGTGGGCGACGACGGACGCGCACGCGCCGTGCGTTTGGTGAGCGCCGTTTCCGAAGCCCAGAAGGAGACACGATGAAACGCTTGACTATCGCCGCGCTGGTAACGGCGGCCGCAGGCATGGGGCAGCAGGCAATTGAGAACTGGGCCTTGCCGACCGGCATGAACGCCAATCAGACCTTGAGCGTGATCGAAACGCTGAATCAGCCGGTGCCGAATCGGCCGTTTTCCGGCGCCGCGGTGGTTCACACGACGCATACGCTCGAAGACGGCACGCACGTCAATTCAACATCCAGCACCGTGCTCTATCGGGACAAGGACGGGCGCAGACGTACAGAAACCGAACACTACATCAACATCTCCGACCCGGTCGCCCACGCGAGTCTCACGCTTTGGCCCGACGAGCACAGAGCGACGAAACAGGATATCGACGGATACGTTCTACCGGAGGCCAAACTTGCGACAGAAGCGTTCTCCAACGGCGGGCAGAAAGCGGGCAAGAAGCGTGCGTCTGGCCCTACACAAAACGTCGTGCGCGAAAATCTCGGGACACAGACTGTGAACGGCGTATTGTGTTACGGCGGACGCTCGACCGTGATCATTCCGGTAGGCGCAATTGGCAACGATCGAGAAATCAAAGCAGTCAAGGAGACATGGACCTCCGTGGACCTGCACATTCTGGTGAAAAGCACGGATTCCGATCCGCGGTTTGGAACCAGCACATACGACTTGACCAATATCACGCAGGCGGCGCCGGATGCCACGCTGTTCCGCTTGGATGTTCCGTCCGGGTATGACGTGAAGACTGTACAACGGATGCAACTTCACTAACGTCGCGGCACGAACGGCCCCGCGCAACGCGTGTAAACCCGAATCCAATATTGTTCTTACGCGTCCGTATCGGACTCAGTGTTCGAAACTCGCGTCAAGTCACACGCATCACAGCAAACGTGGAAGTGTGCCCGGAAACCGAAGTATTCGTGATCGGCGGAGGTCCCGCGGGGCTTGCGGCAGCAATTGCAGCCAAACAAGCGGGCTTCGACGTCGTAGTAGCGGACGCAGCCACCCCCGGCCACGACAAAGCTTGCGGCGAAGGGATGATGCCGGATGGAATCGCGGCCGCGCGAAGCCTGGGCATCGATCTGATGGGGTTGGAAGCTTATCCGATCGCCGGAATTCGATTCCACAGCGCGGGAGCTTCGGTTACGGCAGATTTTCCGGACGGAATGGGACTGGGAATCCGCCGCACCACATTGCACGCGGCGTTTGCCAGGCACGCGGAGCGCGTGGGGGTGCATCTGCTGTGGGGCGCGCACGTAACGGGGATTTCCGCTGGCGCTGTGGAAGTGTCGGGTCGCGTCGTGAAGACGCGTTTCATTGTTGGAGCGGATGGTATTCACTCGCGAGTGCGCGCTTGGGCGCACCTCGAAGCCACCCGCAATGACCGTCAGCGCATCGGGTTTCGGCGGCACTTCGCAGTCGCGCCCTGGAGCCGCTACCTCGAGATGCACTGGGCGAATCGCGGGCAGCTTTATATCACGCCTGTGAATGAACGTGAGGTCGGAGTAGCGCTGCTCACACGCGACCGGGGGACGCGGCTGGAGCAGGCGCTGGAATGGTTTCCGGAGGTACAGCGGCGGTTAACGGGCGCGGCGCCGGCCAGCAGCGAACGTGGTGGCGTAACGCGGTCGCGCACGTTGAAGGCGGTGGCGCGAGGACGGATAGCGCTGGTGGGAGACGCGTCTGGATCCGTGGACGCTATCACCGGTCAAGGCATTTGCCTGGCGATGCAGCAGAGCATCGCGCTGGCGGATGCGATAGCCGCGGACGATCTGCGAATGTACCAAAAGGCGCACGTGCGGTTAATGCGGCGCCCACAATTCATGTCCAGCCTCATGCTTCTGCTGGATGGGCGGCCGCGCCTGCAGCAGATGGCGATTGCCGCAATGAAGGCGTGGCCGCAATGCTTCGAGGCGCTGCTGGCGTATCATGTGGGCGCCTTCGCTTTAACCAGTGCGCGGCGCGGCGAGCCGCGATCGGTCACTTGGCCCGCGAAATCAGCATTACTATCGAATGCGCTTCCGCCTTGTATACCGCACCTCCAACCGGCGGCGCCGATTGCAACGGCACAATATCCTCCGGAGACGCCAGACTAGTATCGATCCAGCGTGACCAGCGGGCGTCCGGCCCGCATGGAGGCAGCTCAAACGTCAGCGGTTCCCAATAGGCGTTGAGAATCGCGTAAAAATGAGCGCTGCCGTCCTCGTTTGAAGTAGAGAGCGCGATGCTGTGCGAATCGGAGCTCCAGTCCGGCTGATTGATCTTCACACCGTGCCAGCTTCGATAGGACAGGCGCAGCAGCGCTGTCAACGTCAAATGCCTGCGTTCGGGCCCCAGGTCGCGTTTTTGGCGCTGCGTCGCCAGCAGGCTCACGAAGCGGTGCAGGTCGGCGTTTTTTGCAACCTGGCTCCAATCGAACCAACTGATTTCGTTGTCCTGACAATATGCGTTGTTGTTTCCAAACTGCGTTCGGCGTACTTCGTCGCCCATCAAGATCATCGGAATGCCCAGGGAAAGCATCGTCACCGTGAGGAAATTCTTCATCTGGCGCACCCGAATCGCCTCGATGCGCGGGTCGTCGGCCGGGCCTTCCACTCCCCAATTGCAGCTTCGGTTGTCGTCCGATCCGTCGTGATTGCCCTCGCGGTTGGCTTCGTTGTGTTTGCTGTTGTAGGACACCAGGTCGTTGAGAGTGAACCCATCGTGGCACGTCACGAAATTCACGCTCTGCTCGGCCTCCCGCTGTTCGCGGACGTAAATTTGCGGGCTTCCCAACAGGCGATCCGCAACCACTGAAACCGTGTCGCGGTCACCGCGAAAAAACGAACGCACGTCGTCTCGAAAACGGCCGTTCCATTCGCGCCAACTATCCCCGCCAAAGCTTCCAACCTGATACAGGCCGGCCGCGTCCCAAGCCTCCGCGATCAATTTTGTTCCCGCCAGCGCCGGGTCGGATTCGATGTCCCAAAGCACCGGCGGAGTTGGCATCAGATTTCCCGACGTGTCGCGGCTCAAAACCGACGCCAAATCAAAACGGAATCCATCGACATGCATCTCCTGCACCCAGTAGCGCAGACTGTCCACAATCATGCGCCGTACCACGGCATGATTCGAGTTGAGCGTATTCCCGGTACCCGTGTAGTTCGCGTAGCGTGCGCGGTCTTCACTCAAGTGATAGTAGGTGGTGTTGTCGATGCCGCGCAGGCTGAGAGTTGGGCCTTCGTGGTTGCCCTCAGCCGTATGGTTGAAGACCACGTCCAGAATCACTTCTATGCCCGCCTGGTGGAGCGCCTTCACCATCTCGCGAAATTCGCGCACAGCCGATGCCGGGTCGCGCTCGGAGCTGTAGTTCACGTGCGGAGCAAAGAAGGATACCGGCGAATAGCCCCAATAGTTCGTCAGTCCTTCAGGCGCGTCCTGCTCATCGAACTGAAACACCGGCATCAGCTCGACAGCCGTAATCCCGAGCTGCTGCAGGTAGGGGATCTTTTCGATCAAGCCTGCGAACGTGCCGCGCCGCTCTTCCGCCACGCCTGAGTTCGGGTTGCGGGTAAAGCCGCGCACGTGCATTTCGTAGACGATCATGCGCGATGCGGGCAGGCGCAAAACACGGTCCCCCTCCCAATCGTAGCCGCTCGTTTTTATGAGCACGCTCTTCATGGCCACTGAATCGCTGCCACGCTGCGCCAGTTGAACGCGGGAATACTTCTTCGGAGTCGCCACGCCGCGCGCGTAAGGATCGAGCAAAACCCGGGATGGATCAAAGCGGTGTCCTGCCGCCGCATCGTCCGGGCCGTGCGCGCGATACCCATAGAGTTGTCCGGCCTTCAGTCCCGGCACATAAGCGTGCCAGTAATGGTAGCTGCGATTCGATTCATCAAACGGAATGACGCGGGCGGGCTTCACCCGATCCACGTCATCGAAGAGCAGCAGCTCCATACCCGTCGCGTGGCGCGAATACACGCTGAAATTGACTCCGCCCGGATAGATTGTGGCGCCGAGGGGCCAACTGAGTCCGATCGTATCGGTT
>DATAUH010000555.1:0-5581 GCA_036268375.1 Bryobacteraceae bacterium | reverse complement strand
GCTCTTTGCGTTCACCGTAGCCTGCATTTCGGCACTGGCTTGGCTCGGGTGGAAGTGGGTGGACCAGGAGCGCTTTGTCGACGCGCAGCGAGCGCAGGAAGAACTGGAACAATCGGCAGATCGCGTGGCCGCGGCGATGCGGGGCGCACTGGCGGAGACGGGCGACCGCCTGAGCACTTGGATGATGGCGCCCCCGCCCGAGGGGAAACCGGACGAGGGCGTACTGCTGATCGCCGGCGGTGGAAGCATCGTAGGATGGCCGCGGGGGCGCATGTTGTATGCTCCGCAGCCCTCAAGCGATCCTGAAGCGCCGGCGGCCGCATTCAGCGACGGCGAATCGCTCGAGTTTCAAACCTCACGCAATCCTATAGCGCCGGCTTTGGAGCAGGTCGCTGACTGGTACCGGCATTCCTTCACAGCCGCGGCCGATGCAGCGACTCGCGCCGGCGCGTTAATGCGCTTGGCGCGGGTGCTGCGCAAAATGGGCCGCAACAGCGAGGCTACGGCCGTTTACACGCGGCTTGCGGGCATGCCCAACACGCGCGCGGCAGGCGCTCCGGCGGAATTGGTGGCGCGGCACGCGTTGTGCGAACTTTCGGGATCGCGCGAGGCGGCGGAGGCGTTGCGCGCGGATCTTCTGCGAGCGCGCTGGCAATTGACGCGAGGGCAGTTTGAGTTCTACTACGGCGAAGTGGACCGGCTTTGCGGGCGGCCACGCGCTTTGTCGCCAGGCGAGCTGGCGTGGGCGGAGATCGCGGCGCAGGCCTGGCAAGCGATGCCGAAAGAGGCGGGCGCGCGCGGTCAACGTGTGGCGTGGATTGCGGGAAGGCCGCTTTTTTTGATGTGGCGAGGCGCTCCGGGCAAACTGGCGCTGTTGATTGCTACTCCGCAATCGATCATGAAACCCGCGTTAGCGGGCGTGGATGCGGCTAGCGCGGCGGTGGATAGCGACGGCCGACTGCTGGCGGGCAAACGGATCGGCGGCGCGCATGCGGCGGTACGAACGTCGGCGGAGACGCAGTTGCCGTGGACGCTGTACATCGGCGGTTCGCGAAGTTCGGAATCGAGCGCGGCCGCGCGGCAACTGCTTTTTACGGGAGCGGCGATCGTAATGGCGCTCTTCATCGTGGGCGGCGGCGTGTTTATTGCGCGCGCGGTGAGGCGCGATTTGGAGGTGTCGCGAATTCAATCGGAGTTTGTGTCGGCCGTATCGCACGAGTTTCGTTCGCCGCTGACCTCGATTCGCCAACTCTCGGAAATCCTGGCGTTGGGGCGCGTGCAGGGCGCGGAACGGCGGCAGGTGTATTACGAGACCTTGGTGCGAGAGACCACAAGGCTACAGCGTTTAGTGGAAGGACTGCTGAACTTTGGGCGTATGGAGGCTGGCGCGCGGCAGTATCGATTCGAAGAGATGGATGCGGCAAGTCTGGTGGAGCGCGTGGCCGCGGAGTTTCAACCGCAGGTTGCAGATGCCGGCCGGACGATTGAGCTGGAAAGCGCGGCGGAACGGTGCCGGATCGATGCAGATCCAGACGCGTTGGCGGTGGCGCTGCGGAATCTGGTGGACAATGCGCTGAAATATTCGTCGGCGTGTCCAACCGTTTGGGTCGGGTGGAAAATGGCGGGCGAGCAGGTAGCGATTCACGTACGCGATCGCGGCGCCGGCATCGCGGAAAAAGAGCAGCGGGCGATTTTCGGCAAGTTCGTGCGCGGGAGCGCGGCGGCGTCAGCGAATGTGAAAGGGTCGGGGCTGGGATTGGCGATGGTACGGCACATCGTGGCTGCGCATGGCGGCGAAATACAGGTGGCGAGCAGGTTGGGCGAGGGAAGCACCTTCACGATTTTGCTTCCGGCAGGGGAGGCGAAGGTATGACGCGAATTCTGGTGGTGGAAGATGAGCCGGGAATTGCGCTTGGTCTGGAAGACGACTTGAAGATGGAAGGTTACGACGTGGAAGTGGTCGCCGACGGAGCGCTCGCGTCGCGGCGTGCGCGCGAAGGCGTCTTCGATCTGATTCTGCTGGATTTGATGCTGCCTGGCAAAGACGGTTTTGAAGTCTGCCGCGATGTGCGCCGCGCAGGACTCCGCACGCCGATCCTGATGCTGACGGCGAAGACGCAGGAAGCGGAGAAAGTAATGGGCTTGGAGTTGGGCGCGGACGATTACGTCACCAAGCCGTTCGGAACCCGGGAACTCCGCGCACGCGTGAGAGCGCTGTTGCGGCGCGGCGGGGATTTGCGAGACAGCGGCCGCGCATGCTATCGCTTCGGCGACGTGGAACTTGATTTCGACCGCGGAGAATTGCGTCGCAACGGCAGCCCGGTGGACCTGACGCCGATCGAATTCAAACTGCTCGCGTTGTTTGTGGAAGCGCAGGGGCGCGTACTCAGCCGGGAGAAGTTGCTGAGCGGCGTGTGGGGGCCGGACACATTCGCGTCGGATCGCATCGTAGATAATCACATCGCCAATTTGCGGCGCAAGATCGAACCAGATCCGGCGAATCCGCAATACCTCCGCAACGTGCGCGGCATGGGCTATCGATTCGAGGGCTGAAATGTTACGCAATCGTGGCTATTTCCGGACGTGGTTCACATACGCGGTTTATATGCTGGTGTTCACAGCGACGCCAGAGCGCGGAGCGAAGGCGGCAGTGGGCCGTGATGCCGACGTGCAATTGGAAGCGGCGATTCACAAAGAGATCGTGATGGGCGACTTGGCGGGCGCGATGGAGATCTACCGCGGCATTCTGGCGGATGGCGCAGCGCCGCGCCCGGTGGCAGCGAAGGCGCTGCTGCAGATGGGACAGTGCCTGGAAAAGTTGGGACAAAGCGAAGAGGCTTACGCGAAATATCAACGGCTGGTAAGCGAGTACAGCGACCAATCGACGGAATTGACGCAGGCGCGAGTGCGATTGGCGGCGTGGAGCAGTCCGCGCAATTTGAAGTTCGAAGAGGGGATACCCGGGCGCATGCCGCCAGGATGGCGGGTACCGGCGCTACCGGAAGATTCGAGTAGGTTGGCGGAACTGCGTCGCCAAGATTGCCACAGCGACGTCGGTTGCGCAGTCGTAATGGCGGCGGCAAACATCCCACGCCCCGAGGGCACGTTGATGCAGAAATTTAGCGCGGCGGCATATCGCGGCAAGACGGTCCGCTTGCGAGCATGGCTGAGGCTCGATTCGTTATTCGTAGATGGTCCAACGCTGCGGTTGCCGTCGCCGGAGGATCGCGCGCAATTGTGGCTGAAGGTGATTCGCACGAATCACCGGGTCGGCTTTTCGGACAACATGGACGACCGGCCGGTGCGAGCCACGGAATGGACGCGGTGCGAGATTACGGGTGAGATCGATGAAGACGCTGAGTTCATCAATTTCGGCGTGATTACGATAGGCGGCGGTAAAGTTTGGATCGACGACGTTTCGTTCGACGTGATCGGCAAGGCGGAAGCCGGTCCGGCGCGCAGCACAGTGCATTGAGCGAGGCGCCGAGCGACCGTATCCGCGAAAAACCGTAAATCATAACTGGAGAAGAAATATGCAGGCACACGGGAGAGCTGCGTTTACGCTCTTAATAGCTGGAATTGCGTTCGCGCAGCAGCAGGCGGGGAAGGAATTGCTACCGGGCGAGTTCGACAGTTACAACGAAATCGTGAAGGACGTCAATTCGCGCAACTTCAGCAAGGCGCTAACAGATATCGATGCGTGGCGGCAGAAATTTCCGGCGTCAGCGTACAAGGATAACGGCGCGGCGCTGGAAATTCAGGCATTCGCGGAAACGAATCAGGCGGCGAAAGCGCTGGACTCAATGGGCGCATTGATGTCGCGCGGTCTGGACACCGTCTACCCCGGGGACGCGGGCCAGCCGACCGTCATACGCCTGCTGTACGCAGCCACCTGGGCGATATCGCATGTGCAAAACCCCACGGCGCAAGAGATCACCACCGGCGAGAGCGCCGCGAAGCAATTGATGAGCTACGACAAACAGCTCCCCGGCGTGAGCCCGGCGCAGTGGGAGCAGGCGCGGGCAGATATGAAAGCGAAGGCCAGCGCTGCGCTGTTTTATCTGGCAATGTTGCCGGGAACGCAGGCCATGGCGAAGCATCCGCCGGATTGCGCCGCGGCGGAAGCGGCGTATGTAGGCGCGATTGGGGCGTATCCGGATAAATCGCTCGCGTCCTATGAACTGGGCAGGGCGCTGAATTGCCAAGTAAAGGAGCAGCCCGACAAAGTGTTTGCAGCGATCTATGAGTTCGAACGCGCCGCGGTAATCGATCCGAAGCTGGGCGACCCAGCCGCTGACCCGACGAAGGTGACAACGTTTGCAGACCACGCGTACGTACAGTTGCACGGCAGCGATGAAGGGCTGCAGGAGTTGAAACAGCGGGTGAAGGAGTCGGCGCTGCCTCCGGCAGGATTTCGGTTTGCGACGGCGGCCGAAATTGCGGAGCAGAAGCGCGCGGAGTTCGAGAAGAACAATCCGCAGGTGGCGATGTGGCTAAGAATCAAAGCAGCGCTGGCCGGTGATGGAGGCTCGGCGTTCTTCGAGAATCAGATGAAGGATTCAAGCGTGCCAAAGCTGAAGGGCACGTTGGTGGAAGCAAAGCCTGCATGCAGGCCGCGAGAACTGCTGGTGGCCGTGCCGGCGGAAGCAGACACCAAGCCGGCGGGCGCGGAGATTCGTTTGAAGTTGGAGCGGCCGCTTGCCGGGAAGCCGGCGGTGGGCGATGAGTTCGAATGGGAGGGTATTGCCACTGCGTTTACGCCGCAGCCATTTCTCCTCACGCTGGATACGGAGCCCGCGAAGATCTCCGGCCTGAAGCTGGAGAATTGCGCGGCTCCGGCGAGAAAGAAGTGATCGGGCTCCGGCGCCTGCGGGAATGGACTCACGGCCCCTCCGGAAGGGCCCAGGCAGACCGTTTTCAAGCCACCCAATCAGTTTCCAGCCGGCTCTTCCACGTGATCAATGATCAGGTAGTCGCGAGCTCCTTTGGACGGTTCGAGCTTTAGGCCAAGCTCAGAGAGAGCCGTGAAGATGGAGGGAGCGGTACGCTCGTCGGAAGGATCGGCGCCCTCAGGCGCAAACTCCAGATGAACATCGAATTTTTCCTCGATGCCGGTTTTGTCTATAACTGGGCGGCCGACCCGGGCGCCGAGGTTGGATGCGAGCTGGCGGAAGGTTCCCGAAGTTAGGGTAAATTTGAACCGGTAAGGGCTCATCGCCATATTCGCGTCACCGCAATAAGGCTTCTCGCCAGGAGAGGGAGCGCGGTAATCGGTGTCGTTCGGATCCCGGACCGCGCAACTGCCGGGAGCGGCGGGCTTGATCTTGAGCCCGCTTTTTGCGGCCAACAACGCATATATGGATGCTTCACGGGTTTCCCTGTGAGTCTTCAAATGAAAGCGATCCTCGAGCAGTTTCTGGAGCATCGGACCTTCCATCACCTCGATGGGCGCCGCGCCGTCTGCCACGGAGGTGACCCGATAGCGCTGGCCGTCGATCCAGCCGGGCCCTCCTTCCATTTGCAGGTCGTCTACGCCTTTGGCCCGGAAGTTGGCGCGAATGTATGCGATCCGAATCAGACT
>DATAUH010000554.1:0-6005 GCA_036268375.1 Bryobacteraceae bacterium | reverse complement strand
CGCGAATTGATGCCCCACCCGCCGATGTATTGCAGGCGAAGATCTTTGTCGCGGTTGATGTCGGCCCCTGCGGTCCACTTACTCAGGTCGGAATGCTGGCCGGCATAGGTTCCGAACAGGTCGATTTCGGAGTTGATGCCGATGCCGCGTAACGACTCGACGACCGGCTGATAATCGGGACGCCGCAAGCGGTTGGCAACCTCGTCGATATCGATGGAAAGCGGATCGACCTGTCCCATGAAGACCATATCGTAGCCGCGCCCGTTGATATTGTTGGCCCACACCGTGACGGTGGGAAAGGCCGCGAAGAAAGTCGCGAGTTCGCTTCGCACGGTGGCCTCGTCGCTCTCGTAAAGCGGCACGTAAAGGGTGAACATGCCGCCGGGCTTCAGGTGCGCCTTGACGGAATCGAAATACTCCTTGGAGTAAATGGCCGCGGTGCCTTTGACGAAGACGTCGAGCGGATCGGAGGCGATGATGTCGTACTGCTCCCTGGTGGTGAGCAGGTAGTGGCGGGCATCGTCGAAAACGACGCGCGTCTTTGGGTTGTGATAGACGTCGTAATCCGCCTGCGCGAAGTAGCGCGTGGACGTGGGCGGAATGACAGGTTCGATCTCGCAGACGGTGATGTGCTCGATCGACGGGTAGCGTGTAAAGGTCCCAGCCGAGACACCGGCGCCGAAGCCGATGCCGAGCACGGATTTCGGTTGCGGATGAAGAATGCCGGGAAGGTGCCCGACCATGCGCTGGAGCTTCATGTCATAAGGCTCGGTGGTAGCTTCCACGTGGCCGTTGACGTCCACCTCAGTAGCGCCATCGCCCCATTTCGAAATCGCGACGGACGAGTTGCGGCCTTCGACGGTGTAGAGGATTTGCGCCTTGTTGACGTAGGTGGCGACCCTGCGTCCATAGGCAATGACCTCCCCAGGGAGGGGAGTGACGTCCTTGGCAAGAAAGGCGATCACGACCAGCGCGACCGCAAATGCGGCGGTACTGAGTTGAGAGCCGCCCTGCTTCAGGTGCGTGGAGAGCAGAAAAAACGAACCCACCGCCGGCAGCAGGATCAGCATGACTTCGCAGTTGGTGGTGCCGATCCATGGCACGAGAAAAAGGCTGGTGAGCAAGGCGCCGAAGATAGAGCCCAGCGTATTGGCTGCGTAGACTTCGCCGGCCAATTTGCCGGAGTCTTCGCCTGGCCGGGCGACGGCAGCGAGCGCCAACGGAAAACTCGCGCCCCAGAGCAAGGCAGGCGGAAGGATGGTCCAGAGCGTGCGCGCCATATCGAGCTGAAATGTCATCCACGGAGTAGGCGCGAGGAAGGGATCGATGGGCCAGTAGGGCAATGCGCCGGCAATCATGTAGGCGCTCCACGCGGTGGCGAGCGCGAGCAGTACCTGCGCCCAACCGAGAGCGACGCGTGCCCGGGCGATGCGGGCGACGTACGAACCGACGCCGCTGCCTAATGCAAGGCCGATCAGAAACACCGCGAGGATGATGGAGAATACATAAACCGTCGCGCCCATGAGCATGCCCATGAGGCGCGTCCAGACGATTTCAGCTCCAAGCGCGCTTGCGCCGGAGAGGCCGATGGTGACGTACACAGGCCAGCGGGGCGCGGGCGGTTCGGCGATCAAGGCCGCTTCTGCCGCTGCTTCGGCCGGGGTCTCGACGGCGCCATGGGCAGGGATACGGCCTGCAAGTAGATAGCTGATCGCAGCGACCACGAGATTGATCGCGATCGCGCAACCGGTGGCGACGATAGTGTCGTACAGCCGCAGAAGATAGAAGCCGGCGAGCAGACAGCCGAAGACCGCGCCCGCAGTGTTACCGCCGTAAAGCAGTCCCCACCAGGAGACGCCGCGGGGCGTGGTTTCGATCCAGCGCACGATGGCGGGAAGGGAGGCGCCCATCAGAGTCGTGGGCGGCAAAAGGCATATCGCGCAGAGCAGGCCGCGCGTGATCATGCCGAGAATGCCGTGAGCCGCACCGGCGAAATAGATTTTATCGAGGACAGGCAGGCACGTAATTACGAAAAGACCGCAGATTGCGATGCCGGCTTCAATAGCCGCGTAGATTTTCAGCGGATGGCGTCCACTCAGGTTCAAACGGGCAAAGCCTACGCTGCCGATGCAGAGTCCGCCCATGAAGCTGGCGAGCAGAAAGCCCATCGAGACGGTGGTAGAGCCGATCGAGAGCTGGAGCAGTTGAAACCAGACGATTTCATAAATCAGCGCGGAGCAGCCGCTGCCTGCGAAGAGGAGCAAGAGCAGGAACAGGACGCGTGACGAGGCGAACTGAGGCGTGGAGACCGAAGAAGCCATGGCGAGTTCAAAACATGATAGCGCAACGTCTGCTGGAGGACCGGCCGGCGTTTGTTAAGGGTTGTTATCCGGTGTCGTTGTTGACGACAGCCCCGCCGCCGCGCGTTGAGAGCGCGTGGCGTGCGGGCAGATACACTGAGGATTGATGGATTTCAATCCTTCATCCGCCTCACGGTTGGTGGTGCGCGCTACGAATTGGCTGGGAGACGCGGTGATGTCGCTGCCAGCGCTTCGGGCCGTGCGGGAGGTGTTTCCGCGTGCCCATTTGGCGATTGTGGCGCGGCCGTGGGTGGCTGATCTCTACGCGCGGGAGCGGGCGATTGACGAAGTAATCGCGTTTTCCGCGAAGAGTTGGAGCGAAAAACGGGAGTTCGCGGCGCGGCTTCGCGAGATGCGTTTCGATGCCGCGATCTTGTTGCCGAATTCGTTCGATTCGGCGCTCGTGATGTGGATGGCGGGGATTGCGGAGCGGATCGGATACCGGCGAGATGCGCGCGGGATGCTATTGACGCGCGCGATTGAGCCGCCGGAAGCTGGCGATATCCCGCGGCACGAGCGATTTTATTACCTGGAATTGCTGCGGCGGGCGGGAATGATCGAAAAGTTTCCGGCAGTGGGGCCGATTGAGCTGGATTGCCGCGACGAGGCGTGCGCTGCGGGCGTGGCGCGGATGGCGGAACTGGGAATCGAACGCCCGGCGATTGGCGTGAGCCCGGGCGCGGCGTATGGGAACGCAAAAAGGTGGCTGCCGGAGCGGTTTGCAGAAGCGGCAGCGAGCGCGGCGCGGACGCGTGGGGCCAGCGTGCTGGTGTTTGGCTCCGCGGCAGAGCGGGAACTGTGTCAACAGGTGACGGAGGCGATACCGGGGGCGCGAAACCTGGCGGGCGCCACAACGCTGCGCGAGTTCCTGGATCTGGTGGCGGCATGCAGCCTGTTTTTGACGAATGATTCCGGGGCGATGCACGTTGCGAGTGCGCTGGGCGTGCCGGTGGCGGCGGTGTTTGGGCCCACCGACGATACGACCACAGGACCATCCGGTCGCGTGACGCGCGTGATACGGGAACATGTGGAGTGCAGCCCGTGTCTGCTGCGCGAGTGCCCGATTGATCACCGATGCATGACGCGAGTCAGCTCGGAGAGGGTGGCGCAGACCGCGCTGGAGCTTTGGCGGGGCTGATCGCGAGAGGAGATGGATACTCGTTTCAAAATTGTGGACGCTTCCGCGATTCGCGGGCGCAAAGCGAAGATCGTGACTGGATATTTCGATCCCCTGCTGGCGTGGCACGCGGAAAAGTTGGAAGCCCTGCGCGGTGGCGCGGAGGTATTTGCCGCGGCGGTGTTGCCGCTGCGCGATGAGCTGGTGGGGCAGCGCGCGCGCGCCGAATTGGTGGCCGCATTGCGCGTGATAGACTACGTGTTAATTGCTTCCGGCGCGGATTTTGAGGCCTTTGGCGATGTTGCCGCGGCGCTCGACGCAGCGCAGGTGGTTCGTTTGGACGAAGAGGATCTTCGCCGTCGAGCCGAGTTAATCGCCGATGTCCGCAGCCGGCCAACCCGTTAACAGCATCCTGATTGTGCGGCTGGGAGCGATGGGTGACATCATTCATACGCTGCCGGCGGCCGCTTCGCTGCGGGCAAGTTTTCCGTCGGCGCGAATCGCGTGGGTGGTGGAGCCGCGATGGGCGCCGCTGCTCGAAGAGAACGCGTCGCTGGATCGCGTGATCGCATTCCAGCGGGATGGCGGAGGTTTTCGGGAGAGCGTGCGACGGCTGCGCGCGGAACACTACGACGTGGCGCTGGACTTTCAGGGATTGATCAAATCGGCGGTGGTGGCGCGGTTGGCGCGTGCGTCGCGCGTGTTGGGATACGGGCGCGGCGTGGCGCGAGAGGGCGCGGCGACATTGCTTTACTCGCGGACGATCGGCACGCAATCGGCGCACGTAGTGGATATGCGCTTGGATTTGGCGGCGGCCGCGGGGGCTCGCGATTTGGTTCGCGCCTTTCCGCTTCCAGAAGGGCATCCGGAGGGCGAACTGCCGAAGGGCGACTTTGTGCTGGCATCGCCGATGGCGGGATGGCGATCGAAGCAGTGGCCCATCGAATATTATTCGGCGATTTTGGAGCGTCTGCGGAATGAACTGGGAATGGCGCTGGTGTTGAATGGACCTCCGTCCGCCGAGGCGGCGTTGCGCGGCGTGCCCGGAGCGTGGGCGCACGTTTCCGGAATTCCGGGATTGATTCATGCGACCAGGCGCGCGACGGCGGTGATTGGCGTGGACAGCGGACCGTTGCATCTGGCCGCGGCGATGCACAAACCGGGCGTGGCGATCTTTGGTCCGACCGACCCGGTGCGCAACGGACCATACTGCGACTCGCTGCAAGTGTTGCGGGCGCCGGACGCGCCGACGACTTATAAACGCGGAGTCGAGATCGATTTGAGCATGCGGCAAGTGTTGCCGGACCTGGTGTTCGACGCTTTGAAGGCGGCGTGCCTGGCCTGATGCTTCAGTTTGCGAAAACATACGCCGATACGGTGGCGCGATTACGGGTGCCCTGCGGCTTTTTGCTGGTCGCGGCGTTTGCCTGGTTTTCGAAACCGACGGTGGAATCGCTTGCTTGGGGCATTCCGGTGTCGCTCGCGGGACTGGCGCTGCGCGCGTGGGCCGCTGGGTGCTTGTACAAGGACCGGGAACTGGCGACGGCGGGGCCATATGCGTACACGCGTAATCCGCTGTATCTCGGGACACTGATTGTGGCCGCGGGCCTGGTGATTGCGTCGCGCAGCCTCGGATTGGGTGTGCTGTTCGCGGTGGTATTTGGGCTGATCTATCTGCCGGCGATACAGCTGGAGCAGCAGCATCTGCAGGATCTGTTTCCGCAGTACGCCAGCTATGCGGCGCGCGTGCCGATGCTGGCGCCGCGATTGACGCGCAGCGGACCGAAGCGGCAGATCTTCACTTGGGCGCAGTACAAGAGGAACCGCGAGTATCAGGCGGCTATGGGGTTCGCAGCGGGGGCGGCTCTGCTGGCGGCGAAGTTGATGTTGGGCTAGGTTGACGGCGCCAGTTTCCTTAATGGCGAAAGGTTGACGCAATCAGTGCGTGCTGAAGGCCGAGACCTGCCGGCGGCCATCTTGCTTGTCGACCTCGAAGCGATAAACCGGACCGAAGCCGAGCTCGACACTCTCTTTTTCCGGCGCAAGCTTGACCATTCGGAAATCGTCAGCGAAGACGAAGGGCGGAATTTCCGTAAATAGCTTTTGAGCGATTTGGTTGGAAGCGCAGTAGGCGAGCAGGGCGCGGTAGTCGTGGGCTTGGGCGAACTCGATCGCTTTTGAGACAGGCAGCAGATCCGGTCGGTTGAGCGTACGAGAGTGAAATTTTACTAAGTTGCCAGATAAATCATACGTGTCGGCTGCGCATAAGCTCGGACTTCCCAAGTGTCGATGTTAGAGAACCAGCAATAGGGTAGGGTGATCAAACTGCCGGCTGTATGCAACTTTCCGACTCGTGGAAATCCTACGATGGATCATTTAGGCCGAGTGCCCCATCCTGTTTGAGAATGAGTTCGAGCCATCCGGCGCGGCTTGGATTCCATTCGTAGGCAGCGTAGCGAAGGTAGAAGCTGCCGCCTGCGCAGCCCATCGAATCAGCGTCCGCGAGAAATCTTGCTCGTTGGGCTGGG
>DATAUH010000553.1:0-5559 GCA_036268375.1 Bryobacteraceae bacterium | reverse complement strand
AGCCAGGAAAGTATCTTCTGCGTGCCGAGACAGACTCCAATCCGACCGGCATGTTTGTTCCGGAATTTCTTACGGCGACGGGAGAGCATGCAAGCGAAGGAGAGGTCGCCACATATTTTTCATCGACAGTTCAAGCGAATGACGCTAAGACCATCACGCTGAAGGAAGGCGAAGAGATTTCCGGCCTGGTGATCAGTTTACGCAAGGCCGCTATGCGCCGCGTCACTGGACATCTATCCAAAGAATTGATGATTAGCAACTTGAGATTGAATCCGATTCGCGATGGTGAGATGAGCATTTCTGTTCCGGTGAATGCAGACGGTTCATTCGAACGTGGCGGAGTGCCGGCGGGGCTGTACAATCTCAGTTTCCAGAACGAGAGCAGCGCTGTTTCCGGCTCACTTCGGGTCGATTTGACAGCTGCGGACGCGGACGGTCTAACGTTCGAACCACGCCAAGGATTTTCTGCACGGATTACCTTACGGCTGGAACGCAATGGGGCTCTCGCACAACCCGGAGATGCGTTTGTTGGCTTTGAATCCATACCGTCCGGACAAGGTGGCACATCGCACGCAACACTAGCCGGCGAATATGCGATCGATAATCTGCTGGCCGGCCGCTATCACGTGAACATTTATGCCGGCAGCGAGTCCTATTTCCTGAAGCGCATGACGATCGCGGGGAAAGCTGCGTCGCCGGACGATTTCGAACTGCGAGAGGCTCCGCCGGAACCGGTTGAGCTGATCCTGAGCGCGAATTTTGCCAAGATCGAAGGCCGGGTTGCGGAAACCGCGTCGAAGGCTGTGACTGCGCTACTGGTTGATCCCACGCCGCGCGACGGGAAGATGAACATCAAGCGCCGCGCGCAATGCGATCAGAATGGCTTGTTTCAGATCGAGCGAGTTCCGCCGGGTAAATACCTGCTCTATGCGATCGAAGATTTTGATGCGACGCTTTGGGGCAGCCCGGAAATCGCGGCGACGCTGCAGTCGAGTGAGATCCCGATCAAAGAGGGCGAAACTGCGCAGGTCGAGGCTAAACTGACTGCTGCAGCAGCTTGGAATGCGGCCACAGAACGACTCTTGAAATGATATTCGCGCGCAAAGGGCGCGAAGGTGACTTAGTGCGACAGGCTCGGGCCCAAGAAGCCAGAGAGCACCAACGCGGCGTACAGCACGGACAGAAGCAATCGTAAGCGCCCAAAGCCGCCTGCCGCACCTGCTCTTCGCGCGAGCAACTTGAGCGCTGCATTCGCCGACATGAGTATGCCCAAAGCCAAAATCGTGGGACCCATAATCGCAGAGTCATCCAAAAAGATAACTCCGAATGCGATTAGCGCGACTGAGGTAGTCCAAACAATTACGGCATCAGCAACGGCCGGGGCGCGGCGATCAAGTTCACCCATTTGTCACTACGCCATGGCACTCCGGGCGCCATTCCTTTCACTGCCCTGTCAGGTCAATGTAGCTTTGCCGTAAACGACGCGCATGCGTCATTGACTGCCGGAGTGTCGGCGACTTGCCGGTATTTCGGCAGTATCGGCGCCGTCGGTCTATCTTTCTGGTTGGTAGCGGCTCCAAACCCGCATACAATTTGTGTTAATGCCGACCCAAGATGAGTTGAAAGCAGTTGCCGCGAACGAAGCCGCGCGCTTGGTTGCTGACGGCATGATCGTCGGCCTTGGCAGCGGCAGCACGGCCTCTCTGGCAGTGGAAGCAATCGGCCGACGCGTCGCTGAAGGCCTCTCCATTACAGGGGTGCCGACCTCTCAGAAGACCGCCGAGCTCGCGTCGCGCCTGCACATCCCGTTACTCACGCTCGACGAGTGTGACGAGATTGACGTCACGATCGATGGCGCCGATGAAGTGGAGCGTGACACGCTCAACGTCATCAAAGGCCGAGGCGGCGCGTTACTGCGCGAAAAGCTGGTGGCTAGCGCGACGAGAAAGCTGGTCCTGATCGTTGATGAGAGTAAGGTTGTGGATCGCCTCTGTCCGGAAGAGCAGGCAATTCCGGTGGAGATCGAAAGGTTTGGCTGGCGCGGAACCGCGGGCCGTCTTACCGCGCTGGGCGCGAAGTGGACGCAACGGATGACGAATGATCGGCAGCCATTTGTGACAGATGGCGGACACTTTATCCTGGATTGCACATTTCCGCCGTTCGACGCAGTGGAAGTCGACCGCCTGCTGAACAATGTTGTCGGCGTGGTGGAGCACGGGCTGTTTATCGGCATGGCGAAGGAAGTCATAGTCGCACGCAATAACGGTCAAGACACGACCAAGTCTGAGATCCTGCACTTGCGTCCTAGCCGCTGATACAAGCGCTTCCGTTCGAGTTGATTCCATCTTAGGCCACGTACGCCGGCAAATCATTTGCTCGTAGGCGACGGGCATTCCCAACTACACAAAACTGGTTCTACAATTCGAGCGACGGTGTTCGACTAACTCGGGCTCTGTTAAACAACAAAAAATGGAAAGCGACTTCTCTTATTTAGGCGGACGCAACCCTCTCGCGGCCGCCGACTTTTCGTTGCGGCGTCTCACGGACGCTACCCATCTTCACGCCGTCTTCAGTTTGCCGCTGCAACGCTCGAACAGCGCGCAATCAATCGGAATGGCTTCCCGTTCAGTTCACGATCTTCGCTGACGCCGGAGCGATGATGTTATGGTGTAAATCGAAATCCTGCAAAGGGAACCCATATGTCATACGCTAACGGCGCCGCGCTCACAGGCCAGGTTGCAATCGTCACCGGAGCCGCCGCGGGCATCGGAAAGGCAATCGCACAGCGGTTGGCTGAGGCCGGCGCGCGCGTCGCGGTGCTCGATATTAATTTGGTTGGCGCGCAAACCGTTGCTGCCTCGCTGCCTAACGGCGCGTTCGCGGTTGAGGCGGATGTCTCCCAAAACATCGACGTCCAACGGGCCGTGAATCGCGTCCTCGAACAGACCGAACGCATCGATATCCTGGTAAATAACGCAGGCATTGCCGGTCCGGCTGCCCCCGTCTGGGAGCAGACCGACGAGGCATGGCAGCGGAACATCGCCATCAACCTCACGGGCGTCTTCAACACCGTGCGCGCAGTTACTCCGCACATGCGCACACAGAAGTACGGACGCATCGTCAATATCGCCTCGATTGCCGGCAAAGAGGGCAACCCCAATATGTCTCCGTATTCGGCAACCAAGGGCGCCGTCATTGCGTTCACGAAATCGGTCGGGAAGGAACTTGCCGCGGAGGGGATCTGCGTCAACGCCGTTGCGCCCGCGGTGGTGCAGACGGAGATTCTCGACCAGCTTACTCCACAACAGATCGCCTACATGACCTCGAAGATCCCCATGGGCCGCACCGGCCGCCCCGAGGAGATCGCGGCCGTGGTGCACTTCCTGGCCAGCCCCGATTGTTCCTTCGTAACGGCGCAGTGCTATGATGCCAGCGGCGGTCGCGCCACTTATTGACTTCATGATCCCCACTACCCGGCCGGATACTCGCGTGCGATGGTCGCTCATCGCATGGCTGTTCGCGATCAGCGCCGTGGCTTATCTGGATCGGGTCAACATCTCGATTGCCGGCCAGTTCATGGCCAGTGAATTTCACCTCACCACCCAGCAACTCGGCGCGCTGTTCAGCGCTTTTGTGTTGGGCTACGCGGTTTCGCAAGCTCCCGGAGGCTGGCTGGCCGATCGCCTGGGGCCGCGCGTGGTGCTCGCGCTAGCCGGGGTGTGGTGGGGGCTCTTCACGAGTGCGCTGACGCTCTTTAACGGGCATGTCGCCAATCTGCTCGCCATTCTGATCGGCCTCCGCTTCGCTCTGGGTATCGGTGAGGCTGTCATGTATCCAGCATCAAACTGCGTGATCGCCGCCTGGACGCCATCCGCGGAACGGGGATTGGCCAACGGCCTGATCTTCGCGGGCGTTGGGTTCGGCGCCGGCGTCACTCCGCCGCTCATCACTTACCTGATGGTGAATTACGGGTGGCGCTCCTCCTTCTGGGTCTGCTCTGTGCTGGGGCTTGCCGTGGGCGTCATCTGGTATGTTGTCGCGCGCGATACGCCCGCCTGTCATCCCCGACTCTCCGAATCCGAAGCCGCATTCATTCGCGCCGGGCTCCCACCGGCTGCCACTAAGATCAAACTTCCGTGGAGCCGCATTCTTACAGACCGTAACATTCTCGTCGTCAGCTTCAGTTATTTCTGCTACGGCTACACAGCTTACATATTTTTCAGTTGGTTCTTTATCTATCTGAACACTGTGCGCAAGCTGGATCTCAAGAGCAGCGCGTTCTATTCGATGCTGCCATTTCTCGCCATGGCCTCTGGGTCCGCGGGTGGTGGCTGGATCAGCGACCGGCTCAGCCGCGCCTATGGCAAACGCATTGGCCGCTACATTTTCGCGGCGCTATCGCTTGCCGCGGCGGGCCTGTTTGTGGCCGGCAGCACGCAGGTTTCGAGCGCCTCTCTCGCGAGCTTCGTTCTGGCCGGTGGCGCAGGCGCTCTTTACCTCTCTCAAAGCTCTTATTGGTCATTCAGCGCTGATATCGGTGGCCGCTCCGCCGGTTCGGTTTCCGGCTTCATGAACATGTGTTCGCAGTTCGGCGGCGCGCTCACCGCGTCGGCTACTCCTGCGATCGCGTCCGCATTCGGCTGGACGGCGTCTTTTCTTACCGCCGCCGTGTTTTGCATCGCTGGCGCATGCGCGTGGCTGCTGGTGAAGCCACAATTGAATGAGATCAGCGCGGATTCCGCTGGCCGCGCGCTAGCAAATCCGCCGCGCACTCCAATTGCGCGATGATTTCGCGCTCATGAGCCGTATCCCGCGCGGTATGCATTCGCTGTCCGGCATCGCTGAGGAGGCCGTCTAGTTCCGCCCTTTCGGTTCGCCGTTCTGAAACACCTGCGTCTTATTGCCGGTCAGGTCTTCGAAGTACTGCCGTAGTGCCGGGTCGCGCGCATACGCCGCGTCGCGGTCATTCTTAGCGCGCTGGCTCAACTGGGTGGCCAGCGCTCTGAAATCCGATTGAACATGCGGAACCATTTCCAGCGTTACGCTGCCCATCTCTTGCCGCGATTGCTCACCCCATGTGACCAGCGCGGGCGGAGAGCTTTGATTGTGCGGGTTCGAGGCCGAATTGTCCCAAACCACCTCGCCGTCCAGGCGCGTCCCTTTCGGCAGAGGAACCAGATCGGCGAACTGGTAGCCGTCTTGCCACGCGAAATCCCAGTTCGGAATGTTCAGTAGAGTTTTGACCTCGCCGGTCGGCAGCGTGGCCGTCAGCTTCATCGATTTGCCTAAGTAGTGGGCGTGGGCGCTCACGCCAAACGCATCCACATCCACCGGCAGCGTGAACGAATCTCGCACCGTGTAGGCTTTCTCGCCGGCTGGAATCCGGACGCCCGCGAAAAATCCGAAACTGATCGGAAGTTGAACGGAAATCATGCGCCGTGGCGGTTGCTGCTTCGCGAAATAGAGGCCAACCACGGTCTTTTCCAGTTCCTCTTTGCCGACCGGGTGGAAATGTTCCTGGATGATCAGGTCAGAGCCTTTTGGAAACGGCCGCGCAAT
>DATAUH010000552.1:0-4344 GCA_036268375.1 Bryobacteraceae bacterium | reverse complement strand
GGTTAGTGCGTCCGGTGAAATCGAAGTCGCCGGAGGGAAGTTGATGCCAGGACCAGGGCACGGGAATTTCGACCGTGCGGATGCCGGCGTTCTTGAGAAAGACCAGTTGACGCTCCCAGAGAGTGGGTGGGGAGAGATAGTAAGCGAACTCGGCGGCCTGGACAAAAGGCGCGGGGGATGCGTCCGCAGCCGGTCTGGCGACAGCGGCGAATAGGGTCAGAAGGATGAGCCAGAAGCGGCTCAAAACGTGCGTGCCTTCCGGACCCGGTAATCCTCGATCAGCGGCATGCGAATGACCGTACACATCTCAAACAGACGTGAGCGGGCGCGCGGACCGATACGGTCGGCAAGCGTGAGCCGGTAATCGGGGCGTCCACTGGCATTTTTTTCGACAATGGCGCCGCCGGCGTTGGGATCGGGAAGGTTGGTGGTAGCGATGAGAGCTTTGCGATTATTGCAGCGGTAAGTGATGATCGACGTTACCGTGTCGTCGACCCAATCGGAGGTGCGGTGGGCGCCCAGATCGTCGAGGACGAGGACTTCGCTATCGAGCGCGCTGCGATAGGCCTCGCGATTGGCGGAGTTAGAGCTGGGATCGTAGCCTTCGCGAATGGTGTTGAGCAGCGTTTGGTAATCGCAGAAGAGGCATTCGTGGCCCTTTTCGAGAATTTGACGCATGGCGGCGACGACCAGGTGGGTCTTGCCGGTGCCGGGTTCGCCAGTGAGGAGCAGGCCCGGGCGCGTATCGTTGGGAAAATCGTTGGCGAATTTTTTTACGGCAAGAATAACGCCTGTGAGTTCGCGGCGGGCAATGGGGTTTTCGATGCCCGGGACGGAGAAGTTGTCGAAAGAAGAATTGCGGTAGAGCGGGGGGATCTCGGACTTGTCTTCGAGGCGCTCGGCGCGTCCTTCGGTGCGGCAATCACAGGGTTTAGCGCCGGAAACAGTAGGGCCTTCGACAATGATAAAACCGAGACCGCCGCACTTGGGGCACTTCGGAGCAGGCACCTTTCTATTATCGGATACGCGTCAAGACGGAACCGGATACGCGTCAATAGTGAACCTAAAGTGCGCATATAGACACAAAGAACCGGGAATACTAGGAATAGTACTTGACTGGGACCTCTTGACGGTGTAGAAAGTTTGTGTGCGAGACCAAACCGTCCCCGTCTATTCCTGGCATCCACTAGTGGGAAGTTGGGTTGAAAATAGCAGGTCTTATTTTTCAACTTCGGTTGCGTATACTATCACCGCCAAGGCGGGGCGCTTCCACGTGAGCGCGATGGATGAATCGGACGGCGCGGAGCTGCGAGTTTCGGACACGAGCTGGGACGGACAGACGCTGCGTTTCGTGACGGTTTTCGCGCCTACGAACCACAAGGCCTATCACGAATTCTGGCTGACGGACGAAGACGTGGCGATGCACACCATCTGTTACTTCGATGCCGGCGGCGATCATACCGTGAAGGAGACGTGGACGAAGCGGGAGCCGATGCGGCCCACCAGACGCGCGCCGCTTGGCGCGTTGCTGCAGTTTCCCCGCGTAGCGGTTCGCGAACAGTAGCCCGGGAGCCTGCTTACAAATCGATCGCTACGATTTCCAGATCCTGAATCGAGGGAACCGTCAGAGTAAGTGCGCCATTTACCTGCTGTACGTGTATTGTTTGTCCAGCGCTGAGTAACTGGACCTTCCGCGGACGTGCGCCGGCGGGTAAACGGACAGTTACTTTCTGCGCCGGTGCAGGTATAAGTTCGCGCAAGGGACCTTTCATCATCATGGGATTGGTCAGATTGACCATATTGACGGTGATTGAGTTCTGCTGGCGCCAGAAGGAGACATCGAGCGTGCCGGCGCCTTCGACCGTCACGACGGGCGGTTCGTTTAAGGCCCACTGAACCGCGTTGCGCAGCAGCTTCGCGTGATCTACGGCAAGCGTTTCCCAGAACGTGCGGTCGATATCCCAAGGAAAATAAACAACCCGGCCCTGGCCGATTTCGCGCACGAATACTTCGGGGATATCGGTTTTGGGAGTGCGAGGAAAGACCTCTTCCATCGGCAGATCGGGATACGACGGAATCAGCGTGAGCGGCGGATTTGGATATGCGATGTTAGCCCGGGCGTGGACGCGCGAAACGCCGTTGATAATGCGTTCCGCGTCGTCAAGACCGGAGAGGATGGGGTGGCGGCGGCCGGGCTGACCTTCCAGGCGGAGGTACGAATTCTGCATGCGCGCATCGATGGCGTCCTCGAATGATGCGCCGAAGAGCGATGCGAGGCCGAAATCGGCGCGACGGACGCCGCGTTCGTCGTAAAGCGAGGTTTCATGCGTGGCGACGACGCTGCCGCCGCGAGTGACGAAATCGCGGAGTTGGGCGCACTGCGCATCGGATAGAGCGGCGATATTGGGAAGGATAAGGAGCTTGAACGGCGCCAGGTTTTCCGAATCCAGAAGGCCATCGTGCGCCATTTCAAACGGAACACGGGCTTCGATCAGGGCGTGATAGTAGCCCAGGATGTGGTCTTCCACCTTTGCGCGAGCCTGAGCGCCGCCGTAGAAACGCGCGGTCTGCTGCGAATAAACCAGTGCGACGCGGGCGAGATTGGATTGATTGCGGAGGTAGCGCTGATTGCGGAAGTGCCAGTTGTAGACCTCTTCGACGACCGGCAGCCAACGCCGGTCGCGCAGCACGCCGCCGAATTTCGTGAACCAGGGGCGAATGCCGTTGGCGATGCCGTCTAGCGCCCACATACGGATCTCAGGAGCGCTTTGCACGGAATCTTTCCATCGATAAGGCTCTTCGACGCCGACGCTGAAGATGCCGCCAACCGGCTTGCGGCCCATACCGGCGCGGAACTCCTTCGCGTTTTTGCCCGCGGCCCACAATGGAGCGAGACCGCTGCGCGCCTGGCGATCGGCAAACAGGATGGACGCCTTGGCGCCGACTGCTTTCATGTCGAGATCGGTGAGCGCGCCGCCGCCCGAGTTGGGGATGAACCGCGCAGCGGGGTTGGCGCTGCGGATTGCGGCGTCCCAGACGGACCAGAGCTCGAAGAGACGGCGCTGCCGCCAATCGGTGTGCGCCATTCGCGCCGGGTCGCGTGGATCGTTGGAGCGAGGCAGATCGAAGCCGGTGGCGCTCTTGAAATTCGACTGGCAATGAGCGCAGTAACACATGCCGCTGCCCGTCCAACGGTTACTGAAAATGCCGTCGACCTGATAGCGGGTGACGATCTCTTTCGTCACCTGCGTCATGAAATCGAAGTTATAGGGGCCGAGTGCGCAGGTGATCCACCAGCCGGGCATGGAGCCGTGCGGACGCGGCTTGCCGGCGGCGTCGACAGCAATCCAATCGGGATGCGCGTCGCGCATGGCGGGGTGTGCAGCGTGCGGGTCGGTGCGCGCGATGACCACCATGTTGAGCTTGCGGCAGCCGGCGACGAGGTCCCCAAACGGGTCCAGAGTGCCGAGCCATTGGGAGCGGTAGTGGAGCGGGATTTGGGTGGGATAGAACGCTACGCAGCCGCCGGCGCTGAGGCACGCGGCGTCTGAGTGAGTGCGCCGGAAGTAGTCGATCCAGAAGTTAATGTCGAAGTTGCCGGGATCATCTTCGACCAGGGTGAGTTGCGCCCAGCGCATGGGGCGATCGAACCACTCGGGCGGGTCGGGAGCAGCGAAAGAGTCGACGGAGAGCGCGAGGGCGGATGCGCCGAGGAAGGCGCGCCGATCGATTTCAGGCATGAGTAGATTATGGCGTGAGCGGAGTGCAAGAGGAGACGAGAAAGTGCAGCGATCGAATCTGGTCGTGATTTCGGGTGGCCCGGGCGCGGGAAAGACCACGACCTTGCTTCAATTGGAGCGTCTGGGCTACCAGTATGCGCCGGAGGTGGCGCGGGAGATTATTCGCGAACAGATGGCGGCCGGCGGGAATTCCCTGCCCTGGGGCGACCGCGACGCATACACGAAGCTGATGCTACACCGGTCGATTGAATCGTTCGAGCGGTATGCGATGACGACGCAGACGATGTTCTCCGACCGCGGCATCCCGGATACGTTGTGCTACGCGCGGCGGATCGGTTTGCGGAAACTGGCGGCGATAGAACGCGCCTGCGCCGAGTATCGTTATGCGGAAACGGTTTTTCTGGCGCCGCCGTGGCGGGAAATCTATGTGACAGACCGGGAACGCACGCAGGATTTCGAAGAGGCGGAGCGGACGTACGAAGGAATGGCCGCGGTGTACGAAGAATACGGCTATCGCGTGGTGGAACTGCCGAGAGCCGTTCCTGAGCAGCGGGCGCGGTTCATTCTGGAGCGCCTCGGCTTGACAGCGGCCCCGTGAAGGCGT